>CAYYGV010000103.1:0-13300 GCA_964471615.1 uncultured Opitutaceae bacterium
CTGATTCGTGTGTGTACTGACCGGACACGACTCCGGCCAGAGGACCTGGTGATATTTGCCTACCATCACCGCTAACGCGGTGTCAGAGGGGCCGGCAGCACCAGCTGCTTCCGACCATTCCCCGGTCGCCCGGGATTATCCCAGCCGCGCTCTCGGCGGGTTTTTCATGCCGCCGAACCACGACTGTTCTATCAAGGAACGTGACGAACCTGTTCCGTCCCCCGCCAAAGAAAAGGCTTTGTTCTCCTCAACTTATTCACCGCACGCCTCGGTGAATAAGTTGGGGATAATCTGGCTCACGGGATATTCCCAGCGCCCGAGGCGGAGGCTCCTTTGCGGCGTTGCTCGAGTGTCTCCCGCAGCGCCGCTCCCTTGGCGTGGCCGTTGGTCTCGGCCCGTTGGGCAAAATCAATGGCCTGGTCCAGCGAGGGGGCTCCCGGTCGTTTCTCGTAGGTTAGCACCGCCAGGACGTACAGTGCTTCCGTGTGGTTGGCCTCCGCTGCAACCTTCAGGAATGCAATGCCTTTCGCCTCATCCTTGGGCACGTTGGTCCCATTGAGGTACATCATGCCCAGCGCATAGTTCGCGTGCCGCGAGGTGACGGCCGCCCGTCGCAGGTTGGCCAGTCCCTCTTCGACACGATGGTTGTTGATTTGCTCCAGTCCCACCTCCGCCAAGGCATTGCCGTCGCCGCGTTGCAGGGCTCCCTGGCGGTAACGCTCCGACTTGGCCGCGTTCGCCTTCACTCCGAGGCCTTTGGAGTAGCAATAGGCGAGGCGGTAGTAGGCGTACCCGGACACGGTGTTGTCCTTGGACTCCTTGAGGTCATTGAGTAGCTTGAGCGCCTTGTCGTAGGCGCCCTTCCGGAGCAGCACGTCGCAATAGGTCGTGAACACGCGGTCGTTGCCCAGTGCGACGAGGCGGTTGAGCCAGAAGATCGCGCGATCAAGGTCGGGGGAAACACCCTGCCCGGTGATGTAGAAGTTGATGAGGCGCCGCAGCGAGTCCTTGTGTCCGTCGAGCGCGGCGATGCGATAGTGATATGCGGCCTCGGTGTAGGTGACGGGGACGCCATCGCCCTGCTCGTGCATGAGCCCCAGATGATAGTGCGCGCTGGTTGAGCCGAGGCCGGCGGCCTCCTCGAATTCGGCGTAGGCCTTGCGCAGATCCTTCGGGACCAGGATGCCGTCGTAATGCAGGATACCGAGATTGGCGGTCGCCAGGACCGAGCCGAGTTTGCGGGCGAGGTCGTATTGCTCGAGCATCGCGGAGCGGGCGACTGCGGCCGCTTTTTCATCGCCTTGGGCAACTGCCTGCCGCAGTCGGTCCTCGTAGATCACGGCGAGGTTGTTGTGCGGCTCCGCGTAGTCCGGATCGAGCTGGGCGGCCTTCAGGTAGAGGCTCTCGGCCTTGGCGAGGTCCTTCGGCACGTGGGTGCCGAGGTGGAACAGCGCGCCATAGCGGAGCGCCCCTTCGGGATGGCCCGCTTCAGCCGACTTCCGGAGGTGCTCGATTCCGCTCTTCAGGTCGGATTCGGTGAAGTTCACGCCAACTGATTTCATGAACATGGCCTGCGAAATCTCCCTGGCACCCAGCATGCACAATGCAGCGCCGTAGTTCCCCTTGGCGGCCCGCTTGAGCCACGTGTCCGCTTCCACGCCGTCTTCCTCGACGCCAAAGCCGAACAGGTAGGCGAGGGAGAGAAGATACTGCGCCTGGGGGTCCTTCTTGTCCTTCACCCATTTGCGATTCAGGGCGAAAATCTCCTCAGGCTTGAGGGGTTTTGACAGTGGTTCGCCGCGCCAGCCCAGATAGCAGGCGAAATTCGCTTCCTTGTACTTCTTGAATATCGCAGCCGCCTTCGCCGGGTCCTTGGCGGTCCCAATGCCGTTCAGGTAGCAGATGGCCAGGTCGGCGGTCGCCGTCAGGTCCTTCGGCTTGCTGCCACCGCCCGCCTTGTCGAACCATTTGAACGCCTCGGTCGGGTTGGGTGGCGCTGTCGTGCCCTCGAGTGCGTTGAACGCCGCGGGCACCATGGCCCAGACCTGGCCGCTGTCAGCCGCCAGCGTGTACCACTTGGCCGCCTCCTTTGGGTCGTAGGTCTTGGCTTTCTTGTCCGAGAGCTGCTGGGCGATCGACCGTTGGACAACGCCGCCGAATACCACGCTGAGCTCGCTGAGGGCGTCCGCCATTTCGGACCCGGCGAAAGAATCATCCAGCTTCAGCGCGATGGAGTTCTGGAGCATCATGGTGGTGCCGCGCGCCACGAGCTTGCGGCTCTGGGCAATCATGGCGTTCGCCTTCTCCAGGTCCCGCGGCACTCCCGTGCCAAAAGCATAGTTCACGGCCGCGATGGTCGCCGCGTTCAGGTTGCCGCAGCTGCCATTCGGCCCTGCAGTCGCCGCCGCCACAAACTGTTCCTGGGCCTCCGCCAGCTTTTTCTGCTTCGCGTAGATCAACCCGAGCACATAGTGCGCCCCCGCCCGCGCTTGGCTGGCGGGATCATTGACCAACGTGCCGGCCACTTCGCTGGCCGTGGCAGATTTGGCCTCAGCGGCGACAATGTCCGGGGGTGGGGTGGGACGCGAGTAGTCCGCAGTCGGCTGGATCGCGGCGGTGAGCCACTTGGCCGCCACTTCGTCGTTGGCCGAGGTGCCAATGCCGGCGGCCACCATGGAGCCGTAGTTCACCATCGCGTAGCCGTCACCGCGCGCGGCCGCCAGGCGGTACAGGTTGGCGGACTTGCTCTGGTTCTGGGAGAAGCCGAAGGCCCCGGAGAAGTAGCAATGGGCTAGCAGCTCCTGCGCGTACACGTACTCCAGGTCCGAGGCGGCCTTCAGCGCCGCGGCTCCTGCCGTCTGGTCTTCTTTTCGCCCGCTCTTGAGCAGCCGCACGGCTTCCCAGAACTTATCCGTGGCCGGATCCGGTTTCACCGCCGCTGTCGGCCCGGCGTCCTCGTCCTCGTCCGCCGCCTCGCCCGGCGCCACTTGCGCGGGAACCGCCCCTGCGGGAGCGGTCGCGGCCGGAGGATTCGCCGCCGGAGCCGGTGGCGTGAACGCGAGGACTACGGCGAGGATGATCAGCAGGTGCCGGAGGTTCTTTGGCATGATGGGTGATGGGAGAATTTGGACGGGCTACGGTCTGCCGTCGGTGGGTCAGGGGGCCTTGACGGCCACGGTCTCGGCCCATGCGGCGCCGAGACGCAGGGCCTCACGCAGCGGAACGTCGAGCGGCGGTCGCTCCGCGGCGAATCCCGGTTCGAGCTCGGCCATCCGGCCGAGCAGGGCGGCCAGCGCCCGCGCCGTAGCCGCTGGCTCCACGCCGGCAGGCAGGGCTTTTGTGACCACCTCGGCGACAGCGCTATCGGTCGGTTCTTCGAGCAGCATCAACTCCTGCAGCGCTGCGCGGAGCCGGATCTCGTCCACCGGCTTGCCAACTTCCTTTGCCACCACTCGGGAAAGCTCGGCGGCGTCGCCCAGGAAGTGACCGAACCGAAACTGGGTGAGATGGATCGCTTCTATGTGCGCTTGGTCGGTCGCCATTAGCACGGCGCCGTCGCGGTACACCGGGTGAGCCGGCGGGTTTGTCGTCTTGGCATCGGCCAGCAGCTTGGCCCGGTGAGCGTCCAGTGCTGCGCCGACGGCCGCGAGCTCCACGGGTTTCGTCGGATAGGCTGCGCTGGCCGCCAGCGTGCGCCGGGTCTGCTGGATGGCCGCCTGTTCCACGAGCATCGCATCCCAGGCCTGCTGCCGCTTTTCCCGGCGCAGGCTCCGGGCGGCTGCCTCCGTCTGCTCGCGGGCCGTGGCTTCCCGCGTCACGAGCGTCCACTCCGGGAGGTTGGCCACGTTTCGCTCCCCCCGGTTGACGAGGTCGGACAGCAGCGGCGGGGCGAGGGCTGGCGGCTCGGGTGCGGCGTCCTGCGGCGGTGGCGTCACGGACTCGGCCGGCAGCGCGTGGGGCAGGTCGGACTCGCGCTTGAATCTCGACGCGATCATGTTCGGGAGGACCACATGCGAGGCGACGCCGGTTCCCTGGATGGCCGAGCCATCGCCGCTGTAGAATCGCGCGGTGGTCAGCCGGAGCGAGCCCCAGTCCTTGCTCTCTCGCCCCTGCAGCCCGGCCGCCTTTGCGAGATCGATGAAGTTCTGGCTCGAGCCTTTGCCGTAGGTGGCGGCCCCGCCCACGATCAACGCCCGCCGGTGCTGCCTCATCGCGGCCGCGAAGATCTCCGCCGCCGACGCGCTCGTTGGCGCGGTCAGCACCACCAGCGGACCTGTCCAGACCGGGGTTCCGGGCTTGGCGGGCAGCGGCTGGATCGTTCCGTCGGGCTTGCGCAGGAGCAGGACTGTGCCGCGCGGGACAAAAAGCTCGATGGCGGCCGCCACCTCGTTCATCTCACCGCCCGGATTCGTGCGCAGATCGATCACCAGCGCATCAATCCTTTCCGCGGTCAGGGTTGCGATCAGTTCGCGGAGGTCGGCTGACGCGTGGACGGCTGACCGACCGGGTGTGCCGTAGAATGACGGCAGCACGATCCAGCCCACGCGGTGGCTCCCGCCGGCTTCGGTCGGGACGACACTGACGGCGCCGCGCGCGCGGTTGGTGGTCAGCACGAGTCGCTCCCGGGTCAGGGTAACCTCACGGCGATCCGGTCCGCCGTGCGGATGGTAGGCAACCCGCAGGGTGGAGCCACGGGTTCCCCGCAGGAGGGCGAGGACTTCGCGCCACCGCAGTCCGCTCACGTCGGTCCACGGACCATCCCCGTTGGCCAGCGCCTCGACGGTGTCGCCCGGGGCCAGCGCGGAGTGCAGGTCGGCGGGACCGCCGGGTAGGAGGGCCGCCACCACGCATCGTCCGCGGACCCGCTTCAATCCCAGGCCCACCCCGGTTGAGCTCCCCTCGATCAGGCCGGCGAACTCCTTGGTTGAGTCGGCGGAGGAATACCCGCTGTGCGGATCGAAGCAGCCGGGCGCTGCATTCAAAAAGTGCTCGCGGACTGAAAACGAGTCGTAGAGGGCCAAGTTCGCCGCGGCTTCGGCATAGGACTGGCGCAGGTGGGCGCGGGCCGCGTCCAGCGTCCGTCCGGCGACGAGCTCCGTGAGCATTTCGTCCTTCAGGCGTCGCTCCCAGTGGCGGTCGAGATCGCCGTCCGTTTCGGCCGGCCCAGCCTCGTTCGTCTCAGTGTAGGTCTCGTCGGTCGAGAAATCGAAGTCCTGGCCGAGCCGCTGGTCGATCCACTGGAGGCGCCGGGTGGCGAGGCCGGAGAAGGTATCGAAGATCTCGAAGGCCGGGGCCAGATCGCCCCGGAACAGGTACACCGTCTTCAGCGTGTGATCGAATCGCTGGTGGACGAACGCCCGGTCAGCCGGGGCGAAAATATCGCCCTGCGGGTCGAGGTCCGCGAGGAACCGGGTGAGGATCTCTGCGTTCTGGACGCCCTGAAAGGTCTGCCCGGAGTAGTGGTAGTTTTGGACCAGATCGACCACGAGACGTGCTTCCCGCTGGAGCTGCGTCTTCTCGGGGGTGGTGAGTTGCGCTCCGATGGACGCGCTGGCGGTTCCGGACAGGACGCTCCAAGGGAGGAATAGGCACCACAGCCAGGTCAAAGGGCGGGGAATGGTGCTCATTCTTCCGTGTAAGCTGGCCGTCGCGGGATACCGTCGTCAATGGACGATTCCGGCGCCAGTGTCACCCGCCGAGATCAGGATTGCGAACCGGCGAGTCCGGCAGCGGTATCCGTAGTTCCGGTCTTGAAATCCGGACTCCGGAATTCGGAATCCGGAATCAACCCATGCCGTCTCCCCTCGATCTGCCTATCTACGAGCTCGAATCCGCCGTCGTCGCGACGCTGCGGAATTCGGGACGGCTGATCGTGCAGGCGCCGACGGGCTCGGGTAAGTCCACCCAGATCCCGCAGATGCTCCTGCGCCACGGGCTGTTGGGCGAAAAGGGCGAGATCGTCGTCCTCCAGCCGCGGCGTCTGGCCGCCCGGCTGCTCGCCAAGCGCGTCGCCGAGGAGGTCGGTTCGCCGCTCGGCGAGACCGTCGGCTACCAGATCCGGCTCGAGTCCCGCGTCAGTGACCGCACCCGCATCCGATTCGTCACGGAGGGCATCCTGCTCCGGCAGATGTCATTCGATGCCCGGCTCAAGGGCGTCAGCGCGATCGTCTTCGACGAGTTCCACGAGCGCCATCTGTACGGCGACATCTCGCTCGCCCGCGCCCTGCAGATCCAGCAGACGATCCGGCCCGATCTGAAGCTGATCGTGATGTCGGCCACCCTCGACACCGGCGTGCTCAAGTCCTACCTCGCGCCGTGCGAGCTGCTCGTCTCGCAGGGCCGGAGCTTTCCGGTGCGGATCGAGTACCTGCCGAAGTCCGTCAACTTCGAGCACGACCCAGTGTGGGAGGTCGCAGCGCGCGAGTGCGGGCGCGTCGCCGGCCAGTCGTCCGGCGACTTTCTCGTCTTCATGCCCGGCGCCTACGAGATCAGCCGCACCGTGCAGGCGATCCAGGGAAGCCGCGGCCTGCGGGAGTTCGTCACGTTTCCGCTGCACGGCGAGCTGCCGCCCGAGCAGCAGGACCGGGCCGTGGCGCGCTACGACACGCGGAAGATCATCGTCTCGACCAACGTCGCCGAGACTTCGCTCACCATTGATGGCGTCACGACCGTGATCGATTGCGGTCTCGCCCGGGTCGCGCGCTTCGATCCGCACCGGGGCATCAACACGCTGCTGATCGAGAAGATCTCCGCCGCGAGCGCGGACCAGCGCGCCGGCCGGGCCGGTCGCACCGCGCCGGGCGTCTGCGTGCGGCTCTGGACCGAGCGGGAGCATGGCCAGCGCGCTCCGCAGGAACTGCCCGAGGTGCGGCGGCTGGATTTGTCCGAGGTGGTGCTGACGCTCAAGGCGAGCGGCATCGACGACGTTGCGGGATTCCCGTGGATCGAGAAGCCGGACCCAAAGGCGCTGGAACGTGCCGAGCTGCTGCTGGCGGATCTCGGCGCCATCGCGCGCGTCGCGGGCGCAAAGCACGCCACGATCACCGAGGTCGGCCGAAAGATGCTGCGGTTCCCGGTCCATCCGCGCTACGCCCGCATGCTGCTCGCGGCCCAGGAGCGAGGCTGCGTGCGGCCGGTGGCGCTGATGGCGGCCCTGACCCAGGGGCGGAACTTCCTCCTGCGCGGCGTGCCGCGGGACGTCGAGCAGGCGCGCGAGGAGGTGCTCGGCGAGGAGCACGAGAGCGACTTTTTCCTGATGATGCGCGCCTGGCGCTACGCCGACCGGGCCAACTTCACGCTCGATGCCTGCCGGCGTCTCGGCATCCACGCACAGGCGGCAAGGCAGGTCGGGCCGTTGTTCGAGCAGTTCCTCGAGATCGCCCACGGCGAGGGGCTCGACGTGAGCGAGAGGCGGGTCGACGGCGAGGCCGTGCGCAAGTGCGTGCTCGCGGGGTTCTCGGACCAGCTCGCCCGTCGGCTCGATGGCGGCACGCTGCGTTGCGAGCTCGTGCACCAGCGCCGCGGCGTGCTCGCGCGCGAGAGTGCGATCGGTCAGGCGTCGCTGCTGGTGGCCGCCGAGATCAGCGAGGTCGAGGGCCGCGGCGGCGAGGTGAATGTCCTGCTTTCGCTCGCCACCGCCGTCGAGGAGGCCTGGCTGAAGGAGATCTTCCCGGACGACTACCGCGAGACCCGCGGCGTCGCCTATGACGAGTCGATCAAGCGCGTGGTCTCTCGACGGGAACGGCGGTTTCGCGACCTGATCCTCGATGCCAAGGTCAGCAGCGACGAGGCGCCGCTCAACGAGGCGGCGGCGCTGCTCACGAAGGAAGTGCTCGCCGGCCGGCTGAAGCTCGAGGCGTGGGACGAGTCGGTCGAGCAGTGGATCATCCGCGTGAACCGTCTCGCCGAGTGGTTCCCCGAGCTGGAGGTCAACCCGCTGACCGACGCCGACCGCGCGACGCTCATCGAGCAGATCTGTTACGGCGAACTCGGCTACCGGGACATCAAGGACAAGCCCGTCATGCCCATCCTGCGCGACTGGCTGACCGCCGAGCAACTCGCGGTGCTCGACGACTACCTGCCGGAGAAGCTGACCATGGCCAACGGCCGCCGCGCCAAGCTCACCTATGCGAAGGAGGGCCCGCCGGTGATGAGCGCGCGCATCCAGGAACTCTACGGCATCGAGGGGAAGTTCACGCTTGGCCACGGCCGCGTGCCGGTGAAGTTCGAGGTGCTGGCCCCGAATCACCGTCCCATCCAGGTCACCGACGACCTCACGAACTTCTGGCGCGAGCAGTACCCCAAGGTGAAAGCAGAGCTGTCTCGCCGCTACCCCCGCCACGAGTGGCGTTAGGGTGTGGATTAACCGCTAAGCCCGCCAAACACGCGAAGGATCTTCCTCAAACGCGGGCTGCTCTTCGCGAGCTTAGCGCGCTTCGCGGTTAACCTGTCTTTGAATTGCCGGGGGGACTCGGTCAACGGACCGTTGCGGTGAAGGCCAGGTTCGCTGCCGGCTTGGTCCATTCGATCGTCTCGCCGTCGGACAGAATCCGGGCGTGCGAATCGGAGACGCTCGCGAGTTTGGCGCCGTCGGGCAGGCGGACGTGGACTTGGAGGGTGGCGGGCACGCGGTCAGCCGCGAGGCTGACTTGGCCGCTCACCTGCTTGGAGGTGGTCTCGTAGTTCAACGAGTAGGTCACGGGTCCGAAGTGACTCGGGAATCCCGTGCCGCCCACCGGGCCGCGGATCAGCCATGAGCGGTCGGCGCCGCGCGCCAGGTGCAGTGTGGGGCCATCCTCGAACACGAGGCAGTCGCGGATCATCCGGACCACCGCGATCGGCGTCCAGAGGTGCTGGCGGTCCCCGGTCGTCTTGGTGCTGCCGGGTTCCTGTCCGCGCTCCTCGCACCACGAGTAGAGCGGGGTGCCGTGATTGAGCGTGGCGTAGAGGTAATGGGCGGCCGCGTCGCCGTTGCCGCGGTAGAGGTGGGTCTCCGCGAGATTGTCGAGGGTGATGGCGACCCACATGCCGTCCTCCATCCAGCCGGTGTGGATCGGGATGCCGCCGGGGCTGAGCTTCGTCTCCATCTTCCGGAGGTTGCCGGTGATGAGCTCGTCGTCGGCCGGCAGGATCCGGCACGGGAAGGCGGCGTTGAGGGTACCCCAGAGGCTGCCGGTCGTCTTGCCGACGACGCCGGGGATGTAGCGGAGGCCGTTCTCGTTGATGGCTCCGCGCCGCAGGGTGTCGATGAGGTCGGTGCGGGCAGCGGCGGCGATGGGTGTGAGTTCCGCCACGGCGTCGGTGTGGCCCAGTTCTCCGGCCGCGAGGAGCGTCTGCTCGTCGGCGTACACGGCCCAGATGTTGTGCGGCAGGAACACGCCGTAGAAGCTGTCGCCGTTCTTCAGCCCGCCGTCGCCCATGCCCGGCGGCAGCAGCCCGTAGTTCAGGGGCTTGGCGCCGTGGTCGAGCACGCGGGTGCGCTGCCGGGCGCGCTCCTGCCAGCGCGAGCTGGCGAGCATGCGCGGGAAGACCTGCTCCAGGAACTCGCGGTCGCGGGTCATCCGGTAGTGCTCCATCACGAACCACGACTTCAGGCCCGAGGCGATCCAGCCGGTCCGGCTCCAGCCCTGCGGCTCGGCCCAGCAGCCGTCATAGTTCTGGAGGTCGAGTGACAGCCGATAGCCGTCCGCCGCCTCGACGGGCAGGCCGGCCTGGTCCAGTGCGATCGAGGCGATGGCGGCCTCGCAGCAGTTGGCGCACCGGTAGAGCTCGGTGCCCGGCAGGGTGCCGAGGTAGCCTCCCGGCACGGGCTCGCGCATGATGAAGATGTCGGCCAGGCCCGCGTAGTAGGCGTCGCGCACGCCGCCGTCGGGCAGCGCCAGGCGCGTCGTCCGTCCGATCAGCTCGGCCCACGTGGCCTTGGCGCGATCGAACTCGGCCGCCCAATCGCGACGCCGCAGCTCCGGAAGCATCGACTCGTAGACCTCGTAGGGGCGCACCAGCCAGAGCACGCGCGTCTCACCCGGACGCAGCCGGACCGTGGGACGAAGCGCGTTGTCCGACAGCGGGTATTCGTCCCCGCCCAAGGCCGCGACGATCACGCGGTCCGCCCGCGCCATCCAGCCGGCGACCAGGGCATCGCGGGCGTTGCTGGGCACGCCGGCATCAACGCCGGCCGGGCTCACGCCCCGCCAGTGGCCCGGCACTTCGCACTTCACCGCGGCCGCGTGGGCCTGGGTGGCGTCGGTGTTGGTGAACTCCACGCGCACGACGGCCGCGCGACGGGTGCCGATCACCTCGAGGCGGGTCTTCACCGGCGAGCCGGTGAACTCGGACACCAGCGCCGGCATCCAGCCGTCCAGCCGGCGCCACGTGCTCTGCTTGAGCCGCGCGCCGTCGACCTCGGGCTGGAGCGTGACCTTCCACTGCGTCGTGGGACCGAAGAAATTCGCGACCGGGAAACTGAGCAGGTTGTCGAAGCTCCACGAGAGCATCACCTGGCCGGGCTCGCAGTCCACGAGCGTCTTGTCGCTGCTGTCGGGCAGGGCGACGGTCACGCGGTGCGGGTAGCCGAACGCGTAGCCGAAATCGACGTGCGGCGACGGGCTGGCTGCGGGGGAGGCGCCGTGCACGAGGGCGGCGACCAGAAGGAAGGACGCAAGCAATGAGAGGCGACGCATGAGGAAATCAGTTGGAGGACGTGGAAGCCTTCGGGAGCCGTTCATAGACGAGGATCGCGGTGCCGGGCCGGCTGGAGATGGCGAGGGTGAGCCCGGACATCATCAGGACCTGGCCGGTGAACTCGCGGTCGGCGCCAGGGGCGTCGAGGTCGCGAACCCGGTAGTGCGCGGTCGGGTCCAGCCCGCGGAGATTCACGTGAGCCTGCTCGTAGATGCTGCCGGAGCGCCGGAAGGCCTGCACGACGCCGCGGCCGGCCTCGGGACGATTGAACTGCCAGGCGATCCACACATCGTTGCCGAGGCTGTCGGGCGTGAGCGGGTAGAAGTCGCCGAAGTAGTTCGGCGCGTACTCCTGCCATTCGCGAATGGTCTTTCGCAACAGGTCATAGGGCAGGGTGCGGTCACGTACGTCCCACGACGGCAGCACCACTGGGCAGGAGAGATTGGAGCGCAGCTCGTAGGTGGAGAATTGCTTCACCCCGGTGCACGTGCCGTGGAACGGAATCCACAGCGTGAAGCCGTAGCTCTGGGACTGGTTGGAGACGACGTCGTAGAGGTAGTCGGAGCGATAGAACGGCAGCGCGCGCCGCATGGTCTCGAGGTCGTCGCGCGAGCCGCCGCCGGCGCAGGAGTCGATCACGAGGCCGGGATGGCGGCGCCGCAGCTCGTCGTAGAGCTTGAGGTAGCCGACGACATGGTGGTTCTCCGTGATGCCCTGGCGGTCGGGCGTGTCGTTGCTGCGCCAGAGCTCGACCGGCTCGACCACGTTGAAGTCGTTCCGGTAAACGTCGATGCCCTCCTCGTCGAGGATGCGGACGATGCGGTCGGTCACCCACTCGTGGGCCGCGGGATTGCCGAGGTAGAAGAGCTTGGAGAGCCGCGCGGTCATGCGGTTCGGCATCAGCCAGTCCGGATGGTCGCGGAACAACTCGTTCGTCGGCATGATGCGCTCGGGCTCGAACCAGAGCAGCGTCTTGAGGCCGTGGGCGTGGGCGTGGTCCGTGATGAAACGCAACCCACGCGGGAAACGCTTGCGGTCCACGCGGAGACCGAGCGGCTCCTGCCAGCGCCCCGCGTTCTCGTACCAGCCGGCGTCCATCCACCACGCGTCGATCGGGAGCTTCTCCTCCAGGTAGCGGTCGATGAAGGTCAGCTGGTTCGCCTCGTCGGCGTGGATCATCACGTCGAACTGCTCCGAACTCGAGGGCATGAGCAGTGGGCGGTGGGGCTGGCCGAAGGGCTTGGGGAGATTGTGCGCGAGCATCCACCGCCGCCACGCGTTCTGGCCGTCGATCCAGTCGCCGCGCCAGAACAGCAGCGCCATCAGCGGCGTGCGGATCTCCTCACCCGGCTCGAGGCGCGCGTGCACCAGTTCTTGGCCGGCGGCGACGTGCACGGCGTTCTGGTCGTCGCGCTTGAGCTCGGTGACCCAGGCGCCCGGCCAGCCGACGGCGAAGATGACTCCGGTGTCATGGGCCCGCTCCAGGTTGAAGTAGGGCATCACGGCGCCCGACGGCCGACCGAGCAGCGGGATGAGCCGGAGCGTCTGGCCGGGCTCGAGCTTCGTCTGCTGCGGCATGAAGTCGGTGGCCGAGAACGGGAAGAACGTGCCGAGCGAGTGGTGAAACAGAAACTCCTCGGTCCCGGCCCGCGTCCAGTTGGCATCGAGCGACCGCACCTGTTCGAGGAGGGGAGCCGGCGCGGTGCCGCCGTTGCGGAAGTAGACCGTCCACTCGACGACCGGGAAATCGGCATACGCGACGGCGACGCAGCGGACCTCGAGCTTGGAGGCGGGATCGGTGAACGTGAGCGTGACCTCGCGACGCTGGTCGTCGATGCGACGCTCAGCGATTTGGCCGCCCCACTGCGCGAGCAGCTCCGAAGCCGGATGCCCGCCGTAGACAAAGCTGAAAGGCAGGGCCGCGTGCGTGGTGGGAGCCTGACGGAAAACCTCAAACCACGCGGACGCCTCTTCGGCGGGAGCGGCGGGCGTGGCGGCGACGAAGCCCGAAGGGGCGGCGGCCGCTGTCAACGTTACGAGTCCGACGCACCAGCCGAGAAGTCGCAGTTGCATGAAAGGTAGCCGAAGCACCGCTACCGGCATACGCAAGCCGGGCGAGGCGTATTATTCAGGGAGGCAACAGGCGAACGTCGAACATCGAACGCCGAACATCGAACTTCGAAGTTGATTCTAGCGGGGATTCGGCGGTGGGAGCAGGGGAGGACGCTTAACGTTCAACATTTGACGCTCAACGCTCAAGGTGCCGGAGCGTGAACGGCCGGAATCCAAGGTCTCGATCAGGCCCGGCCCTGAGCGTTGAACGTTGAGCGTCGAATGTTGAGCGTTCGGCTCCCGATGCTCGTGTTCGCCTCCCCATCGGCGTTGGGCGTTCGGCGTCCGATGTTCGGCGTTCGGCCGCGCCCCAACCCTCACACCGCGCGGCGCTATCCTCTCTTCTTCGGGTGCTTCGGCACGATGTTCAGGTAGGTCTTGTTGAGCATCTGGCTCTCGAAGAGCTCCAGCAACCGGACGCCCTCGCGGGGCTTAACCATGTCCTTGCGCGTTGCGGCGTCGATCTGGGCCTTCATCTTCCGGCAGAGTTCCTCCTGCTGGTACTGCA
>CAYYGV010000104.1:0-13260 GCA_964471615.1 uncultured Opitutaceae bacterium
TGATGATCAGGCCGAGTTCGTCGAGGTGGCCGGCGAGCATCAGGACCGGGTCGCCGGACGGATTCAACGTGGCGAGGCGGTTGCCGAGGGCGTCCTTCGCGTAGGTGTCGGCGACGGGACCAACGTGGCGGTCAAAGACGGCGTGGGCTTCGGCTTCATAACCCGAGGGGGAACGGGCATGCAGGAGTTCGGTGAGGAATTGGGGAGCTTGATAGGCGGGCATGCCGAGACCCTCGCGCAAGTCGGGCGGGGCGCAAAGTAAATTTCTTCTTTGCCACCGGCGCGCTTTGCGTGAGTCGATGGGACGATGACCATTTATCCTGCGATCGACATCAAGGGCGGCCGCTGTGTGCGGCTGACGCAGGGCCGTGCCGATCAGGAAACGGTGTACGCGGATAACCCGGCCGAGGTCGCCGCCGGCTTCCGTGCCGCCGGTTCCGCCTGGGTGCACGTGGTCGACCTCGATGGCGCGTTCGCAGGTGAACCGAAGAACCTCGCGGCCGTGCAGGCTATCGCGGCGGTGGGGCTGAACGTCCAGCTTGGCGGCGGGTTGCGCAGCCGTGCTGCGGTTGAGCGCGCGCTGGGTTTCGGGGTGAGCCGGGTCGTGATCGGCACCCGCGCCGCCGAGAGCGAGGCGTTCATTGGCGAGCTGGTCCAGGCTTTCGGGGATCGCGTGGCGGTGGGCATCGACGCGAAGGCCGGCCAGGTCGCGGTGAAAGGGTGGGTAGCGACCGCCGGCATGGACGCGCTCGACCTCGCCCGTCGCATGGACGCCCTCGGGGTGGCGACGTTGATCCACACGGACATTGGCACCGATGGCATGCTCACCGGCCCGAACCTGCGGGCGCAGGAGGCGATGCTCCAGGCCGTGCGCTGCCGGGTGATCGCCAGTGGCGGCGTGAGCCGCCGCGAAGATGTTGACCAGCTCAGGGCGCTCGCAGCGCGGCAGCCGCGCCTCGACGGCGTGATCGTCGGCAAGGCCCTTTACGAGGGCCGAGTCACGCTGGCAGATTTGCTGAAGTGACGAGTGACGAGACTGAAACGGGGTAAATCCGTGCGGTCGGTCTCGTCCCTTGTCACTCGTCCCTCGTCACTCCGCCGCCGCCTACTGGCGCGCTTGCGGGGTGAAGAGAAAGTCGTGGCCGATCTCCGGGTCGGCGCTGCCCGAGTCCGTCGCGATCACCCGCCGGTCGTAACCCAGCGGATCGAGCACCGCGCGGACCCCGTCCACCTCCTCGCGGCTGTGGAACGCGATGATCAGGATGGGCCGGCTTGCGGCGAGCGTCTGGACGGCGCCGGCCAGCGCCCGGTGGGCGTGACCCTCGACGTCGACTTTGATGAACTTGGGTCGGTTTAGCCGGCCGGCCTTGACCCAGTCGTCGAGGACGACGGTGGGCACGCGCACCGGTTCGGTCGCCGGCCCGAGCGTTTCCTGCTCGTAGGCGAGGTGGGTGGTGGTGCTGCGCAGGTCGCCGTAGGTTAGGAGGTCGGCCCCGGTCGCATGGTCCGAGACCGCGGCGGCAAAGGTGTGCAGGTGGTCCAGTCCGTTCATCTCAGCATGGCGCCGAAGCCGGGCGTGGCTGTGGGGATTCGGCTCGAAGGCGGCGACCGATCCGCCGGGGCCCACGCGGCGGGCGAGTCCCACGCTGTAAATGCCGTAGTGCGCGCCCAGGTCCCAGCAGTGCCAGCCGGCGATCTCGCCGAGCCCGATCATCGCCGCCTGCAGCGCCGGTTCATGCGTGCCGCGCCAGTACGAGGTCCACGGATAAAGCGTCCACCGCGCTCCGGCGGCCACTCCTGCCCGGACGCGCACGGGCCAGTACTGCAGGCCCGAGTGGATCAGGATCGAGTCGATTGCCTTCGCGGCCAGCGCGTTCATCGGGAGCCGACTTTCTCGGCAATCTCCTCCAGCGGATAGGTGATGATCTCCGCGAGGGTCGGGTGGTACCACGGCGCCCTGAGCAGGTCGAAGACGGTTGCGCGCATGGCCAGCGGGCCGCTGAACGCGTGGATGAGCTCGCCCGCGTCCTTGCCCACGATCTCAGCGCCTAGAATGCGGCCGCGCCGGGGCTCCGCGATGACCTTCACGTAGCCGTAGTTCGCCTCCATGAGGATCGACTTGCCGTGGTCGTTGAACGGGTAGCTCGCGCTGACGACTGCCGTGCCCGCCTCCTCGAGTTCGCGCTCCAGACGTCCGATCGTCGCCAGCTGCGGGTCGGTGAAGACGACGTTCAGGAGCAGCGAGTGATCGACCGGCTTTAGCTTGGGTCGGCCGGCCGCATGCCGGGCCGCAAGTTCGCCCTGCTGGATGGCGACATGGACGATCTCGTGCGGCCCGGAGCAGTCGCCCGCCGCATAGATGTGCGGCGCCGAGGTCTGCTGCCAGCGGTTGATCACGATTTGGCCGTCCGGCTGGGTGCGGACGCCGGCAGCGCCGAGGTTGAGATGCCGAGTGTTGGGTTCCCGGCCGAGCGCGTTGAAGAGATGGACGGCGCGGCGAGTCACCCGGCGCCCGTCGTGAATAAACGTAACGGTCGTACCGCGCGAATCCTGGCGGATCGATTCGATGGTGGTGCCGGCGAAGAGCTCGACGCCTTCATCGACCAACGCCTGCTGGATCACGGTCGATGCGGCCGGGGAGTGGTCGCGCAGGATGTGCCGGCTCCGCTGGACGAGAATGACGCGGCTCCCGATCCGGTTGAGGAACTGGGCAAGCTCGCATGCGACAATGCCGCCGCCTAGGACGAGGACGCTCCGCGGGACGAAGTCGAGGTCGAGGACCTCGTCGCTGGTCCACGCCCGGGCCTCGGCCAGGCCGGGCACCGGTGGCACGGCCACCTTTGAGCCGGTGCCGATCAGGACATGCCGCGCGCGGATGGTCTGGCCGTTGGAGAGCTCGAGCACATGTGGATCGCGGAAGCGCGCGAAGGCGCGGATCAGGTCGAACGGCCCCTCACGCAGCGCGCGTCGGCGATAGCCGGCAAAGTCGTCGATGATCCGGACCTTGCGGGCGTGGATGGCCTTCATGTCGGCGCGGGCCGACGGGATGCGCAGGCCGAAGTTCCGGCCATGCTGTGCGAGGTGCAGGACCTCGGCCATGTACAACAGCGTCTTCGACGGCATGCAGCCGCGCAGGATGCAGAGGCCGCCGAGTTCGCGGGCGCCGTCGATGACGGCGGTCTTGAGCCCGAGGCTGGCGGCGACGCGCGCGGCATTGAAGCCGGCGCTGCCCCCGCCGATGACGGCAAAGTCGTAGGATTTCATGGACGCAGGACGGGCTCAGCGGCCCTTGCCGAAGAGCATCACGTGAATCGTCTTCAGCACGATCGACGCGTCGAGCCGGAAGGAAAAGTGGCGGATGTAGTACAGGTCGTACTCCAGCTTGCGCACCGTGTCCTCGAGGTTGGCGCCGTACGGGTAGTTGACCTGGGCCCAGCCCGTGATGCCCGGCTTCACGAGATGGCGGAAGAAATAGCAGGGGATCTCGCGCTCATACTCGGCGACCAGCTGATCCCATTCCGCGCGGGGGCCGATCATGCTCATCTCGCCACGGAGCACGTTGAAGAGCTGGGGCAGCTCGTCGATGCGGCTGGCGCGGAGGAACTTTCCGACGCGGGTGATGCGCTGGTCGTTCGGCTGCGTGTAGCGATCGCCCCCGGGCGCCGCCCGCATGGTCCGCAGCTTGTAGAGGCGGAAGGGCACGTGGTTCCGGCCGACCCGCGTCTGCGCGAAGATGCAGGGCCCCCGGTCGTCGATCCAAACCGCGGCCGCCGCGAGCAGGATCACCGGCGAGGCGACCACCAGCCCGAGGCTCGCAACCACCACGTCGCCGATGCGCTTGATGCGCTCGAACACGGGCTCGCGGGCGATGGTGAAGCCTTCCTGGAACAGCCAGGTCTGGTTGAGGCGATAGATCGGGATCTTGCGCCAGTAGAGCCGGTGGAACAGCTCGAGCGTGTAGGTGGGCAGCCCGGAGAAGTAGAGTTCGACGAGTCGCCGGACCAGGTCGGACTCCAGGTCGCGGTTGGTCTCGCGGAGCACCACTGCCTCAACCGTGATCACTCCGGCCGAGATGTCCTGCAGGACGCCCTGCAGCGAGCGCAGTTCCGGCGCGTTGGCTGGCGCGGGTGCGTCAATGCGGTCGTCGCCGGCCACGCAGCAGATAATCCGCTGCGCCACGTGCGCCTGCTCGCATTCGCGCTGGAAGGCGATGCAGCTGGCCCGGTCGCCGAGGTAAACGAAAGTCCGTTCCCCAAGCGCGTTCACCTGCCGCAGGTGGAGCACCCGGCGGTAGCTCAGGGTGATGGGGATCAACGCCACGTAGCTGAGGGCGATGACCGCGCGGCTGTACTGGAGCTCGTAGCCGGCCGGGATCACGACGAACGTCAGCACCAGGGCGGCCACCGTCGCTGAAAGAAGGGCGATGGTGTGCAGGCTGGTGTAGTCCAGGCTCATCATGTCCGTCCGCGCCCGATACCCGTCGATCAGGTAGATCGCGACCACCAGCACAGCATACGGCGCCAGCAGCGGGGTAAGCAGAGGGCCCGCCATCGGGTGGGGCGTGCCGCCGAGGCTGCGCAGGTAGGTGACGGCGTTGAACACCCCCAGCACCGCGAGGAGGTCCAGTCCCAGCAGGATAAACAGGGCTTTTCGGCCGGTGCTCATTTGGTCGAGCGTAGTGTCCGGCCCGCCCGCGGCAAGCGTAGGCCGGTCATCCTTCGCGGCCGGTCCAGTCGAGCCATTCGTCCGCCGCGCGTGCCGGCGTCATCCCAGCGGCATGAAACGCCGTCGCCGCCCGCCGAAGCTCCTCCTGCCGGGTCGGGTCGTCCCGCAGCGCCCGGATCCACGCAGCGATAGCCGGCACCTCGTCCCGTGAAAACGCCGCGCCGATCCGGTGGTCCGCGACCGTCCGCGCGAGTTCGCTCGTCTGCGGGCCGATGACCAGGACCGGCCGTCCCACCGCGACCGCCCCGTACAGCTTGCTTGGGAACACCAGGCCTTCGCAGCCCGGCAGCAGCGTCACGAGGTGGACGTCGCCGAGCGCGAGCGTGCGGTTCAGCTGGTCGCGGCGCTGGGCTGGGCGGAACTGCACGTTGCCCAATCCGCGGGAGGCCGCCGCCGCGACCAGACTGGCGCGCTGGGGCCCGGAGCCGATGAAAACAAACGCCACGGACAGATCGCCTTTCAGCGCCTCCGCCACGTCGAGCACCGGCTCGAGGTCGTGCACGCGGCCGAGGTTGCCCGAATACTCCACCACGAAGCGGCCCTCGAGTTGCCATTCGCGGCGCAGGTCGGCCGCGGCGTCGGAGGGTTGGGGCGCAAGCCCGGCCGGGGCCCAGTTGGCCACGGTGACGATCCTGGAGGCCGGTACTCCCGCCTCGCGGACGTGGGCGGCCATGTCCGCATCCAGCACGACGCAGCCCGCCGCGTGGCGCCACGCCAGGTTGCGGAGCGGGCGCAGCACCGAGAGCCAGGTGTGACCCGTCAGGCGCTCCGCAATCTCAGGGTAGATGTCCTGCACCCAATGCCACACCCGCGCCCCGGTCAGTCGTCCCACCGCCCATGTCCCGACGCCGAGCAGCGGCGGGTCGGTCAGCGCGATCACGCGGTCTCCCTTCCGCGCGGTCATCAGCAGGGTGACCAGCGCACCGAGGTGGAATGTCGCGAAATCGAGGATGCGTCCGACGCCCTTGGACCGGGTGGCGCGAACGCGCCGGATCAGGACCCCGCGGCGTGTTTCGCGGGCGGGTTGGGATGCCTGGCCGGAGTGGCTCGTAATGACCGTGACGTCGTGTCCGCGGGCCGCGAGTTCCTCGGCCAGGTCGGTGAGCAGTTGCGCGGTCGCCGGCTCGTCGGGCCAATAGAAGCGATTGAGGAAAATGAAGCGCATGGCTCAGGCGCGCCGGAGGCGGCGAAGCTCCTCCACGGCGAACGCCTCGTAGCGGGCGAGCAGCCGGCAGTAGCGGAATCCCGCCGCACCATCGAGGAAGCCGCCGCGCAAGACGTACTGGTAGAGGAAGCGCAGGGTGGGACGGAAGGGCAGGGCGTAGCTGAGGCGCTTGAGTGCGCGGCGTCGGCGGAGACGCTCGCCCGACCACAGGTCCGACCAAGGGATGCCGGCGTCATGTCGCACATGCTCGGCCGCCTCGGCCCGCGCGTAGCGGCGGTGCTTCTCGAGCCACTCCTCCTCGCCGCCGGCTGAGAGATCGTGGAGGTAATTCGCGCTCAGGTGTCCTAGGTTCTGCCCCGGGGCCTCGCGTTGGCCGTGGCCGACCTGGATGAACCGGAATCGGGGCGCACGGACATAGCGGGCCTGGTAGGCCGGAAAATCGGTGCAGCGTGGGATCCAGCGGCCGCGGAACATCATCCTCGGCGCCACCATGAATCCGTCCAGGTCCGCCCCCGCCCGGGCCCGGCACTCGGCGATGAGCTCGGGGGTCATCTGCTCGTCCGCGTCGAGGTGAAACACCCACGGGTGCCGGAAGGGAATCTCGGCTTGGGCGTGGTTCCGCTGGCCGGCAAAGTCGTCGAACTTGCGCGTGAACACGCGGGCGCCGGCGGCGCGAGCCAGCTCGACGGTCCGGTCGGTCGACCCCGAGTCCAGCACCACCACGTCGTCACAGTCGCGCACCGACGCGAGGCAGCGCGGGAGGTTGCGCTCCTCGTTGAGGGTCAGGATCACGACGGAAAACATGGCGCTCAGCGGGGTTCGTTGCGCACGCTCAGGCGGACGTAGTGCACCGCGACAAAGTAGATCAACCAGAACGCGGTGGTCACGGCCGGGTTGGCAAAGGGGAATTCCACCGTCGCGTAGGCGAGGACAAGCGCGCCGCCGGCCAGGAGGTAGCGCACGAGCGAGCCGGCATGCTTCAGCACGTGACTCTGGTGGAGCGGCAGGAGGCCCGCCAGGAGGAGCAGGAGCCCGCCGACCACACCCAGCTCCGCGAGGGCCTGCAGCCAGTCGGAATGCGCGTCGACGTAGCTGTGCTCGTACTGCCGGTTCTCCTCGACGGGACGCGGCCGGACCAACTGGAGTGCCCGCTCGAAGCTGGCCAGGCCCCAGCCGAAGGCCGGCTCCGCCTTCGCGAGCTGCAGCGTGTCACGGTAAAGATCGAGGCGCTCGCGCAGGAACCCTGACTGGATCTGCCCCTGCGTGTCCTGCCAGCGCTCCCGCAGCGGCTCCCGGCCCAGATAGACCGCGCCGCCCACGACGAGCAGGCCGCAGACCAGCAGGCCGGCCACGGGCAGCGCCGTCGACTCCCCGTGCGACCGGCGCCGTCGCGCGAGGCGCAGGAGCGTGTCGATCGCGGCCCAGCCAAGCAGCGCGGCCACCAGCAGCAGCCCCGCGCGCGAGCCCGCCAGCGCGGGCGTGATGGCCATGAGGGCGATCGCCACCGCGACCAGCGCCACGGGCGATTGGCCCGGCTCGTCGCCGTCGCTTCGCCGGGCGTAGTAGAAGACCAGGCCGAGCCCGATCGCGATCATGAGTACGACGTAGGCGCCCCAGTGGTTGCCGTAGACGAAGGTCGCGAAAAAGCGCGGGTTCGGCGCGGGGACGAGCCCGAAGAAAAGCCCAGACGACACGAGCCGCTGGAAGGTGCCGAAGATCGCGAGCGCGACGGCATTGCCCAGCGCGAGCAGCAGCAGCCGGCGGAGCGTGCGACGCCGGCGGACCGTCAGCGTCAGGTTGAAGGCCGACAGGTAGATCGCGTCGAACAGCCAAAGGTGCTCGAGCGAGGCCGCCGGCAGCGCGGTGCTGGGAAGGCGCGGATACGCGGCGCCGGTGTGGGCCAGAAGCGGTTCGGCCCCGAAGCTCAGCGCCGCGAAGCTCGGGTTGAAACAGGAGGCCACCACCAGCGCGTTGAGGGCCGCCACCGGCCAGAGCCAGGGCAGGGGCGACGGGAAGTGCGGGTGGCGCGGATCGCGGTTCCACCGGGCGGCGAGCGTGATCAGCAGGGCGAGGCTTCCCCAGCCGGCCACTAGACTGCGCGCCCAGGTCGCGGCGCCGCCGAACGCCCACGCGGAGAGGATCACGAGGACGCCGACATGGATCATCGTGATCCGCTCAAGCTGGCTCGGCGCGCTGTGCCGGTGGCGACCGGCGGGCGCCGCGGCCAGCGGCGAGGAAGTGGAACCGGGCGTCGTCATGCCCGGCCCTCCGTGAGCTGGCGATAGAAGGCCTCGAGCTTGCGCGCGGCATCGTCCCACGAGTACTCGCGCAGCACCCAGTCCCGCGCCCGGGCACCCCGCGAACGCAGGCGGTCGGGCCCTTCGCCAAGGGCGGTCGCCAGCGCCGTCCCGAACGCCTCCCACGGCACGCAGGCGCCGCGGTCGTCGGTGTTGAGCGCCGACCACGGGGTCGCGTCGGTGGTGATCACCGGCACACCGCTGGCCATCGCCTCGGCCACGACGAGGCCGAAATTCTCGGAGTGGGAAGGCAGCAGGAACAGCGAGGCGATCGTGTAGGGCGCCGGCCGGTCCGTTCCGTCGAATGCCGCCACGCGTCCGTCGGCGCCGGCGGCGTCAATCCAGCCCCGGACGTCCGCCAGCGAGTATTCCTCGGGCACGCCGACGAGGAGCAGCAGCCAGTCGCCGCGCGGGGCCGAGAGCCAGAGATCCAGCAGTTCCCGCACGCGCTTCTTCCGGTGAAACCGGGAGTAGAACAGCGCCACCGGACGCTGGTCGGCCTCCGGGCAAGCGGCGAGCCAGTGGGCGCGGGCGGCCGCGAGGTCCGCCGCGACGGGAGCGTCGACCCCGTTCGGCGCCAGGCATACCGGCTGGCGAAAGCCGAGCCGGCGGATGTCCTCGACCTCGGCCGGGCTCGTGGCATGCCAGCCCGCGGCCGCCGGCAGCGCGCCGGGATGTACCAGGAGGTTGGCCAGCTGCTTCCGGCCGCGGTGATGCTGCCAGGCCCACGGGGCCATCATCCCGCGGGGTGAGATGATCAGCGGCGCCCGTTGCCGGCGAGAGGCGGCGTGCGCGTAGTGCAGCGTGCGCAGCCAAAGGGAGTGATGGTGGACCACCTCGGTCGCGGTGCCCAGCAGGTCAGCCCGGAGGCCGGCGGACGGGCAGAGCATCGCGGGCCAGTCGCGGTGGAATTCCCGGACAGCGAGCGCGCCGTCGGTCCGCGAACGTTCGGCTCCCGGGGTCGTCGACAGCAGCCGCACCGCATGACCGAGTCGGCTGCAGGCTGCGGCCAGCGCGGGCACCGAGTAGCTCGGTCCACCATGCCGGGACTCCAGGCTCGGGATGATCTGGGTGATGCGCATCAGCCGGAAGCGGGCAGCAGACGGTCCCGCAGCCTGAGGGTGGTCTTTTCCACCGCGGTCGAAAAGACATATCCGGCGACCCCGATGGCCGCCGGCCCCAGCACCCAGTAGGCGGGCTCGGCCCAGCTGCCGAGGCGGAGGGAGGCGGTGCGGGCCACGTGAATGACGAGGCTGTGGGTGAGGTAGATGCTATAGGACATGGCCGCCAGCCGGGCCACCGCGTCGCCCGCCGGCAGTCTCCACGGCTGCGACTCGGCGGCGAGTCCGACCACCACGAGGAACGAAACCGCCAGCCCGGTGAGGCCCCACGCGTAAAACGGCCGTGCCGGCACAAGCGGCGAGAGCGCCACGAAGGCCAGCGCCGGGATGCCGAGCCAGCGGAGCACGCCGACGACCCGCGCCCAGGCCGTCGGCGCCCAGTGACGGAGCCCGGCGGCCCAGAAGCCCAGCACCAAGCCCTCGAGCCGCAGGTGAGTCGCGAGCACCCGGCCGCTGAACTCATCGATGGTCGGGGTGGTCTCGAGGAAAGTTCGGCACAGCGGTGAAACCAGCACGAGCCCCGCGAACAGCAGGTTCACGCTCAGGCGCGCGCGCAGCGCGAGGATCACGAGCACCGGCAGGCAGAGGTAGAAGTGCTCCTCGACACACAGCGACCAGCTCACGGAGAAGTACGGCATCTTCGCGTAGTAGTTCTGGAGGAACACGAGGTAGCCGGGGTCGAAGGCACCGCGTTCCGGGGCGAACCAGCGGACGGCGAGCCAGGCGAACGGCAGGATCGCGAGGTAGGGCGGCACCGTGCGCAGCGCCCGCCGCAGGAAGAACCGGGGCCAGCGCACGCCCCCGGTGGCGGCGTGCTCGCGCCAGAACAGGCCGCCGATCAGCCAGCCGCTCAGCACGAAGAACAGGTCGACGCCAAACTGGCCGATCCACGACAACGTCAGCGCCGTCGGGCGGCGGACCGGGCTCATCACGGCGAGGTGCGCCAGCACGACCATCGTGATCGCGGCCGCGCGGACCGCGTCGAGGTTGAAGCTTCGCCCGCGGGACGCCGGCGCGACAGCGGTGGCCGGCCCCGCGGTCATGCGGGATCGCGCCGGGGCTTCAGGGGCCGGCAGGGCGAGCCCGCGGCGATCATGCGCGGCGGCAGGTCCTTCACCACCACCGAGCGCGCACCCACGACGGCCAGCTCGCCGACGGTCACGCCCGGGCCGACGAACACGTCGGCCGCCAGCCAGGCATTCTCGCCGATCGTGATCGGCTGTGCGACCAGCGGCATCGACCACTGGTTGAAGTCATGGGTGCCGGCGCAAAGGTGGCAGTTCTGGCTCACGTTGGCGCCGCGGCGCAGCGTGATGGTCGCGAGGTTGTAGAGCGTGACGTTCCGGCCGACCATGCTGCGCGGCGCGAGCGAGAGCCGCCAGGGATAGGTCACCCGCGCCGTCGAGAAGATCACGACGTGCGACGGCTCAGGGATGTCGGCCCCGAACAGCTTCAGGAGGCGGGCGCGAAAGCCGTGCAGCGGCCGCGGGCTCCACCGGAACAGCGTGGCCTGCACGACCGCCCAGAGGCTGCGCAGCACGACCTCGCGCCGCGGCACGGGCGTCACGCAGTTCTGGCCAAGGTAGGGCGCTTCGGGGCTGGACACGCCCGGGAGTCTTGTCCGTGCGCCGCCGGGCGCAACGGGGAAAAACACGGCCGCTAGCGGCCGGCCGTGAGCGCCGCGAAGTCGTCGAGAAACGACCGGGCCACGACCCCGTAATCGAACGCCCGCGCATCCTGCCGCGCCTGGACGGCCAGGCGCCGGCGGCGTTCCCCGTCGGTCAGCAGGCCCGCGAGCGCGTCCGCCAACTGTTCGACCCGGTTGGCCGCCCGGTGGTCAAACACCAGCCCGTTCGTGCCGGAACGGATCACGTCGTCGTAGCACTCGAGCGCGGACACCACGGGCACGGCTCCGGCGGCCATGGCCTCGATGGGCGCGACGCTCAGGCCCTCACCCTTGGCCGCGAGGCTCGGATAGCAAAAGACGTCGAACGACGCGTACGCGTCCGCCAGCACCGCCGGGTCGTAGATCGGCGGCGAGAACGTGATCCGGTCGCCGGCGTCGGCCGCGAGCGCGCGCAGGATGGCTACGTAGGCCTCGCCTCCACCGCCCTCGGCCACGGTCTGAGGGCCCACCAGTCGGAGCCGCCAGTCGGGCAGGTCCGCTCGCCGGGCCAGGAGGGCCGCCGCACCGAGCAGCAGCTCGAGTCCCTTTTCGGGATTGATCCGACCGACGTAGCCGATGGTGAGAGGCGACGATTGGCGGCGGTCGCGCTGGTGGAGGTCCCAGTCGATCGGGTTCGGCACGACCCGGGTGCGCTCGTCGAGGCGCGGATTCTCGCGCCGGACCTGCGCGCGGACCGCCTCGCTGGTCGCCACCACGCGGGTCACGCCGCCGTAGAAGCGACACTGGCCCTTGGGCATGCGGCCCAACACGGCCACGACGCGGCCGGCGGCGGGCTTCAGCCGCGGCAGCCAGGCCGGCAGGATCACGGTGTTGAGCACGACGATGTCGGCGGGCGGCAGGCGCCGGTATACGCGCGTGCCCCAGATGAAGTCGAGCAGGAGATTCCGCGGCAGCGAGCGGGTGTGCGTGAAGCCCGGCAGCCGGATCATGTGGAAACCCTCCATGTCCTCCTCGTCGGCGAAGCCCGGCCAGCGCCGCGAGCAATAGGTGACCTCGTGCCCGGCCGCGGCGAACTCGCGCGCCATCCGGTGCCAGATCTTCTCCATGGCCCCGCCGGCGACCGTCGGCACGGGCAGGAAGAAGCCGCTGACGATCGTGATCTTCATGCGGGGGAGGAATGGCGCGCCGCGCCCACTGCGGCCAGTAGGCCGTCGGCGGCGTGCCGGTAGGTGTAGGCGCCGATGCGAGAGGCGATCGCGGCGGCGAGGGCGCCGCGTGGCGCGGCCAGGGCGCGGTCGAGCGCCCGCCGCAGGCCGTCGGCCTCGTCGACCCGGAAAACCCAGCCGGTCTCGCCCTCGGTCACGAGGTCCTGCTGGCAGCCCACGCGGTCGCTCACGACGCAGGGCACACCGAGATGCATCGCCTCGTTGACCGCCAGGCCCCAGGTCTCGTACAGGCCGCGCGAGGGCAGTACGAATACGTCGGCGAGCAGGTAGCGGGCCGGCATCTCAGTCTGGTTGGCGAAGGGCAGGAAATGCACCTGGCCCGGGCGCGCACGCCGGGCGGCCTCGAGCAGGCGCTCGCGCTCCGGTCCATCGCCGACCATGACCAGCGCGGTGTCGGGGCGGTTCAGGGCGAGGAACGACTCGAGCAGCTCCACGGGCTGCTTGGCGGCGACGAACTTGCCGGCAAAGAGCACGACCCGGGTCGCGGGGGCGAGTCCGAGCTCCGCGCGCAGGCGCGCGGCCGCCTCGCGGTGGCGGGGCTCGCGCGGATCGAAGAGCGTGTCGTCCACCGCGTGCGGCGCGAAGAACAGCTTGCGCTCCGGTACCCCGAGCGCCGCGAAGTAGTCGCGGTTCGCGAGGCCGACATAGGTCACGGCGGCGAACTGCCGGTAGAGCGTGCGGAGGACCGTCGTGCGCAGCCAGCCCGGCGCCGGACGACCGAGGAAATGGGAGTCGCCGCGAAACACCAGCGGGACGCCGGTGCGCCGCGCCCAGGCCACGACCCGGAGATGGCTGGCGTAGGCGTAGCCGAAGAGCAGCACCGCGTCCGGCCGCCAGGCGGCGAGACGGTCCGTCAGCGCCGGGTTGCGCAGGCCCCAGAAGTGCTCGGTGCCGGGCCGGCGGGCGGCGTTCGGCACGAACTCATGGGCGTAGCCCGACAGCAGGTCCACGTCCCACTTGAACGCGGTCTGGAACTGCGCGTCGCGCTGCACGGTGGCGCCGAAGTCCCAGAGGTAGAACACGCGGAGCTCAACCGGGGCGTGTGCCTGCAGCCAGCGGAACCACGGGCTGTAGTACTGCGTGGGGTGCGACAGCACCA
>CAYYGV010000105.1:0-13216 GCA_964471615.1 uncultured Opitutaceae bacterium
TCGAGCGCATCAACCGCGAGCTCGGCACCCTCGCCGTCATCATCACCCACAACGCCATTCTCGCCGACATGGCCGACCGCGTGTTCACCCTGTCCGACGGCCGCATCATCCACGAGCGCGTGAACCCCCGCCGCGGCTCCGTGCGGGAGCTGGCCTGGTAGGCCCGCGGCGCCATGAGCCTCCTCGACCGCAAGCTCCGCCGCGACCTCATCGCGATCAAGTCCCAGGCGTTCGCCGTCGCGCTCGTGATGGCGTCCGGGCTCGCGATGATGATCATGACCCGGTCGCTGATCCTCTCGCTGGCGACCACCCGCGACACCTACTACGGCCAGCACCACTTCGCGCAGGTTTTCGCGCGGCTCAAGCGCGCCCCCAACTCCGTCGCGGGTGAACTCGCCGCCATCCCGGGCGTCGCGACGGTCCAGACGGGCATCGCGATCCAGGTGACGCTCGACGTGCCCGGCCTCGACCTGCCGGCCGTGGGGCTGTTGAACTCGCTGCCCGAGCGCGGCGAGCCCGCGCTGAACCGGCTGT
The DNA here is from genome assembly GCA_964471615.1 of uncultured Opitutaceae bacterium. Lineage (GTDB taxonomy): Bacteria > Verrucomicrobiota > Verrucomicrobiia > Opitutales > Opitutaceae > Opi-474. The sequence goes on from CAYYGV010000105.1 coordinate 535, forward strand.
ACTTGCGCACGGGACGACTGCCCGCGAGTCAGACCACGCGGCGCGAGCTGGCGGTCGGCGAGGCGTTCGCCGAGGCGCACGGCCTGAAGCCCGGCGACACGATTTCGGCGGTGCTCAACGGCACGCGGCAGACCTTCACGCTCACCGGTATCGCGCTGTCGCCCGAGTTCGTCTTTGAGGCGCCGCCCGGCGCCGCGCTGCCCGACAACAAGACCTACGGCGTGTTCTGGATGCCGTACAAGGAACTCGCGACCGCCTTCCAGCTCTACGGCGCGTTCAACAATGTCGCGATCACGCTCACCCCCGGCGCCTCCGAGGGCGAGGTGATCGCCGCCGTCGACCGGCTCCTCGCGCCCTATGGCGGCCGCGGGGCCTACGGACGGGAGAACCATCCGTCGCACCGGCGCGTGGACGACGAGATCCGAGTGCTGCAGGGGCTGGCGATCGCGTTCCCGCTGGTGTTTCTCAGTGTCGCGGCGTTCATGACCAATTCGGTGATGAGCCGGCAGATCGCGCTCCAGCGGGAGCAGATCGCCATGCTCAAGGCCTGCGGGTTCAGCAACCGCCAAGTGGGCTTCCACTATTTCAAGTTCTCCCTCGCGATCGTTGTCGCGGGCATCGGACTCGGCGCCATCGGCGGCATCCTGCTCGGGCAGCGGCTCGTGGGCATGTACCACCTGTTCTTCCGGTTTCCGCAGCTGGACTTCCTGCTGGACACCCACGTGCTCGTGACCGCCACGCTGGTGAGCGCCCTGGCCGCGTTCGTCGGCGTCGCGGGCGCCGTGCGCCGGGCCGTGCGGCTGCCGCCCGCCGAGGCGATGCGGCCCGAGTCGCCCGCCAGTTTCCGCCCCGCCCTCGCCGAGCGCCTCGGCCTCGCCCGCTGGTTCAGCGCGTCCTTCCGCATGGCGCTGCGCAACATTGAGCGGCGGCCCGTCCGCAGCGCGCTGACCACCCTCGCGCTCGCGCTCGCGACTGGAATCCTGATCGTGCCGAATTCGTTCCGCGACGGGATCGCGTACGTGATCGATTTCCAGTGGGACCTCGTGCAGCGGCAGACCGTCACGCTCTCGCTCGTCGAGCCCGGACCCGCCCGCGCGATCCATGCCATCCGCCACCTGCCAGGCGTGGTGGCCGCCGAGCCCTTCCGCTACGTGCCGATCGAGCTGCGGGCCGGCCCCGCGATGCGCCGCCTGATGCTGCAGGGCCTGCCTGCGCAGGGTTCGCTCAGCCGGGTGATTGATTCCGGCCCCCGGCAGCTGGTCCTGCCGGCCCGCGGCATCGTGCTTTCCGCCAAGCTCGCCGACGTGCTGCGCGTGCAGCCGGGGGATGAGATGGTGGTGAAGGTCCTCGAGGGCGAGGAGCGCGAGCTGCAGGTGCCGGTGGTCGGGCTCGCGGAGGATTTCGCGGGCACCGCGGCGTACATGGAGCTGTCGGCGCTGAATCGGCTGCTGCTCGAGGGCGACCGGATCAGCGGCGCCCACGCGGTCGTGCTCGCGGGCCGGTGGGGAGAGTTCCTGCGCGCCGTGAAGGAGACCCCGCAGTTTGCCGGCTGCGTGATCAAGGCGTCGGTGCGCGACGGCTTCCGGAAGACCACCGCCGAGAGCATCGGGCTCATCCAGAAGATCTACACGCTGTTCGCGACGATCGTCGCCTTCGGCATCATCTACAACAGCGCCCGCATCTCGCTCTCCGAGCGCGCCCGGGAACTCGCCACGCTGCGGGTCCTCGGCTTCACGCGGGGCGAGGTGGGCGCCGTCCTGGTCGGCGAGCTCGTCCTGCTCACGCTCGTGGCGCTGCCGTGCGGCCTGATGCTCGGATCCGCCTTCGCCGCCGGCATCATCACCACGGTGAACACCGAGACGGTCCGCCTGCCGCTGGTGCTCACGCCGGCCAACTACGCGTACGCCGTGCTCACCGTGGCCGCGGCTTCGTCATTGTCCGCGCTCCTCGCCGCGCGCAAGCTGGCCGACATCGATCTGGTCAGCGCCTTGAAGGCCCTCGACTGAGCCGTTCTCCTCCTTTCATGAGCGACCTCCCCCCACCCTCTGTCCCGGCGGCTCGGAAACCCGCCGCCCCGGCCTGGCGTCGTCGCCTGCCCTGGCTCGGCGGTCTTGCGCTGCTCGCGCTGATCATCGTGGGGCTCTGGCCCCGCGCCCTGCCGGTCGAAATCGCGACCGTCGCCCGCGGCCCGCTTGTGGTCACCGTCGACGAGGAGGGCATGACCCGCGTGAAGAACCGCTATGTCGTGTCGGCCCCCGTCGGCGGCCAGCTGCGCCGCATCGACTGGAAGGCCGGCGCCCCCGTCGAGGCGGGCAAGACGGTTCTCGCGACGCTCGAGACCAGCGGCGCGGATTTCCTGGACGCGCGCAGCCAGGCGCAGGCCGAGGCCCGGATCCGGGCGGCCACCGCGGCCCGGGATGCGGCCCAGGCCCAGCACGAACGCGCCAGCGCCGCGGCGCAGCTCGCGGCGTCGGACCTCGCCCGGCTCCGCCAGCTCTTCGAGCAGAAGGTGCTCTCGCCGCAGGAATTTGACGCCGCCCAGATGCGCGCAACGACTGCGCGACAGGATGAACGCGCGGCCGAGTTCAACCACCGCGTCGCCGAGCACGAGCTCGAGCAGGCCCGCGCGCTGCTGGTCCGCACGCAGCCCGGCGGCGATGTGGAACCCCTGCAGATCACGGCGCCGGTGGACGGACGCATCCTCCGCGTCTACCAGGAGAGCGCACGCGTCGTGCCGCCCGGCTTCGCGCTGATGGAAGTCGGCGACCCGACCGACCTGGAAGTGCGCATCGAGGTGCTTTCCCGCGACGGCGTCGCGATCCACCCCGGCGCGCGTGTGTCCCTTGAGCAATGGGGCGGCGCCGAGCCGTTGAACGCCCGCGTGCGGCTCGTCGAGCCGTCGGCGTTCACGAAGATCTCCGCGCTCGGCGTCGAGGAGCAGCGCGTCTACGTCGTGGCCGATTTCACCGATCCGCTCTCGCGGCGCCCCACCCTCGGCGACAGCTACCGCGTCGAGGCGCGCATCGTCACGTGGGAAAATCCGAGCGTGATCCACATCCCGAGCGGCGCGCTGTTCCAACTCGGCGGCAAGTCACAGGTCTTCGTGCTCGACGGCAGCCGGGCCCGCCTGCGTCCCGTGACCGCGGGCCACAGCAACGGCGTGAACGTCGAGATCACCGACGGGCTCAAGGAAGGCGACCGCGTGGTGGTTTACCCCGGCGACAAGGTGGTCGACGGCACGCGGGTGACACCGATCGAGGTCGGCGTCCGCTAGGGAAACAGCCACTCCGATTTCCAACCGCCGGGACCGCGCGTGTAGCGCTCGCGGTCGTGGTGGCGAAATGCGCGCTGGTGCCAGAACTCGATGAGGTCCGGCACGACCCGCCGTCCCGACCAGAACGGCGGACGTGGCACGGTGCCGACGCCGAACTTCAGGGCCATCGCGGCGACGGCCTGCTCAAGCACATAGCGCCCGGCCATCGGCTTCGACTGGTGCGAGGCCCAGGCTCCGAGCTGGCTGAGCCGTGGTCGCGTGGCGAAATAGGCATCCGCCTCGGCATCGGATACCGGCTCCACCGCGCCTTCGATGCGCACCTGGCGCTCGGCCTTCGGCCAGTGGAAGCACAGCGCCGCGCGCGGATTCGAATCGAGGTCGGCGATCTTCGGGCTCGTGAGATTGGTGTAGAACACGAATCCGCGCGCATCGACCGCCTTGAGCAGGACCATCCGCACCGTCGGCCGTCCCTTGGCGTCGGCCGTGGCCAACGACATCGCGGTCGCGTCGGAGGCCTCCTGGACCTTGGCCTCGGCGAACCACTCCTGGAACCGGGTGATCGGGTCGATCTCGCTCATGTGCCCGCAGGATAATCGCCCGGGACCACCCCTGCTCCGCCCCGGTTGCTCAACCCTGTGCATCGGTTGCAGCCCCGCGGCGTGGAATTTGACTTGGCGCAGGCGAAAAGCCGCCGTTGCGTCACCCCGATGCCGAGTCGTCCCGACACGATCGTCGCCCCCGCCACCGCCGCCGGCACAGCTGCGCTCGCGGTTGTGCGCGTCAGCGGGCCGGAGGCGGCACGGCTCGATCAGGAGCTGTTCCCCGCCCCACCCGCTCCACGCTCAGCCCGCCATGCGGATTATCGCGACCGGCACGGAAAGCTGGTGGATGACGTCGTCGCGACGTTTTTCGCGGGTCCCCGCTCCTATTCCGGCGAGGATCTGCTGGAAATCTCGTGTCACGGCAGCCCGTTCATCGTGCAGAAGATCCTCGAGGACCTGCTCGCGCGCGGCTGCCGGGCGGCGACACCCGGGGAATTCACGCAGCGGGCCTTCCTGAACGGCCGGCTAGATCTCAGCCAGGCCGAGGCCGTGATGGACCTGATCCACGCCCGCAGCGAACGCGCACTCGCCGCCGCGCAACAGCAGCTGCGCGGGGCGCTGGGCCGGACTCTCAATCAACTCACCGAACGACTCCTCGGTGTCTTGGCCAAGGTCGAGGCGTACATTGATTTTCCGGACGAGGATCTGCCAGCCGAGGACCGCACCGCCCTGCAGACGGCTCTGGAAGCGCTCTGGAAGGATACCGACCGCCTGCTCGCCACGCGGCATTACGGCGAGATGCTGCGCCACGGCATCAAGACCGTGATCGTGGGCGCACCGAACGCCGGCAAGAGCAGCCTGCTCAATCTCCTGGTGGGACGCGAACGCGCGATCGTGAGTCCCGAGCCAGGCACGACGCGGGATTATCTCGAGGAACAGATCGTGGTCGGACCGCATAGCCTGCGATTGATCGATACCGCGGGCCTGAATCCTGAGCCCGGGGCGATCGAGAAACTCGGCATCGAGAAGTCCCTCGAACACATCGCCGAGGCAGACCTGATTCTCCTCGTGATCGAAGCCGGCCGTCCGGTGCCTGAATTCCCGCGGGCGTTGCTCGACCGCCTCGAGCCGACCCGGTGCGTGGTGGTGGTAAACAAAATCGATTTGGCTCCAGCCCCTGCCGGCGATCTTTTTGCAAAGAATTTGCCTCTTGTGTCGACCTCAGCCCTCACCGGCTTGGGTTACGACCAACTGGTGGCTCAGATCACCCGCTTGGCTGACGCCTTTCAGGTGCCGGACCTGGAAGACTCAATCGCCATCAATGCCCGTCATGCCGACGCCCTTGACCGAGCCAAGTGCGGATTGAAGGACGCTCTCTCGAAGCTGACCGGAGGCGGTCCAAGCGAACTCTTGGCGAGCGATCTACGTGGAACACTCGACGCTTACGGCGACATTATTGGCAAGGTGGACAACGAGCGAATGCTCGATCATTTGTTCGCGACGTTCTGCATTGGAAAGTGACGTTATATATTGATCTATAACAAGATACCATTCGACGTGATCGTGTGCGGCGCCGGGCATGCTGGCGTTGAAGCCGCGTTGGCAGCGTCGCGGATGGGCGCCTCTACTCTACTCCTGACCGGCAACATCGACACGATCGCCCAGATGAGCTGCAACCCAGCCATCGGCGGCCAGGCCAAGGGACAGATCGTCCGGGAGATTGATGCGCTCGGCGGCGAGATGGCGATCAACACGGATGTCACCGGGATCCAATTCCGGCTGCTCAACGAGTCCAAAGGCGCCGCCGTGCAGTCGCCCCGCGCGCAATGCGACAAGAAGGCTTATCAACTGCGGCTGAAGCATACGATCGAACTCCAGGCCAATCTGCAGCTGTTCCAAGCCACGGTTACGGGACTGATCTACAAGGACCACAAAGTCGTCGGCTGTCACACGAACCTCGACATCGACTTCCTTGGCCAAACCGTGGTGGTGACCACCGGCACATTCTTGCGCGGCCTGATGCACATCGGCCAAAACAAGAACGAAGGCGGCCGCCTAGGCGACTTCAGTGCCAAGAGCCTTTCGGCTAGTTTTATTGAGGCCGGCATTTCATTGGAGCGCCTCAAGACCGGAACGCCACCGCGACTCTTGGGCCGGAGCTTGGATTTCTCCAAGATGACCGAACAGAAAGGCGACGAGAACCCGACGTTCTTTGCGTTTCACGACACCCGCGGTCAGGAGGAATTGTTCCATGTGGAACAACACGGCGAACGGCGCCTGGGCTGGAATCCGGGATCCGAACAGGTCTCGTGCTGGATGACCCACACGACACCGCAAACCGCCGAGATCGTCCGTGCGAACCTCAAGCAGTCGGCGATGTACAGCGGCGAAATCGTCGGAGTGGGGCCGCGCTATTGTCCAAGCATCGAGGACAAATTCGTCCGCTTCGCCGACAAGCCGCGGCATCTGCTTTTCCTCGAACCGGAGGGTAGGGCGACGAACGAGTACTACGTCAACGGGCTGTCAACAAGTCTGCCATTCGACGTCCAACTCGAGATGGTTCACAGCATCCCAGGCCTTGAGCAGGCTGTTCTCCTCCGGCCGGCCTACGCCGTTGAGTATGACTTCGCTCATCCGACCCAACTCTTTCCTTCGCTTGAGTCTAAGAAAGTCGAAAATCTCTTTTTCGCCGGCCAGATCAATGGCACTTCCGGTTACGAGGAAGCTGCAGGGCAGGGGTTGGTAGCCGGGGTAAACGCTGTGAATAAGGTGCGAGGAACTCCGCCCATGCTCATCCAGCGGCACGAGGGTTACATCGGCGTACTGATCGACGACCTAGTCACCAAGGGCACGAACGAGCCCTATCGCATGTTCACCAGTCGCGCCGAATATCGGCTTCTCTTCAACCACGGCAGCGCCGAATTGCGGATGGCTCATCACGCAAGATCGTTCAACCTTTTATCCAGCAATAGATTACAACGTATTTTTGCCAAACAACAGAGGGTCGATCAGTGGGTTAAACACTTGGAATCCAACAAGACCCGCGGTGGCACTTGGGCTGACGCGATCCGGCGGGATGGGGGAGGGATCCAGCTTCCGGATGACTTTCAAAAGGAATCTCCGGAGGTGCGTCACGAGGTTCTCTATCGAGTTAGTTACCAAGGCTATCTGGCGCGGGAGCAGCGTCAGATCGACAAGCTATCTCAAATCGAGAAAATCCGGCTCCCAACGAACCTAGACTATCTGTCGATTCCTGGACTGCGCCGCGAGAGCGCATTGAAGCTGGCGGAATTCAAGCCGATGACCCTCGGTCAGGCGAGCCGGATCAGCGGGGTTAACCCGGCTGATATCAGCATCTTGATGGTTAGGCTGGAGGCGGGTAGGGGAGCGGAAAAGTCCTGAATCGCAGCCCCCATCATGGACAACCCGATTCGCACGGCTGCGCACATCGCTCGCGTCACCCAACGACGCCAGGATCTGAAGGAGCAACTGGCGTCCCTTTTTCCCAAGCCTGCGTCCATCGTGTGGGAGGTTGGCTGTGGTCATGGTCATTTTCTTGCGGCCTTTGCCGCGGCCCATCCGGAACAGATCTGCGTGGGGGTGGATATCAGCGTGGACCGGATTCGGCGCGCCACGCGCAAGCGTGACCGGGCGAAGTTGGCGAATCTGCACTTCATTAATGCGGAGGCGCGCGATTTCCTGGATTCGCTGCCGGAGGGTGTGACGTTCACTGCGATCTACGTGCTGTTTCCCGATCCGTGGCCGAAGCGGCGTCACCACAAGAACCGGATCATGCAACCCGGTTTTCTTTCAGTCGTGGCCGGTCGATCAACCGCCGAGACCCGCCTGCATTTCCGCACCGACTTCGAGCCCTACTTTCGTGACACGGAGCTGGTTATACGAGAACACCCGGCGTGGAAACAGGTGGGGGAGCCGTGGCCGTTCGAGCAGGAGACGGTCTTTCAAAGCCGGGCCCCGGTTCACCATTCGCTGACCGCGATTTGCAGGGTGGGGCGGTGATTAGCCGACGATAAGTTCGCCGGGTTTTGGGCCCCTCGCGCCTAATCGTTCGCGGGGTCTTGAATGCAAACCATTTCGGGGGTTGACGGAGTGTTCAGCCTTTGCCTACTCAATCCCTTTCCAACCCTTTCCGTCGTCCAGCGCGCCCATGTCCCGAGTCAAAAAACTCGCCCTGATTTTTCTGTCGCTTTCGAGCGCTCTCAGCGCCTTCGCCAGCGAGTCGCATGGTGTCGCCGCATCGGCGGAAACGCTGTTTCATGTGGGGCCTTTGCCCGTCACGAACAGCATGGTGACAAGCTGGATCGTGGCGCTGGTGCTGATCATCGCGATCCGCCTGGCGATCAAGACGCCGAAACTGGTGCCAACCCGCGGTCAGGCGATTGTCGAGAATCTCGTCCAGGGCGTGCTCGACCTCATCACCCCGATCGTCGGCAAGAAGATGGCCAAGCCGACCTTCCCGCTGCTCGCGGCCCTGTTCACGTTCATTCTTATCCAGAACTGGAGCGGTCTCTTTCCCGGCGTTGGCACGATCTTCATCACCGATCATGAGACCGGTGGCTGGAAGGAATTCATCCGTCCCGGCAACGCCGACCTCAACGGCACCGCGGCGCTCGCCGTGGTGTCGATGCTCTGCTGGCTCTATTTCATCCTGCGCTACGCCGGCCCGAAGCTCGTACTGAAGGACATCTTCGGCAACAAGGCGGACAAGCGCGAGGTGCCGGCGGTGATCTATTACCCGCTGTTTCTCGTGTTCCTCGCGGTCGGCCTGATCGAGATCGTCTCGATCTGCTTCCGTCCAATTTCGCTCTCGTTCCGTCTTTTCGGCAACGTCTTCGGCGGCGAGAATCTGCTGCACTCGATGTCGGCCATCACGCCGTGGCTGCTGCCGGTTCCGTTCTACTTCCTCGAACTCCTGATCGGCTTCGTGCAGGCGCTTGTCTTCACGCTGCTCGTCAGCGTCTACATCGGCCTGATCTGCAATCACGGTGACGAACACCATGAGGGCGAGCACGGCCACGGCGAATCCCACGAGGCGGCCCACTAAACCCTTTACCGCCGGGAGCGTGCCTTGCGCGCGCACGGCGGCACTCCAACCAACAAAACCAAATCCAACATGATCCAAGTCATCGCTGAAATCAGTGGCAGTATCCAGGGCGCGTTCGGCTGTCTCGCCGCCGCCATCGGCGTCGGTCTCGTCGGCGCCAAGGCCGTCGAGGGCGTCGGCCGCAACCCGGGCGCTTCCGGCAAGATCCTCGTCCAGTCCATCATCGGTATGGCGCTGGCCGAAGCCGTCGCGTTCTACGCGCTGTTCCTCGGCAAGTAATCCGTCCGATTTCCGCGCCGGTGAGCGATCACCGGCGCGGCCCTTTTCCCTTCCGTTCCTCGAATTCATCATGCTCTCCACTCTGCTCGTTCTCGCTGAAGCCACCGGTCACGCCGCCGAGGCCGCCGCGGCCCACGGTGAAGGCGCCTCCGGCGTCACGAAGATCATGCAGGATTTCGGCCTCAGCGTGCCGCTCATCCTCGCCCAGGCCCTGAGCTTCTCGATCGTCGCGTTCGTGCTCTGGAAGTTCGCCTTCAAGCCGGTCCTCGCGACCCTCGACGAGCGCCAGCAGAAGATCGACTCCGGCCTCAAGTACGCCGAGGAGATGCAGGCCAAGCTCGCCGCGGCCCAGCAGGAGAGCGCCGCCATCGTCAAGCAGGCCCAGGTCGACGCGACCCGCATCATCGACGAGGCCCGCAAGTCGGCGAAGGACTTCCTCGACAAGCAGACCCAGGAGGCCGCCGCCAAGGCCAACGACACGCTCGTCAAGGCGCAGCAGGCGATCGAGCTCGAGCACAAGAAGATGCTCGCCGACGCCCGCACCGAGATCGCCCGCCTCGTGGTCCTCACCACCGAGCGCGTGCTCGCGAAGAAGCTCTCCGACGCCGACCGCTCGGCCTACAACGACGCCGCGTCGCGCGAGCTCACCAACGTCTGATCCCTTCCCCCCGCGTCCGCGCCATGGCCTCCGGCAAGAAACAGATCCAGCAGCTGTCCCGCCAGTTCTTCAAGCTGAGCCTTGTGGACGGCCGCCTCTCCGCCGAGCGCGTCGCGGGCGTGCTCGCCTATCTCGAGAAGCACCGTCCGACCGGCACGCTCGCGATCCTCAAGGCCTACCACCGCCTCGTCGCCGCCGAAGTCGCGCGCGGCCAGGCCGTCGTCGAGCACGCCGGCGCCGTCAACGACGCCATGCTCACGTCCATCGCCGCCGCGATGACCCGCAAGTACCGCCGCCCCGTGAGCGCCGTCGCGAAGGCGAACGGATCGCTCCTCGCCGGCCTGCGCGTGCGCGTCGGTGACGACACCTACGAGTCGTCCGTCGCCGGCCAGCTCGCGTCCCTCGCCTCCGCCGTCTGATCCCCTTTCCCAACCACTGACCCCAACCCGCGTTTTCCGATGAGCAACGTCCTCGACCAAATCGAACAGCAGATCGCCAAGCTCTCCAGCAAGGCGGTCAAGAAGAACACCGGCACCATCCGCACCGTCGCCGACGGCGTCGCCAAGATCGACGGCCTGTCCGACGTGATGTACAACGAAATGGTCCAGTTCCCGGGCGGCGCCATCGGCATCGCGCTCAATCTCGAGGAGGACGAGGTCGGCTGCGTCGTGCTGGGCGACGTCTCGACCCTCAAGGAGGGCGACGAGGTCCAGACCACCGGCCGCCTCCTCTCCGTGCCCGTCGGCAAGGCGCTGCTCGGCCGCGCGGTCGACGCGCTCGGCAATCCCGTCGACGGCAAGGGCCCGATCGCCTCGACCGAGGCGTTTCCCGTCGAGAAGATCGCCCCCGGCATCGTCGTCCGGAAATCCGTCTCGCAGCCCCTCTTCACCGGCATCATGGCGATCGACTCCATGATCCCGATCGGCCGCGGCCAGCGCGAGCTGATCATCGGCGACCGCGGCACCGGCAAGACCACCATCGCCGTCGACACGATCATCAACCAGGCGAAGATCAACAAGGTCGGCCTGGCCTCCGGCGACCCGAAGTTCCGCCCGGTCTACTCGATCTACGTCGCGGTCGGCCAGAAGAACTCCAACATCGTCCGCACGATCTCGGCCCTCGAGGCCGCCGGCGCGCTCGAGTACACCGTGATCGTCAGCGCCCCCGCCGCCGACAACCCCGCCAACCAGTACCTCGCGCCGTTCTCCGGCGCGGCGATGGGCGAGTGGTTCATGGAAAACGGCATGGATGCGCTGATCGTCTACGACGATCTCTCCAAGCACGCCGTCGCCTACCGCCAGATCTCGCTCATCCTCAAGCGCCCGTCGGGCCGCGAGGCGTACCCGGGCGACGTGTTCTATCTCCACTCCCGCCTCCTCGAGCGCGCCGCGCGCCTCGACGGCAAGGGTTCGCTCACCGCGCTGCCGATCATCGAGACGCAGGCCGGCGACGTCTCGGCGTACATCCCGACGAACGTCATCTCGATCACCGACGGCCAGATCTTCCTTGAGACCGACCTCTTCAACCAGGGCATCCGCCCCGCGGTGTCCGTCGGCCTCTCCGTCTCGCGCGTCGGCTCCGCCGCGCAGATCAAGGCCACCAAGCAGGTCGGCGGCAAGCTGAAGGGCGAGCTCGCGCAGTTCCGCGAGCTGGCCGCCTTCGCGCAGTTCGGCTCGGACCTCGACGCCAAGACCAAGGCCCAGCTCGAGCGCGGCGCCCGCATCGTCGAGCTCTTCAAGCAGCCCGCCTTCAACCCGGTGCCGATCGAGCTCCAGGTCGCCGTCCTCTTCGCAATGCAGCGGAATTACTTCGACCCGATCGACGTCAAGAAGGTCGTCGCCGCCGCCACGTCGCTGAAGGAGTTCTTCTCCGCCCGGAAGGACGCCCTCCTCACCGAGATCCGCACCAAGGCCGCCCTCGACAAGGACCTCGAGGCCAAGCTCCAGGCCGCGTGCGACGAGTGGAAGACCACCTTCACGGCCTGACCCACCCAGTAGCGAGTAACGGGTAGCGCGTAGCGAGCATCAATCCAGCCCTCCGCTAACCCCTACTCACTACCCGCTACCCACTACTCGCTCCTTCAGCCATGGCTTCCACCCGCGACATCCGCCGCCGCATCAAGTCGGTCAAAAACACCCGCCAAATCACCAAGGCGATGGAGTTGGTCGCGGCGTCGAAGATGAAGAAGGCTCAGCAGGCCGCGCTGGCCGGCCGGCCGTACGCCGAGCTGATGGCGCAGATGCTCGGCGCGCTCGCCGAGCGCGTCGAGGAGGCCCAGCACCCGTTCCTCGTGAAACGCGAGGTCAAGGTCCGCGGCATCATCCTCATCACCTCCGACAAGGGTCTCTGCGGTCCGCTCAACGCGAACCTCTTCAAGCTCGTCACCGAGATCAAGACGCCCGCCAAGTACGCCGTCATCGGCCGCAAGGGCGCGCAGTTCATCGCCCGCACGCGCCGCGACCTCCTCGCCGACTTCCCGGCGAACGACCGTGCGACGTTCGCCGACATCAAGGTTGTCGCCGAGTTCATGGTGAAGCAGTTCCTCGAGGGCAACGTCGACACCGTCGAGGTCATCTGGCCGCGGTTCCGCAATACCCTCGTGCAGGTGCCGGCCGCAATGACGCTCCTCCCGCTCAGCAGCGTGCATGACGTCATCAACGATCTCCGCCATGACGCCGGCCTCGCCGCCGCCGCGCCCAAGGCCGCCGCGGGTCCGGACACGCAGATGCTGTTCGAGCCCAACGCCGCGTCCGTGCTCGAGTCGCTCCTCCCGCTCTATCTCAACCGCGAGGTCTACCAGCACGCCCTTGACGCCAAGGCGTCCGAGCACAGCGCGCGCATGGTCGCGATGAAGACCGCCAAGG
>CAYYGV010000106.1:0-13120 GCA_964471615.1 uncultured Opitutaceae bacterium
TCCGTGTCGCAGTCGGATCTGGTGGAATCGGCTCCGGATCGCGCCGGTCTTGGCACTTGCCTCGACGTGGGGAGCTATCGGTCCGGGGTCGCGATTGCTTTACGCAAAACCGCCGAACTTTTTTTTGGAACCCGCACAATTTCCGCTTCAGAAAAAATGAATTGTGACTCTGAACGGCTGGCGTTTTGCGCGTCGCGCACCGGCGGTTTTCAGAGGAGAAACGCCCCTTCTCGACGGGCCCTGTTCGCCTCGCAACGCGCCCGTTGAGCGTGCTCCGGTCATCGGGCGCGTTTGGCCAAAAAGATCACGAGGCGCACGCTGCCCGCCGGATCAGGCGCGGTCGTTGAGGCGTGTGGGACGGGTTCGTGGACCGGGAACACTTATAATAAGGCAGCGCGTGAGGTCGGCGATGCGGGCGACTGCGGACCGTGCCGGATGACCTTGCTGATGTCCGTGACGAAACCAGGCAGGACAGTGCGGGTCAGCTGGCCGGGGTCACCGGACGGAAGCGGAATCTGCGACAGTCTGTGTTTGCCGGGTCGATAAAGGTAGATACCGGCTCGCGGCGAATCCGACCGGTATCCAGGAGGCCTCCGCCATGGCGTGGAAGGCGAGGGTAGCCGCGTACCCCGTTCGTTGTCCCTTTCAGCGGGGCAGGGCAGAAAAGTCCCTTAAGGGTCCGGCAATTTGTGCCGATACCTGCATCCTAGAAAACCCGCACCACGCATGTCTGGCATCCAAGTCTCAGGTCTGCTGTCGAATTCAGCCTTCGACTGGAAGTCGGTGGTTGACCAGCTCATTGCGGTCGACAGCGCCCCAATCACGCGCCTCAACACCCAGAAGTCCCAAAATGCGGACAAGGTCACCGCGCTGGCGAATCTCCAGACGGCGCTGACCGATCTCCAGGATTCGCTCCAAGCCATCCGGGCGAACGATCCCTTCTCGGCGCGCAGCGTCAGTTCCGACGTCAGCGGCACGACCTGGAAGTCCAATTCCGCCAGCGGCGCCGCCATCGGCAGCTACCAAATTGCCGTCTCGCAGCTTGCCACCGCGACCAAGCGGCAGGGCGCCGCCGACATCGGCTCCGGCCTGGCGGCGACCGACGACGTGACCGGGCTCACGATCGCCAATCTCAAGACGGCCACGGCGGTCACCGCCGGCACCTTCACGGTCAACGGCCAGGCGATCACCGTGGCGCTGACCGACTCGCTGCAGGATGTGTTCGACCGCATCAACACCGCCACGGGCGGCGAGGTGACGGCGACCTATGACTCGGCCACCGACCGCTTGAAGCTGGTCGGCGCGACCGGCGAGGTCGTCCTCGGGGCGAGCAACGACACGAGCAATTTCCTCGCGGTGGCGAAGCTGGTGAATAACGGCACCGACACCATCAACAGCGGCGGCCGCCTCGGCACCGTGAAACTGTCCAGCCCGCTGGCCTCCGCGGGCCTCAAGACCGCGATCACCGCGGTCGACGGCTCGGGCAACGGCACCTTTTCCATCAACGGCGTCAGCATCGCCTACAACGTCAACACCGACTCCCTGAGTGCGCTGATCACCCGGATCAACAAGTCGACCGCCGGCGTCACCGCCGCCTACGACTCGACCCAGGACCGGCTCGTGCTGACCAACGCCTCGACGGGCGACGCCGGCATGGCGGTGACCGACGTGACGGGTGGCGCCCTCGACGCCCTCGGACTGCTCGGATCCTCGGGCACAACCACCCGCGGCCAAAACGCGCGGTTCACGGTGAATGGCGGCGACGTGCTCACCAGCGCCAGCAACACGCTCGACGCAACGGTGCACGGGATCACGGGCCTAAGCGTGACGGTGAACAGCCAGAGCACGCAGACGGTAAAGGTTGAGAGCGACACGTCGTCGATGCAGACGGCGATCCAGAACTTCATCGACAAATTCAACGCGGTGCAGGACTTCATCGAGACCAACACCAAGACGACGGTTTCGGGCAACTCGGTCTCGACGTCGGTGCTGACCGACAACCGCGAGGTCCAGTCGTGGGCGTCGCGCCTCCGCGGCCTGGCGTTTGACGCCGTGGGCGGCGTGACGGGCTCGATCCAGCGGCTCGACAACCTGGGCATCGACTTCGATTCCACCTCGGGCCACCTGACGATCAAGAACTCGGACAAGCTCACCACCGCGCTCGCGGAGAAGCCGGACGACGTGCGGGCGTTCTTCCTCACTCCGACAACGGGCCTGGTCTCGAAGGGCTACACCTATCTCACCAACCTGATCAGCTCCGACACGGCCCAGCAGTCGCGGATCAACCAGGCCTCGGCGAACATCGACGACCAGATCGCCACGCTGCAATCGCGTCTCGACGCCGAGCGCCAGAAGCTGACCAACGCCTTCATCGCCATGCTCGACGCCCAGTCCAAGGCGCAGAGCGAAAACACGACCATCACCAATGCATTCCTCAAGAGCAGCAGCAGCGGATGACGCGGGCCGGGGCGGCTTCGGCCGTCGCAGGCTGGCGCTGGCGGTGGCGGGCTTCGGCCTGCTGCTGGCGGCCGGCTGCATGACCCCGCCCGCCGACGACCCGTCGCGGGTCGGACCCTTTTTCACGCCGACGAACCACGTCGGCGACCCGGCGCTGCCGCCCACGATGCGGCGCGTCGTGCTCCTGCCGCTCGCCGGCGGCTCGGTCGCCCCGGCCGAGAGCCTGGCCGCGCTGGACCCGGTGATGGCGGCGGCGCTGCTCCACCAGCACCGCTTTGAAGTGGTGGCCCTGACCCGCGACGACTGCCGGCGCCTGCTGGGCAGCGAGGAGCTGTCCTCGGTGGCGGTGCTGCCAGCGAACCTGATGGCCAACCTGCGGCGCGAGTACGCGGCCGACGGCGTCATGTTCATAGATGTGACCTCCTTCTCCGCGTACCGGCCGATCGCGATCGGGCTGCGGGCAAAGCTGGCGACCACCCAGGATGTCCGGCTGGTCTGGACATTCGACACGGTGTTCTCCTCGGCCGATCCGGCGGTGGCGAACAGCGCGCGCCATGCGGCGCTGGAGACGAGCCGCAAGGACGTGCCGGCGGACCTGACCCCGGCGGTGCTGCTTTCCCCCGGCAAGTTCGCGGGTTACGCCGCGGAAGCCATGTTCCAAACCCTGCCCCCGATCGCAGTGCCGCCCCCGGCGGCACCCGAGGCACCGGCCCGCTGAGGCGCAGGTGGCTACCCGGCTCCGGGTGCACTCCACACTTAGTATTCATCCCGCGGGTGAAACCCCCTAAAGTTTTCACCCGGGGTGACGATAACACGACTAATCAACGGCGTTCCCTGTACCCGAAACATCAGCGGCAGACCGTTTCGTAACTCGAAACAACCCAATGATCCAATCCACGTCCCCCTTTGACCGGACTGCCCGCACGGACCTGGTGCCGGTTGCCGGTCAAGCCGCCCGCGGCAAGACGGCCCGCGCCGACCAGCTTTCGACCCACAGCGCCGCCGCCCTGCGCGCGTCGCTGGCCCTGGCCCCCGAGATTCGTCCCGAGGTCGTGGCCCGCGCCCGCGCGCTGGCCGCCGACCCGTCCTATCCCTCCGTCGCGATCATGCGGCGGGTGGCGCAGCAGATTGTTGCCGCGCCAGACCTGAGCGAAGACGAGTCCTGAGCCAGCCATGGTTGCCCACGGCTATGCGCAGACGTACCGCTCGAACGCGGTACTCACCGCCAGTCCCGGCCAGCTCGTGCTGATGCTCTATGACGGGGTGCTGAAGTCCCTCGCCATCGCCCGCGACGCGTTTGCCTGGTCCGCCGACGATCCCCGCCGGATCGAGGCGATCAACCAGCAGCTGCTCAAGGCGCAGACGATCATCACCGAGCTCCAAAGCGGCCTCAACCACGACGCCGGCGGCGATGTGGCCCGGACCCTCGAGCGCCTGTACGACTATTACAACCGCCGCCTCTTCGAGGCGAACCTCCGCAAGCAGGTCGAGCCGGTCGTCGAGGTCGAGCGCCTCGTCCGCGACCTGCGCAATGCCTGGGCCGAGATGCTCTGCAAGCAGGGCGTGCCGGCCGCCGAGTCGGTGCGCAGCGTCGCCTGACCATGGAATCCCGCGGTCATAGGCTGGAGCGCCTGCTGGGCGCCCTGGAGGACCTCGTCCACCAGGAACGCGTGGCGGTGCATGCCGGCGACCACGAGCGCCTGCGTTCCCTCCAGGAGCGCACGGAGCCCCTCATCGCCGCCCTTGTCGAACTCGGCGCCCCGGCGGCCCATCCGGCCATCCGCGCCCGGCTCGGCGCCCTGCTGCGCTGCCGCGAGAACTGGCTGGCCCAGCTCGAGGACCAGATTGCCACGACCCGCGCGGCGCTGGATGAGATCTGCGCCCGCCGGAGCCAGCTGGACCGCATTCGTCCGGCCTACCGCTCGGCGGCCGAGTCGATCTTCGCCACCCGTCTCCAGGCCGCCGTGTAGGCGAGGCCGGACGGGAGTCGGGCGCGAACCGCCCAAGCTCCGGGGAAGATACCCGGACGATCACGATCCCGTCGGCGGGACCCATGCCTGCGGCCCGTCGGGCGGGAAAAACCGGCGCGACAACGCGCGCGTTAGCACCGCGAAAGTGGATGCGGCCGAACGTACGGCCATCAAATGCCTGCCGCGGGGAGGACCCCGTTCAGGCGGTGGCGGCGACCAGGCCCGAGGTGTCGGCGCCGTCGGTGCCGACCTGACCCTCGACCACGGTGCCGGCGCTCGGCGGACCGGCCAGCCACGTGGCGGCGATCTGGCGCGACTCGCGGTTCCAGTCGACCTGCGGCTTGGCGTAGACGGCCAGGGGCACGGTCACGTCGGAGCCGTTCCAGCCCAAGACGAGCTTCAGGCAGACGGAACCATCGGCGAGGTTGAAATTCTGGACCAGCAGCGTGCCGCCCGCGACGCTCGCGTCACTGCCCGGGGCCGGCGTCAGCGTGAGACGGGCGAGGCCGGTCCGGTAGTTGACCATGCGCTGGCCTTCCCAGGAAGGGCCCATGTTGGCGGCAGATTCTTTGGCGAGGGCCTTCTCGATATCGGTGAGGAAGGAAAGCAGTCGGGTGGCCATGGTTGGGTAAGTGGATGCGCAGGGTCGGTCCGCTGTCTCCATCGGCGCGGATGGCCGCGGACTTTAACAAAATCCTCAAGTTTGCCCCGGGGACGCCGAACAGGAGAAACTCATGATCGCGCTCACCGCCTCCCACGACTTTCACGCGGCAGCGCGCCGGGCGGCAGATCCCGTCCCACCGGAATCCACCGCGACAGTCCTCCTTCTGGAGGATGAGCCAGCCATTTCCCGGATGCTGGTGCGCCTGTTTGCCCAGTCGGGCATGCGCACCGTGGTGGCCGAGAACCGGGCGAACAGCCTGGAACTGCTGGCCCGTTCGCCGGACGCCTTTGCCCTGGTCTTCGTGGACTGCCATGCGCCGTCCTTCGACCACGCCGAGTTCTGCCATCAGGTCCGCATCGTGCACCCGCAGGTCCCCGTCCTGGTGGCCACCGGTGCCATTCAGCCGAACGATGTCACCGTGCGGGAGGGACTGACCGTGCTCGTGCCGCGGCCGTACCTGCCGACCGACCTGGTTTGGACCGCCCGGCAGCTCCTGGGCCGCATGACCGGTTAGGGGAGGGGAGCGGAACTTTGGTTTGAATCGGTGGCGGGAAAGCCTTCTGATCCCCGCCCCGACCAAACCGATCCGTGTCCACCAACTTTCCCATGGCGCTAGAGAAGGTCCTCATTGTGGAGGACGAGCCGGTCGTCCGGAACCTGCTCCAGAGCATCTTCGCGCGCCAGAAGTTCATCGTCAGCACGGCGGGAACCGTGGCGGAGGCGGCGGCGGCGGTGCAGCGCGAGTCGTTCGACCTGATGATGCTCGACATCCGGCTCCCGGATGGCGACGGCCAGAAGTTTCTCGAGCAGATGGCGGCGCTCCCCGAGCGGCCGCTGGTCGTCATGGTGACGGGCTACGGCACGATCGAGTCGGCGGTCAACTGCATGCGCGCCGGGGCGTTCGACTACGTCCTGAAGCCCTTTTCGCCGAGCCAGATCGACGTGATCCTCCGCAAGGCCCAGTCGTACCGGCAGCTGCTCGGCGTCAACCGCCTGCTGACCGACGACCCGGAGGACGAGGACAGCGTGCTGGTCGGGCGCAGCCCGGCGATGCAGCGGCTGCGCCAGCTGATCGACCGCGTCGCCCCGACGGATGCCACGGTGCTGGTCACGGGCGAGAGCGGCACGGGCAAGGAGATGATTGCCCGCGAGTTCTACCGGCGCAGCCCGCGGCGCGGCCAGCCGTTCATCAAGGTGAACTGCGCGGCGATCTCGGAGAACCTGATCGAGAGCGAGTTTTTTGGCCATGAGCGCGGCGCGTTCACCGGCGCGACGGAGCGGCGCGAGGGCCGGTTCGAGCTGGCGAACCACGGCACGCTGCTGCTCGACGAGGTGAGCGAGATCCCGCCGAGCCTCCAGGCCAAGCTGCTCCGCGTGCTCCAGGAGCGCGAGTTCGAGCGCGTCGGCGGCAACCGCACCATCAAGGTCAACGTGCGCATCATCGCGACGTCGAACCGCGACCTGCTCAGCTACGTGGAGAAGGGCGATTTCCGCCAGGACCTCTATTACCGGCTGAACGTGTTCCCGGTGCAGGTGCCGCCGCTGCGCGACCGCGCCGACGACGTGCTCGTGCTGGCCGACCACTTCCTGCGGCGGTTTGCCCGCAAGCACGGCGTGAAGGTGACGGGCCTGAGCGACTCCGCCCGCGCGGCGGTGAACGCCTACCGCTGGCCGGGCAATGTCCGGGAGCTGCAGAACACCATCGAGCGGGCCGTCATCCTCTCGGAGTCGGGCCGGCCCGTCACCGCGGCGGCCCTCGGCCTGCCGGGCGACCTTGCGATGGCCGATCTGCCCGTGCCGGCGGAGCCGGCGACTCCCGAACCGGCGGCCGGGGCGAACCCGGACGTGACCGGCGAGCACGGCGGCGTGCTGCGCCTCGACGAATTGGAGAAGCAGGCCATCAAGGCCGCGCTGCGCCAGACCGGCGGCAACCGCACCCAGGCGGCCGCCGCGCTGGGCATCAGCATCCGGACCCTGCGCAACAAGCTGCAGGAGTACCGCGACGCCGGGGATCCGGTCGACCTCGACCCGGATCCGGCGGAAGCCTGACCGCCCGCGGGCGGCACCGGCCGGCGGGCCGGGAATATGCCTAGGTAGTTTTTCGGTCCCGGGCGGGACGCGAAGGGTTGAACAATGCGTTTAATCGGCGGCGGATCGCGCCGATATTCAAGCGTCCCACCCACAGCTGATCCCCATGCCCGCCATCCAGGAGATTACCGAAAAGCTCATTTGCGACAACATCCACCGTGCGGTGCATGATGTCTTCAAGACGATGCTCCAAAAGGAGCCGAACTTCGTCTCCGCGCAGGTCCAGCCCGCTGGCGTGCACACGCCGTCCATGCAGCCCGGTGCCGAAGGCAACCAGGCCCATGTCGTGGGCACCGTCGGGTTCATCGGCGACGTCAATGGTCTGATTTACCTCTATTTCGACCTCGGCTTCGCCCGGCTCGCCACCAGCCACCTGCTCGGCATGAACGACGCGGAGCTCAACGAGGCCGGTGACGAGGTCATCAACGACGCCATCGGCGAGCTCACCAACATGACCGTGGGCAGCTTCAAGAACGGTCTCTGCGACGCCGGCTACCCCTGCAAGCTCACGATCCCGTCGATCCTCCGCGGCAGCAATTTCTGCGTCGAGCCGATCAGCTCCGCCAGCCGCCACACCTTCTTTTTCACCTGCGCGGGCCACCGCGTCGTCACGGATATCCTCATGAAAATCGGCGACTGAGCCGATTACCTACCCATCACATGCGCTACAAGCTACTCACTGTCGACGATTCAAAGACCGTCCGCATCATCGTGCGGAAGGCGTTCAAGGGCTTTGACTGTGAAATCCTCGAGGCGGGCAACGGCGTGGAAGGCCTGGCCGTCGCCGCGAAGGAAATGCCCGACCTGATCCTCCTCGACGTCACGATGCCGGTCATGGACGGCGTGGAGATGCTGACCAAGCTCAAGGCCGACCCGGCGCTGAAGGCGATTCCCGTGATGATGCTGACCGCCGAGGGCGGCCGCGACCACGTGCTGAAGATCGCCAAGATCGGCGTGCGCGACTACATCGTGAAGCCGTTCAAGGAGGAGGTCCTCATCGAGAAGGCCGGCCGCATCATCGACCTGAAGCCGCTTTCCGATGCCCCGAGCAAGGCCAAGTCCATCTTCGATCCCGCGGACATCCTCGTCGTCGACGACAAGCCCGCGATCATCGCGCAGATCCAGGATGGTCTGAAGCACACGCCGTGGAAGGTCCATGGCGTCGCCACCCAGGGCGAGGCCATCGATTTCTGCTCCCGCACGCCGCCCGACATGATCGTCGTGAGCCTCTCGCTCCCCGACGAGTCGGCGTTCAACCTGTTCCGCCTCGTCCGCACCAACGTGAAGACCAAGTACACGCCGGTCTTCGCGCTCGTGGTGAAGACCGAGGTGGCCCAGCAGCAGCAGGCCCAGACCGTGGGCTTCAGCGCGATCATCACCAAGCCGATCGACCTCGGCGAGCTCGAGACCAAGATGGCGAAGGCCATGAACCTCGACACGTCCCAGCGCTACTACACGCTCGAGGGCGACACGCTGATCATGCGCCTGCCGGAGAACTGCGCGCCCGCCGTCCTCGCCGAGGCCGCCGACTACATGAAGCCGAAGTTCGCCCAGGCGGTGGACGCCGGCCAGAACAAGGTGGTCATCGACATCCAGCAGCTGAAGAGCCTGCACATGGGCGTGATCAAGCTTCTCTTCCAGGCCATGCAGACCTGCCGCGAGCTCGCGATGCAGTTCGTGCTGGTCGCCAGCCCGCAGATCATCAGCGAGTGCAAGGGCTTCGAGGACACCCGCGGCTGGACGTTCTACGAGAGCCTCGAGGAGGCGAAGGCCAACCTCGGCAAGGCCGGCGCGCCCCAGCTCGCCTCGATCTGAGTCCGGCCGTCCCGGCGTCCCCTCGACTAACGGGGTGGACACCGTCCGGGCGAGCCGTATGGGTGGGTGGACCCGTCGGGTCCGCCCATGCGGCATTTTTCCTCCAGCCCTAGTGTGCGCCAGTTGGCGCTCCTCGCGCTCGTCGTCGCGGCGCTGTGCGCCATCGCCGGCTGCCGCCGCGCGTCCGCCCCGGCCGCCGCCGCGCCCCCGCCCCTGCGGGTCGCCCTCGACCTCTGGGCCGGGTACTATCCGCTGGTGATCGCCGAGGCGCGGGGTGAACTCGCCGCCGAGGGCGTCGCGGTCGACCTCCAGGTCCCGGGCGACACCCACCGCATGATCGCGGATTTCGCCGCGCACCGCTATGACCTGATCGGCGTCTCGCTCGCCGACGTCGTCCTCACCGTGCGCGTCAACCCGGAGATCCGGATGATCCTCTATTCCGACGAGTCGTCGGGCGCCGACGTGATCATGGGTCGCACCGCGTTCGCGGACCCGGCGGCCCTGCACGGCCGCCGGATCGGCACCACGCTCGGCGGCTTCGGCGAGCTGTTCGTCCGCGAGTTCCTCGCGCAGCACCGGGTCCGGCCCGACGAGGTCGTGTGGGTGAACGCCGACGCCGCCAGCGTGCCGGCGCTGCTGCAGCGGGGGGAGATCGACGTCGGGCACACCTGGGAACCCTATGCAGCGCAGGCCCGCGCCGACGGCGCGCAGGTCTGGTTCACGAGCGCGGACACGCCCGGCCTCATTGCGGACGGGCTCATGGCGCACAACGCCACCCTCCGCGAGCGCGCCCCCGAGGTGCGGGGGCTCGTCCGGGCCTGGTTCCGGGCGCTCGACTGGTGGCGCCAGCATCCCGCGGAGGGCAACCGGCTGGTCGAGCAGCGGCTCCGCCTGCCCGCCGGCTCGGTGTCGTGGCAGGGCATCCGGCTGCTGGACCGCGCGGCGAACCGCCGCGCCTTTGCCGCGGGTCCGCCGCTCGGCGAGCTGCGGGCCGTCTGCGGCCGCTACATCGAATTTTTCGTCTCCCGCGGCGCCCTCGGCGAACGCCTTTCCGCCGACCGGCTGCTGGATGCGCGCTTCCTCGACGAGTGAAGATCCGCACCCAGATGATCCTCGTCCTGACTGCGGTCGCCCTGCTCCCGATGGGCGTCGCGGGGATCTTCGCGTACCGGCTCAGCCGGGACCGCCTTGACGCCCAGGCCGATCAGGCGCTGCTCACGCTGAACCGGCGCGTGGCCACCGAGGTCGACGACTTCGCCTTCCGGACCCTCGAGAATGTCCGCGCCGCCGCGCGCCTGCCGGCCATCGTCTCGTACGCGTCGGGCGGCGCCAAGAACCCGCTTCGGCAGGGCCAGCTCGTCGACCTCATGATGTCCGCGGTCGTCCCCGACCCGGTCAACGTCACCTCCTGCGCGCTGTTCGACCCGGCCGGCCGCAAGCTGGTCGATACCTCGCCCCGCCTGGACCATCCCGACGAATCGGTGCAGCCGTGGATCGTGCGCCCGCGGGAGGAGGGCCTGCCCGTGCTCGTGCCGGTGCTCGAGCCGGGGCCGCTGCAGGGACTGTGGGCGGCCAGCCCCGTCCGCGACGCCTCCGGCGCCGTCGTCGGGGTGCTGCGCCTCCGCTACGAGCTGGCCGCGCTCCAGCAGATCGTCACGCAGGCCACCGAGGAGCGGACCAGCGGCGTGTTCATCGTTCTGTTCGACGAGGTCGGCCGCGTCCTCGCACACGGGACGAACCCCGACCTGGTGGGCACCACCGCGCTGATGCAGCCGATGATCCCCGCGTCCGCCACCGGCTCGGTGGAGCCCGGGGCCGCCCTGGCCTCCATCCGGTGGTCGCAGGCCGCGCGCGGCGACGGGCCGACGGACCGCGTGGCCCTGCGCCGGCTCACGCGCGTGCCCTGGCGGCTCGCGCTGGCCGAGACCGGGCCCGTCTTCCACCGCGCGGCCGACGACCTGTTCCACACCATGCTCGGCCTCGCCGCGCTCGCCATCGGGCTGGTCGGGCTCGCCGCCGTCGTGCTGTCATCGCGGCTGAGCCGGCCGATCGCGAGCCTCGCCACCGCGGCCGAGCGCATCGGGCAGGGCGACCTGTCGGCGCCGATCCCGGATGCGGGCGCCGGCGAGGTGGGCCGGCTGGCGCGAACCTTCCGCGAGACCACCAGCCGGCTGGCCCGCACGCTGGGCCAGCTCGAGGAGTCGATCGCCACGGTGCGCTCGAACGAGGAGCAGCTGCGGTCGATGCTCGACGCCGCGCCGATCGGCATCGTCGTCTCCGACGAGCAGATGGGCACCCTGCTGGTGAACCGGACCTTCACCGAGATGTTCGGCTACGGCGCGCACGAGGTGTCCCGCGTCGGCGACTGGTGGCCGCTGGCCTATCCCGATCCCGCGTACCGGGCGCAGGTGCAGGCCGAGTGGGAGGCGAGGGTCGGGGAGGCCGACCTGCTCGGCGTCGAGATGCGGCCGATGGAGGCCATCGTCCGGTGCAAGGACGGCACGCGTCGCGAGGCGGAGTTCCGGTACAAGCGCGCCGGCAACCGCCGCATCACAGTCATCGGCGACCTCACGGAGCGCCGCCGCACCGCGGCGGCCCTCCAGACCAGCGAGGAGCGCAGTCGCGTGCTGCTAGAGCACGCGACCGATGCGACCGTGGTGCTGGACGTCGACACCGGGCGCTTCCTCGACTGCAACCCGAGCTTCGAGCGGATGTTCAAGCTCACCCGCGAGGAGGTGCTGCGCCGCGGGCCGGGCGACATCAGCCCGCCGGAGCAGCCCGCCGGCCGCGAGGCCAGCGAGGCCGGGCACAAGCGGACGATGGAGGCGCTCGAGGGCGCCCGGCCGGTGTTCGAGTGGACCCACCGCGACAGCACCGGGCGCGACTTCCTCTGCGAGGTGCGGCTGGTCCGGCTGCCGGACCCGGCCCGCCGGCTGGTCAGCGCGGTGATCCGCGACCTCGAGGCGCAGCAGCGCTCGATCGAGCAGCTCCGCCGCAGCGAGCAGCGGTT
Source organism: uncultured Opitutaceae bacterium (assembly GCA_964471615.1). GTDB lineage: Bacteria > Verrucomicrobiota > Verrucomicrobiia > Opitutales > Opitutaceae > Opi-474. The sequence continues at coordinate 12,005 of CAYYGV010000106.1, forward strand.
CGTCACGATCTTCACCGCCAGCCCGGTCGGCCTCGCCATCGTCGCGCTGGAGACCGGCGACGTGCTCGACGCGAACCCGGCCGCGTGTCGCATCATCGGCCGGGCCCGCGACGAGGTCGTGCGCCGCCGGATCGGCGACATCCTCGACTGGATCCCGGAGGAGCAGGCGGCGGTCGTCGCGGAGGTCCGGCGCGCGGGCCGGGCGGGGCCCTTCGAGCGGCCGCTCCGCATCGCCGGCCGGATGGCCACCGCGCTGGTGCATTTCGAGGCGATCGAGGTGGACGGCCAGAAGCGGCTGCTGGTGGCGCTGCAGGACAGCACCGAGCGCAACCGCACGGAGCAGGTGCTGCGCGACAGCGAGGAGCGGTTCCGCCTCCTCGTGGAAAACTCCAACGAGCTCGTCGTGCAGATCACGCTCGAGGGCGTCGTCCTCTATGCGAGCCCGAACCACGGCATGATCACCGGCCGGACGCCCGACGAGATGCTCGGCACCAACGTGCTGGCGCATGTCCATCCCGACGACCTCGCCAAGGTGGTCGAGCAGTTCCGGGTGGGGAGCGGCCAGATCCTGTTCCGTTTCCAGTTCCGCGACGGTTCCTGGCACTGGCTCGAGGCCTCCGGCCGGCGCTACCGGCTCCGCAGCGGCGAGGAGCGGGGCGTGGTCGTGTCACGCGACGTGTCCGACCGCGTGCACGCGGAGGAGACGCGCAAGAGCCTGGAGCAGCAGCTGCGGCAGGCGCAGAAGATGGAGGCGATCGGCACCCTGGCGGGCGGCATCGCCCACGACTTCAACAACATCCTCACGGGACTCCTGGGCCACCTGCAGCTGCTGGAAATGGACCTGCCGGCGGAGGCCGCCGAGCAGCGGCGCAGCCTGGCCGAGGCGACCGCGGCCGGCGGCCGGGCGAAGGAGCTGGTGACGCAGATCCTCGCGTTCAGCCGGCAGCGCGAGCAGCAGCGCACCGTCATCTCGCTCGCCTCGCACGTCCGCGAGGCGGTCCGATTCCTCCGGGCGTCGCTGCCGGCCACGATCTCCATCGAGACCAGCTTCCACCCGGGTCCCAGCCTCGTGCTGGCGGATCCGACCCAGATGCACCAGGTCCTGATGAACCTCGG
>CAYYGV010000107.1:0-12996 GCA_964471615.1 uncultured Opitutaceae bacterium
GAGAAGATCGGCGCCAAGCTGACCAAGCTCACCAAGGAGCAAGCCTCGTATCTCGGCGTCCCGGTCGACGGGCCCTACAAGCCCGAGCATTACCGCTACTGAGGCGGCCGGTTGCCAACTGGTCTCCGGATCCCTTCGAACCCGCGCCATCGCTGGCGCGGGTTTTCCTTTGGCGACTAGGGAGTGCCGCGAGGTCGGGCTTACGGGTGGTCACCTTTGTCCGGCCGTCCCGTGGTGGCGGGAGGCTGTTCGGCGACCCGCCGAAACCGCACCCAGGCCGTGTGGTGCGAGCCGTAGGGGACCAGGAGAATTTCACCCGCGGTCACGTCGTCCAGTTTCACCACCAGCGAACCATCCGCGGTGCATTCCATGCTGGCGCGGGATTCGCTGATCAACATCACCGCGGGCCCGAGTACGGCGGCTCCCTGGTCTTGGGGCAGGAAGAGATTGCCCGAGAAAATGACGCAATCGCACTCGTAGTGGTAGATCACTTCGCCCGGCAGCGTGATCTGCAGCTTGGCGGGAGTGTCGCCGTTGCGCTGCTTTTCTCCGGCCACGAGCTTCAGCGTGACAACCTTCGCGTCCTTGGGCTCGACCCGGAGTTTCGGCGGGAAAAGGTCCGTGAGTCGAACGTGCACCTTGGTTCCCTCGGTGATTTCGGCGACGTTCTCGTACGATCCGTCGATGGCTTGAATGCCCGCGGCGGGCGGGACGTAACGAAGCCAGCTGGCGGGGTAGGACTTGTCCTGGTGGAGGGCGACGGGGGTCGCGCACCCGGCCGTCAGGAGGACGATGGCCAATAGCAGGATAATTTTCATGGAGCACCTCGTTCAGTCACCGGCGCGACGGAACCGCGCCCAAACTGTCGAACTAGAATAGTACGGCACGACGACCGACATCCCCACGGCCGTCTCGCTGATCTCGGCGACCAGCGAGTGATCGGCGGCCACGGCAAGTGTGACCGTCCAGTCCTTCAGCCGGTAGACCACCATTGGCACCCCGACCATCGCTTGCTTGAGGTCATAGCTTGCCACGTAGCCCTCGCCACGGCGGTAGCAGGAGGCTCGGGTCCATACGCCTTCCTTCTGGCCATCAGTCGCCACGATGAACGTGAGGCCGTGAACCTCGGCTTCGCCTTCTCGACGCGAGACGACTTTCAGCCCAAGTTCCCGGGCGTGGGTGAATTTTTCGTGCCGCGCCGGCCACTGGCTGTCGGGCTGGGCTGGAATCAGACTAGCGAGGGAAATGGGGCTTTGGCCCTTCCCTGGGGTGATCGCGATACCGTCATTCAGGTAGGTCCCATTGAGCTCGGCGTAGGCGTCGCCCACCGGCACCAAGTCCGGCCAATCTGCGGGAAACCCTCGATTCGTGGGACGGGGAAAATCCTCCGACGCGCAACCGGCAAAGATGGCAACCAGGCCGGCCATCACTGCGAATCGTGTCAGATTAAAACACATCGAATCGGCGCCCGGCTGAGCCCGATCCACTCATCCTAGCAGGAATCTCCGTGAAGGGCTCCGCATGCGTTGCCCATCCTACGCTCCGGGGGGAGCTTCGGATGGCGCGCCATCCTTGGGTGTTGGGGCGGTGGTTGGAGGGAGTAGTGGTGACGATCCGGGTCGCGCTGGAGCGGGGTATTTCGGCTAATTTTGCTCCGGTTTGTGTCGATAAATCCGCCTTGCACTTTCAGGTGCGGGCGTTTGCCTGAGCGATCCTGATACGGAGGGGTGGCCGAGTGGTCTAAGGCAGGGCTTTGCTAAAGCCCCATACGGGTTAAACTGTATCGGAGGTTCGAATCCTCTCCCCTCCGCCATCCTACGCTCCTGGCGGAGCTTCGGATGGCACGGCCATCGAAAGCGGAGACAGGAGCGTAGGATGGCGCCCTCCGAAGCTTCAGCGAAGGAGGGCAGGCGATCAGAAGAAAACAGCATCGTGTGTCCTGTGACGCACCAGATTGCACAGCCATTGGCCTTGGGCGCACTGTGCCCTCGTGTGGAGAATTGTCGCCAGGGCAGTGGCGACACCTCTGAGTCTACCTCAGACCTGCGTCCCGAGACTCTCGTCGCCCCGCGACGAGCTCCGATCAGCTCTCCTCGTCAACCGGACGATCCGACTCGTCCCGGCACTCGGCGATGACCCGCAGCCAGATCTCGCGAAGATCGAAAAGCGCCGGCAGCGCCTGGGTCCGGAATTCACTCACCGTGCGATGGGCCTGCGCGGCGTCAGCATTGAGCAGGGAGAGCGACTGGTTCAACGCACTCAGCGCGCGCTTGAAGAGGCTCACGGCCATCGCGTAGTCGCCGAAGTCCAGCGCGTGGATCGCCTGCACCGCCTGCTCCTCGCCGCGGTGCAGCGAAGCCAGGAAGCCCAGCGCCAGCGCCGACGGCACCTTGGCGGAATCGCCCGCGGTCAATTCCCACGGCCGCTTCAGGCTCAGGTAGATCGCCTTCGTCGCGATGAAAATCGGGTTCTTGTGGAGGGTGTAGACCTCGGGTTCAGGACGGTCCGCCGGCTCAATGCTCAGCTCCTCGTCGCCCGGAGAATCGTCCTCCTCCGCCCACGTTCCCTGGTCCCAGCCCATCTGCTCCGCCACGACATCAATGCGATTCGGCGTGTCGCGGAAGGCCTCGTAGAATCCCAGGTAGCGGTGGATGCTGTCGTCCTGCTCCCGGAGGTACCGTTCCCAATCGAACTCGTTCCAAGCCAGTTCGCCGCGGTCTTCCCAGTCACCTTCCGGACCACCGTCAGTGTCAAAATCACTCATTGAATGTGCGGATACAGAGTCGGCGCTCTGGGGAAACGCAAATCTAAATCATGTGGCTGGGCCGACCGATTGTGGATTGAAGCAAGGCCCTCGGTTGGACAGGTTTCCGGCGATGGTCGAGGTGCATCACGAGACGATTTTTTTCAGCGGTCGCGTCCAAGGCGTGGGCTTTCGGTACACCACGTTGCAGGTGGCGAAGGAGTTCGAGGTGGCCGGTTATGTCCAAAACCTGACGGATGGCCGCGTCGTGGTGGAGGCAGAGGGCCGGCGAACCGAAATCGACGCGTTTGTCGCCGCCATCGAGGAGCGAATGCACGGGCATGTCCGAAAGACCGAGCGGTCTGGCGCCAAGCGGGCGGCTCAGTTCAACGGGTTTTCAATCCGGTAATTTCGCGATGACTGAAGCGAAGTGGAAAATCTGGCTGCATGCCGCTCGCCCGCGCACCTTGCCGGCGGCTGTCGCGCCGGTGCTGGTCGGGTCGGGCCTTGCCTGGAAGGACGGCTGCTTCGACGGTCGCGCGGCAGGCCTGTGCCTGGGGTTCTCGCTGCTGATCCAGATCGGGACCAATTTCGCGAACGACTATTATGATTTCGTGAAAGGAGCGGATACCGCGGCGCGGGTGGGACCCCGGCGGGCCGTGGCCGCGGGATTGATTTCCCCGGGCACCATGCGCACCGCGATGTGGCTCGTCTTTGCCGTCGCGTTTCTGTGCGGCATGGGACTCATCGCCTGGGGCGGGCCGTGGCTGGTCGCGATCGGCGTGGCCAGCGTGCTGTGCGGCATCGCCTACACCGGAGGTCCTTGGCCGCTCGGCTATCTCGGGCTGGGCGACGTGTTCGTGTTTGTGTTCTTCGGTCTGGTCGCGGTGGGCGCGACCTACTTCGTCCAGGCCGGCCGCGTGTCCGGCGACGCGCTGCTGGCCGCGGTGCCGATCGGGCTGCTGACCGCGAATATCCTGGTCGTTAACAACTATCGCGATGTCGAGACCGACCGGGTCGCGGGCAAGCGCACCCTGGTCGTGCGCTTCGGTCGCGGCTTTGGCCAGACGCAGTTTGGCCTATCCCTGCTCGTGGCGCTGATCGTGGTGCCGGTGTGGCTGGCGCTGCGGGATCATCAGGCGTGGCGGCTGATCCCGCTCGTGCTCCTGCCGATGGCGTGGGGGCATTTTCGCCGGCTGCGGACCGAGACCGAACCGGCGGCGCAGATCCGACTTCTGGGTGACACGGGGAAACTGCTGGCGATCTATGCCGTGCTCCTGACGGCTGGGCTAATTCTCAAGGGCTAACGCGTGAATGCGGGCTTTGTGCCGCGTCGTGGCTTCACGAGGCAAAAGAAAAGGCCCGCCGTGGTGGGCGGGCCCGAAATCGAATCAGCGCACGAGTGATAACCTCAGAGATGCGCGGAGATCTTGGTCTTGAGCGCGGCCTTCGGCATCATGCCGACGATCTGCTCGGCGACCTGGCCGCCCTTGAACAGGAGCATCGTTGGGATGGCGCGAATGCCGTACTCGACGGCCACGCCGTCGTTCTCGTCGATGTTCACCTTCGCGATCTTCAGTTTGCCGTCGAGCTCGGTGGCGAGCTCCTCCAGAATGGGAGCGATCGCTTTGCAGGGTCCGCACCACGGGGCCCAGAAATCGACGAGGACCGGAGTCGCCGAGGACGTCACGGCCGCCTTGAAGGTATCGGTGGTCAGGTTGGCAATCTTTTCAGACATGGGTGGATTCGTTCGGTGAGAATGCAGATGATTTGAAATTGGCCAAGAAGCAAACGTGTCAGCGGAAATCTACCGTGGCGTCGAGCGGTGCACGATCTCGGCCAGTTCCTTGGGCTCGACATTCTCGAGCTGCTTGCCGCGGCTCTTCAGTACCTCGAAGGTCTTGATCACCGTCTCGGTCATCCGGCCGTGAGTCTCCTCGGAACCGCCGACGATGACGAACTTCTCGCCGGTCGTCAGGCGCTTGTGGCCGTCGGCGTTGTCCAAGCCGAGGCCGAGCAGGCCGGCGGCGCGCGCGGGACGTTTCTTCTTCTTCGGGCTCACGCGGTCACCGTGCTGGGGTTTGCCGCGGTTTCAAGTGGGATTTCCGGCTCGATGGCGTCGCAGAAGATGTCGGTGAACGCCTCGTCCTGACGGAGGCGCAGGCGCTTGAGGCGGGTCAGCTCGAGCATCGCGAGGAACGTGGCGACGAGCTTCCGGAGCGAGACCTTGCCGGGAAAAAGATCGGTGAAGCGGAATGTCTTCTCGGTGCGGATGCGCTCGAGCAGGAACTCCATCTGGTCCGAGACCGTCACCTGCTCATCGTGGATCTCGCCGACCACGAGCTTCTCGGCGAGACGGCGCAGCACGATATTGAAGGCGTTCCAGAGCTCGATCCGGTCGACGCCCTTGAGGGGGCGATCGAGCGCGTCGGCCGAGAGGGACGACACGTAGCGCTCCATGAGATCCTGGCGGTTCGTGACCAGCTCGTTGAGCTTGGCTGCGGCCTCCTTGAATTTCTTGTACTGGAGGAGCTGGTGGACGAGTTCCCACCGCGGATCGAGTTCCTCCTCCTCGGCATTCGGGTCGACGGCGTGCTGGCCCTTGGGGAGGAGCATGCGGCTCTTGATCTCCATCAGGGTGGCGGCCATCACGAAAAACTCCCCCGCCACGTCGAGGTCGAGCTGCTGCATCGCGTGCAGGGCGTCGATGTACTGGCGCGTGACCGACTCGATCGGAATGTCGTAGATATCCAGCTCGCTCTTCCGGATCAGGAAGAGAAGGAGGTCGAGCGGGCCTTCGAAGACCTGCAGCTTGATGCGGTAGTCGGTATCAGGAACCACGCCCTGATGGTTGGCGCGACGGCGGGGGCGGCAAGGGAAATTCCAGCGAGTCCCGCTGCACAGCAGGACGGTCGAAAGACGCAGGTCTCAGGTCGAAAGCCGCTGGCGGGAGGTGCCGGGGCCTAGCGGCGGCGGAGGCTAGCCACGAAGAAACCGTCGGTGTCGTGGTGGGATGGTAGCACTGTAAGGCCGTGGTCCTGCGGCGTGAACCCAAAGCTCCGGTTCGGTGCTTCGGCGATGAAGGCCTTTTGCTCGGCCAGGAACGTCCGAACGACCGCGGCGTTCTCGTGCTGGCTCAGGGAACATGTGGCATAGACCAGCCGGCCGCCCGGCTGGACGCAGGTTGAGAATCGCCGGAGGAGGTTCAGTTGCAGCGCGGTGCGTTCCGTGATGGTCGCGGGCGTGGTCGTCCACTTCAGGTGGGGCGAGCGTCGCCAGGTGCCCGAACCGCTGCATGGGGCGTCTACGAGCACCCCGGCATAGGCGGAGGCCGCCGGCTGCGAAGCGATGCGGATGTTCTCCGCCCCGGCGCGCTCGGCCCTGGCCAGCAGTTCGTCCAGCGCCTCGGTGCGGATGTCATGGGCGTCCACCTGTCCACCGGCCCCGACCCGCTGGCTCAGCTGCAGGGTTTTCCCGCCCGCGCCCGCGCAGGCGTCGAGCCAGCGCTCGCCCTGGGCGATGCCAAGGCTCTCAAGGACCATCTGGGACCCGAGATCCTGGATCTCAATCTGTCCGCGCTGGTATGCGGTGCTTTTCGTGAGGTCGGCTTCGGCGAGTACCTTCCAGGCGCTGGGAATTTCGCCGGAGGCCTGGGTGCGCCAACCTTGGGTGGCAAACTCGCGGGTCACGGGCGTCGGATCCTCCGTCTGCAGCCGGATCCACAGGGGCGCCCGCGCCAGCTGGACCTCGAGTTCGGCCGGGGCGAATACCTCCGGGCAATGCTCGCGGAACCAGCCCGGGAGAAGGTCTGAGGCGGAGTGACCCAGGAACTCGGCCCGCGCCGCCAGGGAAGGTAGGCCGGTCCAGTCACCGGCGGTCTCGGTCCGAAACTGTCGGGTGTCGCGCGTCTCGGCCGCGAGCCAGGCGACGGTCTTCACGGCGCGGGCGGCCTCCTGGTCCAGGTCCGGCTCGATCCACGGGAGGTAGCGCAGCGCGGTGTAGATCAGCTCGCGGTAGAGTCGCCGGTCGCGGGAGCCGAACCGGCGATCGGCGGCGAGCAGGCGCTGGATGCGGGCGGGGAGGGCGGCGTCGCTGTGCCAATGTGGACGTAGCTGGCGCAGCAGGCCGAGGAAGACCTGCTGCTGGTTGCCGACGACGCTCATGGCGCTAGAACGCGAGGGCGGTCACGCGCACGTTGAAGCCCACGCGGCTTTCGCGCCGCGGGCCGTCGTAGAGCGTGAACGTGTACTCGGCGAGCCACACGTTCGAGATCTTCTGGCGGAAGCCGTAGGCCTGCTCGTTGAAGCGGTGCTTGCGGATGTCGTACTCGAGGCGAACCACCGCGTCGTAGACTTCGTTGAGGCGCGCGACGGCGTCGAACTGGTAGTTGTCGAGCTCGTGCCGCAGGAAATTGCTGCCGACCCGCGCCGACCAGGCCTGACCGTCGTGGAGCGTGAGGCCGGTGTTGAACTCGCGCAGCTTGAAGGTCTGCGGGGCGAAGCTCGTGTACGCGTCGAGCTGCATCCATCGCGCCGGCATCAGCGCGAACTCGGTGTGGATCTCGGACAATTCGCGGTCGGCCGGCTTGCGGTCGTAGCGGAAATCGGCGGCGAAGTTGAGGACCAGCAGGTCGCGCGAGCCGTACTCGTCGTCGCGCGTCTGCAGCGTGTTGTCCAGGCCGACCCGGAGCGTGTTCGTGCGCTGCACCTCGTCGATGTTGCGAATCGCCCCGAGACCGAGCGGCTGGAGGTAGGTGCTGAAGGTCTGGGTGTCGACCGGCGGAATGTACGGCGTGCCCTTGTCGGCCTGCGGGATGTAGCGGTAGCTGAGCCGGGGCGTGACGAGATGACGGAGACCGTCGATGTGCCAGGCGGGATTCTTGTAGTCGTAGACCGCGCTGGCCCGCACCGCCGCGTCGAAACCGATCTCGCCCAGGGCGCGGGTGTAGGTGCTGCGCCCTCCGGTGGCCTCGCCGTAGTGGGTCAGCCGTCCGCCCACGACCGGGGTGAAGGTGAGCCAATTGTTCGGCGCGAACACCCGGCTCAAGGCGTAGTAGGCGTCGAACCGCCGGCTGGTCGGGCCCGAGCCGGCGCCGGCGGGGTCATTGCGCAGGACCGCGACGGAGGCGTTGAATCGCTCGGTGATGCCAGGCCCAAGCGTGATCGGCAGGAGGTCGAACCGCAGTTCAGGCAGGCGCTCCTGCACCGTCTGGAAGGAGTTCGGCTGGAAGCGCGCAAAGAGAGAGACCAGGAAATTGTCCCCGGCATAGACCGACTCGAGGAAGGTGTCCGGCTGCTGGACCGGGAAGAACGCGTCGGGCCGGAAATCGCGGATGATCTCGGAGTCCTTCCAATAGTTCAGCTGTCCCGTGAGCGTCAGGTCGGGCGTGATGAGCTGCCGATGTTCCCAAGTGATGAACCCGCGGTTCGCGGGCACCGGGCGGCCGAGCACATCGGTCAGGCGATTGCCGTGGTCCTGGATTAAGCCCGACTTGAAGAAGCCATGGAGCTGAGCCTCGGGGTCCGTGCCCTCGTACGTGCCGGAGGGTCCGACCATTACGCCGCGGTGACTATAGAAGCCGACGTCGCCGCCCAGCTTGAGCCCGGGCTGGACCGGCAGGTGGAGGCCGGCGTCGAGGATCACGCCGAGCGACGAGCGATAGCCGCCGGTCAGCGAAACGTATGAGATGAGCGGCTCCTTCAGGTTCTGCTGGAACTGGCCGAAGATCACCGGTCGCACGTCGCCGACGCCAACGTTGGCGCTTTCGGCCCGCAGTCGCTGGCCGGGCGTGTAGATCAGGCGGTCGGCGTGGAGGGTGGGGATGAACGGGCCGGGTTCCTGCACCGTGGCCTCGGCGTTCTTGACCGTCAGGGTGGTCCGGTCGCCGGTGGCGCTTGAGCCCGTCAGGTAGACCGGAAACTCGCCCATGCGGAGGTTCTCGACCTCGTAGGTGCCCTCCTCGAGATGGTAGGTGATCTTGTCCGCGAGCAGACGGCGGGCGCCGCGCGTGAAGGTGGCGTGGCCGGTTGCGACCACCACGCGGACATCGGTGCGGTAGCGGATTTCGTCGGCCGTGACGATTAGGTCGCCATAGGTCAGCTGGGCGTGGCCGATGCCGACGGCCTCGTTGGTCCGGCCGTCAAAATAGGTGGGTTCCTCGCTCGTGAAAACGGGTTGGGCCGGCGCGCCGGCCCCGAAGGCGGCGACGGTGCCCAGGCAGGCAGCGAGGAGGAGGAAACGCAGGCGACACATCACGGCCGGAGCAAAGGGTTCGCCGCGCGCGCTAGCAAGCTTCCGCGCAGAATGTGGCTTACGGGTGTTTTTGGCTTTTGCCGCATCGGCGGGAAGGTCATCGTTCGCGCGGCGCAATGACCCAATCCACCGCACGTCGTTCCACTGCGATCCGGGAAATCGGCCGGTTGGGTCAGGACGTTCGCGAGCTGGGTCGGGCGCTGGGGCGGGTGATCACCCGGGTCGAGGGACAGGAGACGTTTGAGACGGTCGAGCGCCTCCGCCGGCTCGCCAAGGCCCGCCGCGCCGGCGACGCCGCGGCCGAGCGGCAGCTGGGAACCGCGGTGGCCAAGCTGGCGCCGGAGGCCGCTCTCAACCAGGCCATGGCCTTCACGCTCTACTTCGAGCTCGTGAATCTCGCCGAGGAGAACTTCCGGGTGGATCTCCTGCGCCGGCGCCGCGCGCAGGACTTCGCCGGGACCGCGAGCGCGCCGCGCCGCGAGTCCATCGAGGCCGCGGTGTGCGAGCTGAAGGCCCGCGGGGTGGATGCCGCCCGCATGCAGGCCATCGTTGACCGGCTCGCGATCGAGCTGGTCTTCACCGCCCATCCGACGGAGTCCAAGCGCCGCACGCTGCTCACCAAGCTCCAGCGTCTCGGCCAGGTGCTTCGCGTGCGCGCGCAGCCGGGCCTCACGGCGGACACCGAGCTGCTCGAGCCCGACTGCGTCGAGCGCGAGATCGCGTCGCTGTGGCTGACCGACCGGAGCCGCGCCGCCCGCCCGGAGGTGACCGACGAGGCCAAGACCGGCCTGTGGTATTTCGACACCACGCTCTACGACACGCTACCTCGGCTGCAGGCGGACCTCGAGCGTGCCCTGGCCCGGCATTTTCCCGGCGTAAAGGCTCCGCGCCGCTGGCTGTCGTTCGGCTCGTGGATTGGCGGCGACCGCGACGGCAACCCGAACGTGACCGGGCCGGTCACGGCCGAGGTGCTGCTCCTGCACCGCCGCCTCGCCATCGAAAAGCTGCGGCTCGCGGCGCGTGGGCTGGCGCGCACGCTGACCGTGAGCGACCGGCGCGACTCGGTGGTGCCCGCGCTGCGCCAAGAGCTCAGCCAGAATCTGCATCTCTCCGCCCATCTCGAGGAACTGGGCCGCCGGTACCCCCACGAACCGTACCGGCTCCTGCTGGGCGTGCTCCGCGAGCGGCTGGCCAAGGCGGTCGGCGAGGTGCGCGACGGCGCGCTGCTCACCGCCGATGAGACCGTAGGAGCCTGTCTCGACCGGCGAACCGTGGAGGAAACCCTCGCGACGATCCGGGCCAGTCTCTCGGCCGGGAAGGGCGCGCTGCTCACCGGGGGAGAGCTCCGGACGATGGCCGACCAGCTGGACACGTTCGGCCTGCACACGGCGCGGCTCGACCTGCGCCAGCACTCGTCCCAGCACGAGGCCGCCGTGGCGGAGATCCTGGGCCAGCCGTTTTATCCGCGGCTCGAGGAGGCGGAGAAGGTCAAGCTGCTGCTGGCCGCGCTGGTTGACCTGGCTGCGCTGCCGCCCGCGACCATGGCAAAACTCTCGCCGGCCGCACGCCACGTGCTCGATCCGCTCGTGATCGCAGGCCGCGCCGCCACGACGCTCGGACCGGAGGCGATGGGCCTGTACATCATCAGCATGACGAACGGCGTGTCGGACGTCTTGGAGGTCGAGCTGCTCCAGAAGCTCGCCGGGGCGAAGCTGCCGGTGGCGCCGTTGTTCGAGACACTCGAGGACCTCGTGCGGGCGCCGGAGGTGCTGCAGGCGCTGTTCACGCTGCCGAACCGAACGGCCCCGGCGCACCAGCATGTGATGCTGGGCTATTCCGACTCGAACAAGGACTGTGGCTACCTGACAGCGAACTGGGCGCTCTACGAGGCGCAGGAGAAGATCGCCGAGGTCGCAGCCGCGCACGGGGTGAAACTCACGCTCTTCCACGGCCGCGGTGGGAGCATCGCCCGGGGTGGCGGCCCGGCGGCCAAGGCGATCCTGGCGCAGCCGGCGGGCCTGCGCGACGGCGGCATCCGCGTGACCGAGCAGGGCGAGGTGCTCTCGACCCGGTACCACGACCCGGACCTCGCGCACCGCATCCTCGAGCAGATGGCCTATGGCGTGATGCTGGGCACCCACGCCGCTGAAACTCCGGCGATGATCCCGGCCGATTGGCGTGAGGCGATGGCCGTGATGAGCGACGCCGGCAATGCCGCCTACCGGGCGCTGGTGCACGACGATCCGGATTTCCTGGTGTTCTGGCGGCAGGCGACGCCGATCGACGAGATCAGCAACCTCAAGCTCGGGTCGCGCCCGACCTACCGGCGGGCCACCCAGAGCGTCGCCGACCTGCGGGCGATCCCGTGGGTGTTCTCGTGGATGCAGAGCCGGTTCAACTTCCCGGGCTGGTACGGCCTCGGCACCGCGCTCGAGTCGGTGCTCCGCCGCGGGGCCAAGGGCCGACGGCTGCTGCGGGCCATGCACGCGGGCTGGCCGTTCTTCCAGACCCTGATCGACAACGCCCAGCTCACGATGCGGAAGGCGGACATGGGAATCGCGTCGCTCTACGCGGGCCTGGTGGAGGACCCGAAGGTCCGGCGCCGCGTGGGCTCCATCATCGCGGCCGAGTTCGCGCGGGCCGAGGCCGCGGTGCTCGCGGTCACTGGCCAGCGCCAGCTCCTCGCGAACGAGCCGGTGCTGCGGCGCTCGGTCGAGCTCCGCAATCCTTACATCGATCCGCTCAACTACCTCCAGGTGGAGATGCTCCGCCGTCTCCGCGCGAAGCCGGCGCTTTCGCCCGACGAGGCCGAGGCGGTGCGCGGCGTGGTCGAACTGACGATCAACGGGATCAGCGGCGGGCTGAAAAATACGGGCTAGACCGGGGCGGGCGGGCGCGGCACCATCGGACCAAATCCCGCGTGATCCTCGCCAAGCCTGAATTCCACGCCCTGCTTCACGCGACGCATGCGTCGCCGCACTCGGCGCTGGGCATGCACCCCCACCAGCGTGGCCGGAGCTCCGGCGTCGTGGTGCGCGCCTTCCTCCGCGACGCCGCGGAGTGCGCCGTGGTCGATCCGGCCACCGGCGAGGCCTGGCCGATGAAGCGTCTCGCGGACGAGGGCTTCTTCGAGATTTTCGTCCCGAAGCGTCCCAAGGTCTTTCGTTACCAGCTCCGGGTCACCCGGCCGAACGGCGAGCTGCATCAGTTCTTCGACCCGTATGGGTTTCTCCCGACGCTGGGCGCGCAGGACCTGTACCTGTTCAATGAGGGCACCGAGCACCGCGCCTACGACAAGCTGGGAGCCCACCCGCGGGTGATCGAGGGGGTTCCCGGGGTCTCGTTCGCCGTCTGGGCGCCGGCGGCCAGGCAGGTTTCGCTCGTCGGCAACTTCAACCACTGGGACACGCGCTACCACCCGATGCGGTCGCTCGGTGTGTCCGGGGTCTGGGAGCTGTTCGTGCCCGGGCTGGGCGAGGGCGAGCTGTACAAGTTCGCGATCCGCGACCAGGCCGGCCACGTGCGGCTGAAGAGCGACCCATACGGCACCTATTTCGAGGCACCTCCCAACAACGCCTCGGTCGTGTGCGAGACGCGGAACTTCACCTGGCACGACGACCAGTGGATGGAGCGACGCCGGGCCGCCGCGGGCCGGCCCGACCATCCCGTGTCGATCTACGAGGTCCACCTCGGCTCGTGGCGGCGCAAGCCCGAGGACGCGCATCGTCCGCTCAGCTACCGCGAGGTCGGCCCGCTGCTGGCGGACTACGTCACCGAGATGGGCTTCACCCACGTCGAGTTCCTGCCGCTGGCGGAACACCCGTTCGACGGCTCGTGGGGTTACCAAGTGACGGGCTTCTACGCGCCGACGCACCGCTTCGGCCGTCCGGAGGACTTTGCCTGGCTGGTGGACTACCTGCACCAGCGCGGGATTGGCGTGATCCTCGACTGGGTGCCGGCGCATTTCCCGCGCGACAGCTTCGCGCTGGCCGAGTTCGACG
>CAYYGV010000108.1:0-12912 GCA_964471615.1 uncultured Opitutaceae bacterium
ACCGCATCGGCCAGGGCATCGAGTTCGACTACTGCTGCGTCCACGCGAGCTTCGCGCTGCGCGAGATCGGGATCGAGACCGTGATGGTGAACTCGAACCCCGAGACGGTCTCGACCGACTACGACACCAGCGACCGCCTCTATTTTGAGCCGCTGACCCTCGAGGACGTGCTGGAGATCTACCAGCAGGAGAAGTGCGACGGCGCGATTGTCCAGTTCGGCGGCCAGACCCCGCTCAACCTCGCCACGGCGCTGAAGGCGCATGGCGTGAACATCATCGGCACCTCGCCCGAGAGCATCGAGCTGGCGGAGGACCGGAAGCTCTTCGCGGAAGTGCTCCGCAAGCTCGACCTGCGCCAGCCCGCGAACCGCACCGCGCTCAACGAGTCCGAGGCGCTCGCGTTCGCCCACGAGGTCGGCTTCCCCGTGCTGCTTCGCCCGTCGTTCGTGCTCGGCGGTCGCGGCATGTTCATCGTCTACACCGAGGAGGACTTCAACGCGGTCATCCGGCAGTCGTTCGATGTCATGCCGGGCAAGCCCGTGCTGATCGACAAGTTCCTCGAGGACGCGATCGAGCTCGACGTTGACTGCATCAGCGACGGCGAGACCAGCGTCATCGGCGGCATGCTTGAGCACATCGAGTTCGCCGGCGTGCACTCGGGCGACGCCTCGATGGTGATGCCGCCGCACACGCTCGGCGCCGAGATGCTCGCGACCGTCCGCCACGCCACATACGCGCTGGCGCGCGAGCTCAAGGTCGTCGGCCTGATGAACGTCCAGTTCGCGATCAAGGACGGCCAGCTCTACGTGCTCGAGGTGAACCCCCGCGCGTCCCGCACCGTGCCGTTCGTGGCCAAGGCCATCGGCGTTCCGCTCGCCAAGCTGGCGGCGCAGGTGATGACCGGCCGCAAGCTCAAGGAGCTCGGCTTCACGCGCGAGCAGACCCCGAAGCACTGGTGCGTGAAGGAGGCCGTCTTCCCGTTCGTGCGGTTCCCCGGCTCGATGATCACGCTCGGTCCCGAGATGCGCTCGACGGGCGAGGTGATGGGCATCGACGACGATCTCGGCGTGGCCTACGCCAAGGCCCAGGCGGCGGTGAAGCCCGGCCTGCCGGTGAAGGGCAACGTGTTCCTCTCCGTGAAGGACAGCGACAAGCCCCGGGCCGTCTCGCTCGCCCGCCGGCTCGAGGCGCTCGGCTTCACGATCTACTCCACCAGCGGCACCGCCAAGGTGCTCGCCGACGCCGGCGTCGCGGTGAAACGCCTCGCCAAGCTCAGCGAGGGCCGCCCGAACGCCGTCGACATGATCAAGAACGGCCAGATCGCCATGGTGATCAACACCCCCGGCGGCATGATCCCGCGCCGCGACGAGAACGCGATCCGCGCCGCCGCCTACGCCCACACCGTCTGCCTCATGACCACCCTCACCGGTGCCGAGGCGGCCGCCGACGGCATTATCGCCCTCAAGCACAAGGAGGTCGGTGTGCGCCCGATTCAGAAGTACCGCGGCAACGTGAACGTGGTTTGATTTTTAAATTACGATTGGGATTCCGACGCGCCGATGGCGCCGCAGGTGATAGGGTGATCGTTGAGGCCAAACAGGATCGCATCGTTGCCTTTGGCGCCGCCCCGCGGTAGCCGTAATACCCCACCTGCCTCCTCGGACTCCAAGAAATCGTCAACCGTCACTCGTAAATCGAAAATTCCCCATGCTTGCCATCCGCGTCCACCAGCTCGGCGGCCCCGAGGTTCTCCAGCTTGACGACATTCCCGTGCCGTCCCCCGACCGCGGCCAGCTGCGCATCCGCGTCGAGGCCGCGGGGGTGAACTTCATCGACACGTATCTCCGCACCGGACTCTACAAGGTCGGCCTGCCGTTCCTGCCGGGTATGGAAGCCGCCGGCGTCGTGACCGCGGTGGGCGAGGGGGTCTCCGGGTTTCATCTCGGCGACCGGGTCGCGACGACCCACGCCATCGGCGCCTATGCCGCCGAGACGCTGGTGCCGGCCGACAAGGCCATGGCGATCCCGGCGGGGCTCGACACGCGGACGGCGGCCGCGCTGCTGTCGCAGGGCCTGACCGCGCATTTCCTCGCGACGGACACGTTCCCGCTGAAAGCCGGTGATTCCGCCCTGGTGCATGCCGCGGCGGGCGGCGTGGGCCTGCTGCTCACGCAGATCGCCAAGATGCGCGGGGCCCGGGTGCTCGCGACGGTCGGCAGCGACGCCAAGGCGGCGCTCGCGCGCGAGGCCGGCGCGGACGCGGTGTGCGTGTACACGCGGGAGAATTTCTCCGAAGCGGCCCGGCGTTTCACCAATGGACAGGGTGTCGACGTGGCGTACGACTCGGTCGGCAAGCAGACCTTCGAGGGCACCCTCGACAGCCTCCGTCCGCGCGGCTTGTTCGTCTCGTACGGCAACGCCAGCGGTCCCGTCCCGGCCTTTGCGCCGCTGGTGCTGGCGCAGAAGGGCTCGCTCTACCTGACCCGCCCCACGCTCAACCACTACATCCGCACCACCGAGGAACTGCGGGCGCGGGTCGCCGACCTGTTCGCCTGGGTCGCCGCCGGCAAGCTCAAGGTCCGGATCGGCGCCACCTTTCCGCTCACCTCCGCCGGCGAGGCCCATCGCGCCCTCGAGGGCCGCAGCACGACGGGCAAGGTGCTGCTGATACCCTGAGCGGGATTTCCGATTTACGAGTTACGATTGACGATTGGGATTCTGGTCTGACTAGACATCGCGGGGTGAGGGATGGGTGCTGGCGCGATCGTAGGTGTTTATTTTGCCTGCGGTGCCGACATCTCATGCCGCCCTATATGACAGCCTAGTCTCCAGCGTCCCCCTGCAACCGCTTGCGTCCGCCAATCGTAGATCGTAACTCGTAAATCGTAATTCCTCCCGTGTCTTCCACCCTCGTCGCTCTCCTCCACGGCCCTGATCAACCCGGACTCGTCGCGCGCGTGTCTGGCTGGATTTTCGAGCACGGCGGCAACATCCTGCACGCCGACCAGCATCGCGACCTGGAGGCGAACGTGTTCTTCCAGCGCGTCGAGTGGGAGCCGCAGCCGGGCAAGGACGCCACCGATGCCGCGGAATTCCGGAAGTTCGCCGCCGGCCTGGGCATGAACGTCCAAGTGAAATCCTCGGTGGACCGTCCGCGCGTGGTGATTTTCGTCTCGAAAGCCGACCATTGCTTCCACGACCTCGTGCTGCGCTGGAAGGCCGGTGAGCTCGCCGGGGATGTGGTCGCGGTTGCCGGCAACCACGCCGACATGGGGGTGCTAGCCCGCGGCTACGGGCTGCCGTTTCATCACATTCCGATTTCGGCGGACACGAAGGTGCAGACCGAGGCCCGGCAGCTGGCGCTGCTGAAGGAGCTCAATGCCGACCTCGTCATCCTCGCGCGCTACATGCAGGTACTCTCGGCAGACTTCCTGGAGAAATTCGGACGCCCGGTCATCAACATCCACCACTCCTTCCTCCCGGCGTTTGCCGGCGGCCGGCCGTACCATCAGGCGCACGCCCGCGGCGTGAAGCTGATCGGCGCGACTGCGCACTACGCCACCCGCGACCTCGACGAGGGCCCGATCATCAACCAGGACGTCGCCCGGGT
Source organism: uncultured Opitutaceae bacterium (assembly GCA_964471615.1). Lineage (GTDB taxonomy): Bacteria > Verrucomicrobiota > Verrucomicrobiia > Opitutales > Opitutaceae > Opi-474. The sequence continues at coordinate 3,611 of CAYYGV010000108.1, forward strand.
CACCCACCGGCACGATGTCGAGGACCTGATCCGCAAAGGCCGCGACCTGGAGAAGACCGTTCTCGCGCAAGCGGTGCGGTGGCATCTTGAGGGACGGGTCCTGATCTACGGCCACAAGACGGTGGTCTTCGACTAGCTCCGGACCGATCGGTTTTGGCCGCAAAAAGGCGCAAGAGGCGCAGACGGATTCCGGACTTCCCGCGGATTACGCGGATGGACGCGTATTCAGTCCGATTATCCGTGTCCATTCGCGTGATCCGCGGAGATGCCTGTGGATGTTTAGCCGACGTACCGTCGCAAACAGCGTGCTCAGAGCCAGTAACCTACTCGCTACCCGCTACGCGCTACGAGCCCAGCGGCTCTGCCGCTGGGCTCTCTTTTCCATCATTTACACCGCACGGCCGTTTTGCTTTCGTCCCCCTTCCGTTTCTCTCAACACTTGCCATGACCACGCCCGCCAATACCCCGGCCAATTCGCACGCCGGTGACCATTCCCATGCCGCGACCCCGGCCGTCCTGACGTTTGAGGACCGCCTGCGCGACTACTGGCAGAAGAACGGCCAGGCCATCATGGTGGGCGTCGGCATCGTCATCCTCGGCGTCCTCGCGAAGGGCGTCTGGGACTATGTGGAGGCGCAGAAGGAATTGGACATTGAGAAGGAGTTCGCCGCTGCCACGACCCCCGACAAGCTCAAGGCCTTCGCCGCTTCGCATGCGGGTCATGCGCTGGCCGCAGTGGCCCAGCTGCAGGTCGCGGACGACGCCTATGCCGCGGGCAAGTCGGCCGACGCCATTTCCGGTTACGAGCAGGTGGTCTCGACCCTGAAGACGGGTCCGCTGGCGAGCCGCGCCAAGCTCGGCGCCGCGATGTCGAAGATCCAGGCCGGCAAGGACGCCGAGGGCGAGGCCGCCCTCAAGGCGATCGCCGCCGACGCGAACGAGGCCAAGGCCACCCGCATCGAGGCGTGCTACCAGCTCGCGAGCCTGGCTTCCTTGCTCGGCCGTGCCGACGACGTCCAGAAATACTCTGAGCAGGTAATGCAGCTCGACCCGGTCAGCCCGTGGACGCAGCGCGTGTTCATGCTCCGCGCCAGCACGCCGGCCGCGAGCCAGGCGACGGCCCCGGCGGCCAACGCCGGTCCCGCGATCAAGCTCCCGGGCAAGTAAGCCAAGGGAGAGTTGAAGGTTGAAAGCGCTCGGCTGAAAGCCGGGCGTTTTTTTGTGGGGTCACAGAGAGCACAGAGGAGGCACGGAGGGGCACAGAGTGATCAGATGGCCCAAGCACACCGGTCTCTGCACTAGATCGTGCCTCGGTGACCTCCGTGCACTCTCCGTGCCCTCTGTGACCCCAGCCTCGTCAATCCTCGCGCCCCGCGCGGCTAGGTTAGGCTAATGACTTGGCCGGTCTCGACTGACCTGACGGCGGCATCGAGCACCTTCTGCGCAGCCAGGCCGTCGGCGCCGCTACCGTCGATCTCGTCCGGCTTGGCCCCGGCGGCAATCTGCTCGACGAAGGTGTTGATCCGGTTCCGGAAGGTGTCGTCGAAATCGCGGATGCCGCCGAACACCGGATTGGTGTAGACGGATTTCTCGCCGTTGCCGGCTGGGTAGAGCGTCACTTCGCGCCACATGTCGTCGATGACGAACCGGCCGCCCGTGCCCGCCACCTCGCAGCGTTCCATCGGATGGCCGCGCTCGATGTCGTAGCTGCCGGCGAGCGTGCCGACCATGCCGTTCTTGAATCGGAGGCTCATCGTGGCCGTGCTCCAAATCTTCCGTCCCGGCGCCTTCGTCGCGAAACAGTGCACCGCCTCGACGTCGCCGCAGAAGTGCCGCATCAGGTCGACGGTGTGGGGATGCAGCGACTTGATGTGGAACCACGGTGACGTCTCGTTCCGGTTCATGATCCACATGCTTACGTTCACGAAGAGCAGGTGACCCAGCCGGCCTTCCTGCTGCCAGCGCTTCGCCACCCGCGCGGCGGGCGTGAACCGATGGTTGAAATCGACACCCATGCAACGGTTGAGGCGGCGGGCGGTGCTCACCATGTCCTCCGCCTTTGCGATGTCGTTGCAGATCGGCTTCTCGCACAGGACGTGGGCGCCGGCCTCGAGGGCCTGGATCGTGGGACGGTGATGGTCGCTGCCGTTCTCCACGCCAGCGGTGGTGATGCTGACAATGTCGGGACGCACCTCGGCCAGCATCGACACGGCGTCGAGATAGGCCTTAGCGCCGTGCGTCTTGGCGGCGGCGTGGGCGCGGTCCGGGAGGAGGTCGCAGACGCCGGCCAGCTCGACCTGCTTGTTCTCGCGGTAGATGCGCGCGTGCAGGTTGCCGATGTGACCCATTCCGATGACACAGACCTTCAGCATGATTTACCTTTCGGCCGGGGGGACTTGGCAGGCAATTCGTAACCGTAGGCTTGGAGCGCCGGCACGAGAAAATCGAACTGCGTCGGCGTCGGGTCATTCTTCCACCGTCCGACCGTCTCGGGCCGCACCGGGATGCGCGCGAGCGGGATGCCGAGGAATTTCTCCAGGCGCTTCAGCGTTTTCTCCTGCTGCAGCACGAAGTCCTCGAAGCGCACCTCGATCCAGTGCTTCGGTCGCGGTGTGGCCTGCACGAGGTCGTATTGGTATTTCCAGGAGATGGCCCGGCGCCGGATGAGATCAGCCGTCTCGGGATACGAGATGCCGTGGTCCCGGAGATCATCCGTGATGTGCGCGCCGAGGATGCAGTCGCGCGGATCGCGGATCCAGAAGATGTATTTCGCCTCCGGAAACATCCGGTAGATCCACGGCGCCACCAGCGTGGTCTCGGGGATCTTCCAACCCTTGTGCTTCGCCCGACTGCGCTGGACGCTCCGGAGGTAGGAGCGGATGAGGGCCTTGAACTTTGCCGGTATCGGGTGCTGCGCAACAGTCGAGAAGTCCCAGTCGAGCCCGCCGCGCCACGGCACGTGAGGCGCGAAAACCCGGCAGGCCTCGTACATGTCTTCCGGTGGAAGGAGATCGCCCGACACATTCAGCGGCGCACCCATGAACACGCCGCTGGCCGACAGCGTGTGCGACATCGCGCGCGTGCCGGAGTGACCCCGGCCAATGACGGTTACCAGCATGGCGTGCTAGGCCTGGTCGGCCTCGACGGTGGACGGTGGGCCGTGGACAGCGGGCGGAGGACGGTGGCCGGTGGACGGTTTCACCGTTCTGCGCTCGGTTGGAATGGTCGGTCGCATCGCCATCAGGGATTGGTCTGGGTCCTTATGCGCCTTCTGTGCCTCTTTGCGGCTAATCGTGGGTCAGAGTTTCTTGCAGCCGCGCTGGCGCTGGAGCTCGCGGGCTTGGAGGAGCTTCGCGCCTTCGGGCGAGCCGATGTACATCTCGTTGTACGCCTGGTCGGATGACTCGTAGGGGCCGTGTTCCTTTCCGTGCCACTGGAGGTTGGTGTACATCGGATTGGTCCGGCCAGTCTCCTTCTCGCGCTTCGCGATGTGGTTGAGCATCCGCGCGCGCAGCTTCTTCACGATGTCAGGCCGGCGCTTCGCGAGGTTGTGGTTCTCCTCGGGATCGGCGACGAGATCGTAGAGTTCGAACTGCGGCTTGTAGTGGAAGTCCGGCTCGAGGGCCTCGATGTACTTCCACCGCGGCGTGCGCCAGCCGTGCTTCCGCATCCAGGTCGCTTCCGTGATGTAGAACTCATTCTGCGCCGGGAGCCGGCGGCCGCGCATGAACGGCACGAGGCTGCGGCCGTCGAACTTGATCCTCGGACGCAGGCCGATCAGGTCGAGCAGGGTGGGCGTGGTGTCCTTCTGCTGCGTGAAATCGCTGACGCGCACTCCGGCCGGAACCTTGCCCGGCCAGACAAACGCGAGCGGAACCGCCAGCGTAGTGTCGTAGAGACCATGATGGTCGAACCAGCACTCGTGGTCGTACAGCGTCTCGCCGTGGTCGGACGTGACGACCACCAGCGTCTCCTCCTCGATGCCGAGCGAGGCGACCGTCGCGAGGATGTCCGCGATGCAGGCATCCATGTAGGCGATCGCGCCGTCGTACTGCGCGACGACATAGTCCTTGTCCGTGCAGCCCGGCGGGAACCAGCTCGCGAAGTAGTCACAGAAGGGCTTGAACTTGTAGACCGGCTCGAGCGACCGGTTCTTCGGATCGAGTTCATTGCCGCCGTAGAAGATCCGCTCGAACGGTCCGGGCGGCAGGTACGGCGAGTGCGGGTCCATGTGCCGCATGAACAGAAAGAAGGGCTGCTTGCCGGCGGCGAGGCGCTTGAGCTCGGGGATCGTGACGGCGTTGAGATTCTCCGCCTTCGGGCTCCGGCCCTCGGACCACGAGCCCCAGCCCGTGAAGTCGATGTACTTCTGGAAGCCACGCGACGCCGGATTCGCGCTGAAGCCCACGCAGGTCGTCGCGTAGCCCTCGTCACCCAGGAGTTCGGCCAGCGTCTTCACGTGCGTGCCGAGGCCGCCCTGGTGACGCAGCGCCACGACATCGGTGCCGAAGCAGTCCATGCCGGTAAACATCGAGGAATAGCCCGGCGTCGTCGGGATGTGCGGGCTGTACTGCCGCTCGAAGACGGTGCCGCCGGCGAGGTACTTGTCGAGGTGCGGGGTCGTCAGGCGCGGGTAGCCATGCAGGCTCATGTGGTCGGACCGCAGGCTATCGATGCCGAAGAAGAGGATGTTGGGCTTTCTTTTCATGGGGAGGGAGGTTTGGGCGGGAGGTTGATGCGTCGGCCGGTGGTCGACGATTCGTGACAGGCAAGGGTGAGGTGAAGGACGTCGCGTCCCTCGGCTGCCGTGGCGATCGGCGGACGGCGTCCATGGAGAAACTCCGCCAGCGGTGCGGCGAGTCCCGAGATGCGTTCGCCATGGCCGGCCGGTGACGGGATTCCGCTGTCGATCCACGCCTGGCCACCGCGCAGGAACCACTTCAATCCAACCGCCCGCTCGGGGCGCGGCGCCTGGCAGCTTGGGGCGTCGCCGTAGTTTTGGATCACGGTGCCGTTCTCGCCGACGATCTCCGTCGTGTTCTCGCCCGCCACGCAGGTGAACGAGCTGCACACCTCGGCAAAGGTCCCGTCGGCATAGCGGAACACCGCGATGCCTTGGTCGTCGGGAATCTTCGGGTTCACGAGCGTGTCGACTTCCGCGAAGACGCTGCTGGGCCGGCCGAGCAGCCAGTACAGGAAATCCACCGCATGCGCCGCATCGTCCGCCCACATGCCGCGGTTCAGCTCCGGCCGCACGTGCCAGGAGTTCTCGAACCCCGCCCACAGGTGAGTGCTCAAGCCATGACGGCGCCGGACCATCAGGACCCGGCCGAGCGTCCCTTCCTGAATCAGCTGCTTCATCCGCAGGTTCTGCGGATCCACGCGCATCTGCCACGCGAGCGTGAAGGGCACGCCGGTCTCCGCCACCACCTGCACGATCGTGTCGGCCTGCGCGGGCGTGAGGGCCAGCGGCTTCTGGAGGACGATGCGTTTGCCTGCCCGCGCCGCGGCCACGACGAGATCGCCATGCCGCGAGGTTTCCGCGCCGATCACCACGGCCTCGAGGCCGGGCTGGGCGAGGATCTCGTTCACGTCGCCGAAAGCGCGGAGGCTCCGCTTAGCGGTCACGTCGGCGAGGCGGGCCGCATCGTGATCCCAGGCCGACGTCACCTCGACCCCGAGGTCAGGCTGGTTGCGCCAGACGTCGCAGTACAAGCCCACATGGGCGTGAGCGAAGCCGAGGACCGCCGTTTTCAAGAGGTAAACCCGGTTGTCACGCAGCTCGATACTAGCGGGCGCCGCAGGCCTGGAGGCAGGCCTGCATGTGACCGCGCGCCTCTGCGGCGATCATGCCGCAGCGCTCGAGCGGATATTCCTTCGCGCCGATGATCTCGAGATCCACCGGACCGGTGTAGTGATTCTCGTGTAGAACGCGCAGGTAGCCGAGGAGGTCGATCTCGCCGCGACCATTCGCTTGTTCCTCCGGCTTGCCCGGGCCGGCCTGGCGACCGCGGCAGTCGCGGATGTGGACGTGCTTCACGCGCTTGATCACGGCGCGGAGAGCTTCGACCGGATTCTCGCCGGCGCGGTGGATGTGGCTCGGGTCCATGTCCAGGCCGAAGGCCGGCGAGCTGATCGCGCTCAGGACCTTCAGCGTAGTCGGCGTGTTGTAGACCGCGGCGCCGACGTGCGCCTTCACGCAGAGCGTGACGCCATAGTGCGCGGCACGGTCGGCCAGCTTGCCGAGGGAATCGATGACCTGCTCCAGCGAGCCGGCTTCGTTGCTCTTGCCGCCGGGACCGCAGTTGATGATCGGGATGCCGATCTCGACCGCGGCCTGCATGGCCCGCTCCATCACGTCGGGCTCCTGGCTCGGCTGTTCCATCGCGAGCAACTGGAGCCCGTGCTCCGCAGCGAGCTGCTTGATGACGGGAGCGCAGGCCTGCCAGCGCTCGAGCACCAGATGCTCGCTCATGCCGTTGATGGCCGAGATTTCGATGCCCTCATAGCCCGCCCAGCGAATGCTGCGGAAGGCCGTGGCCATGTCGTAGCCGCCGAACAGGACGGAATTAACTCCGAGTTTCATGGTACGCGTTTCTCTTGGAGAGGTTGTTTAGGGAGTGGCCGCAAGAAGGCGCAAAAGACGCAGATCAATCCAGCTCGGCTGCTGCAGCGAAGAGCTCTTGTGCATTCTGCGCCTCTTTTCGGCTACAATTCTGGACGAGATGTTCGTGTGGCTGATGGCCGAGTTACTGATCGCGCAGGTCGCGCTTCAGCGGCGGCAGCGGATGCGGGCGAACCAGGACTCCGCCCTGCTCGTGCGACTCGATCGCCGCGAAGGTGTACTCGAGCGTGGCGAGCGCGTCGCGGCCCGAGGCGCGGAGCTTATGCTTGGGCACCTGGCTAGAGACGTCCTCGAGGAACGCCTTGATGCGCGCAGGGAACGTGATGCCGAAGTCCTTCGCGCCGGTGTCGGTGACGACCGGGGCCGGCTGTTCGCCGAGGCCGAGCTTGTCGCCCGCCTTCGGGGCCGGGAAGTACGTGAGTTTCTCGACGCAGTTCTCGATCAGGAACGTGCCCTTCGTGCCGCCGAGCTCGAAGCTCCACCAGCCGCCCTGGCCCATCGTGGCGTCGCCGCGCGAACTGAACATGTAACCCATCGCACCGCTCGTGAACCGCACGTGGACGCTGGCGATCGACATCATGAGGTCGCCGACGCCGCGCCGGAAACTTGGGCGGTCCATAAACGCCTGCACGTGCGTGATGTCGCCGCAGAAGTGGCGCATCAGGCTGAACGGATGCGCGAGAAACGCCTTGGTGTGCGCGTACGGGAAGCCGTCGAAGTTGGGACCGCCACCCGGCGCGTACGTCGCGGCGCCGCCGATGAAACCCATGCGATGCAGACAGTAGATCTGTTCGCCGATCTTGCCGCCGTCCATCAGCTCGCGGGCCATGCGCGCCGGCTCGGTGAAATAGTGGTTCAGGTTGCAGCCGAGGTAGCGGTCCTTCTCCGCGGCGAACCGCACCATCTCGCGCGCCTCGCCAATGTCATTCGAGATCGGCTTCTCGACGAGCACGTGCTTGCCTGCCGCGAGCGCGGCCATGGTCGGCTCGAAGTGCCAGCCGCCGTTCTCGAAGCCGCCGGTGCAGACATCGATCACGTCGAGGTCGGGGTGCGCGTCCAGCATGTCGGCGAGGCTGAGGTAAGCCTTCACCTTGTGCAGGGCCGCGACCTCGTCGGCGCGGGCTTTGATCACGTCGCACACGGCGACGAGCGTGGAGAGAGGATTGTCCGCGTGGGCCTTCGCATGGATCTGGCCGATTCCGCGCAATCCGACGACACCGACTCGCAAGGGTTTCATGGGTCCGGGGCTGATGGGGTGGAGAATGGGATCGAGAACGGGCCGAGAGGGTAGCGCAACCTCGCGGTGGCCGCCTTGACGGATTTACCAAAAACCAGCACGATCCTACCAAACACGATGCCTCGGTCCACTACCCCGCGCCGGACGATCAGGCGCCTGAAAGCCGCCGAGTTTTTCGAAGACCCCCAGCACAAGCTGCGGGTGATGCGGGTGCCATCGCAGTTGCCGGGGCAGGTGCCGCACGCGCACGAGTTCGAGGAGCTGGTCGTGATCGTCGGCGGCCGCGCGACGCACCGCGTGGGCAACGAGGAATACGAGATCGGGGTGGGCGAGGTGTTTGTGGTGCTGCCCAGCATGAGCCACTGCTACCCGCGCACCGAGGGGCTCTCGCTGATCAACATTCTGTACGACGCTTCGCGTCTGCGGCTGCCGAACGCGGACCTCGGGGCGCTGCCGGGTTATCACGCACTGTTCGAGGTCGAGCCGCGTCTGCGCCAGCGGGAGCGGTTCAAGAACCGGCTCAAGCTCTCGATGGAGGACCTCGGGCGGTTTCTCAACATCGTCGCCGAGGCGGAGCGGGAACTGGCGCAGCGGGAGCTGGGCTGTCACTTCATGGCCACGGCGCATTTCATGCGGATGATCGGGTTTCTGTCGCGCGCGTACACCGACAAGATTCCGCCGGTCGCGCGGCCGGTCACGCAGATCAGCAAAGTGTTGGGCCACCTCGAGCGCCACTACGCCGAGCCGCTCACGATCCGCGACCTGGCGAATGTCGCGGGCATGTCGCCGACCTCGCTGTTCCGCACTTTCCGGGCGATCATGGACCGCCCGCCGCTCGACTACCTGATCCGCATGCGCATCGACAAGGCCCGTCACCTCCTGCGCAGTGGAACCCTCCGCGTGAGCGAGGTGAGCGCGGCGGTCGGCTTCAACGACAGCAACTATTTCACCCGCCAATTCCGCCGCATCACCGGCCAAACCCCCCGCGAAGCGATGCGCCCGGACCGCGCCTGAACCAGAACGATCCTGTCAGGAAAATCAGGTGGAATTCAGTCCACGATCAAAGGGGGGGGCTGCCCACGGAACACACCGAACACACGGAAGGTGTCCGACTCCGCTTGGCGCGGCTGAATGCTACCTTCACGGTCGGGGAAGGTCCGAACTCCGGCAAGCGATGGAATACGAAGGACTAAGCGCTGGGAGCCGGGTTGGCTAGGGGTTCGCCAACTCGGCAGGGACTTTCTCAGACTACGCATAAGGCGCTGTAGGGTAGCGAGTAGCGGGTGGCGAGCAGGAATCTAGCGCAGAGACATTGGGTGCTTGGTATGCTCGCTACCCGCTACACGCTACTCGCTGCTACCGACCAGCGCCGGCGACGCCGGCGCTGGTCGGGGCGGCGAGATTCGAACTCGCGACCTCCTGGTCCCAAACCAGGCGCTC
>CAYYGV010000109.1:0-12763 GCA_964471615.1 uncultured Opitutaceae bacterium
TCCGCCAGATCGAGGCCAAGGCGCTCCGCAAGATGCGCCACCCGACGCGCATCCGCCAGCTCCACGGGTTCTTCGACGCCGAGCAGATCGACAACGCGCAGAATCTCATGAAGGTCGCCGCCACCAGCGGCATCCCGCGGCCCGCCGGCTTCCCGCCCCCGCCGCCCCAGGCGCCCAGCGGCTTCCCGCTGCCGAAGCCTTGAGGGAAAGTTGAAGGTTGAAAGTCGGCAGTTGAAAGCCGGCCGCTCCCGGGCGGAGGTATTTCCCTGCCCCGGCTTGCGCCGACCGTCTTTCAACCTTCAACGGTCAGCTTTCAGCTGCCATCCACCCGCTGGTCGGAATTTGGCAATTGCCGGGCGCAAATTGCGCTCCGCCGGCCGCGCGAATCCGCAACCCGCGTCGTGGGCGCGGCATGCGCAAGCCGCCGTTTCCCGTTCCCGCTTTCCCGCTTTACAGGCGGGAGGTCCGGGATAGGTTGCGCGTCATGGCTACTCTTCCCGCAATCTTCGCCGCGTTTGGCATCGGTGGCACGGAGCTCCTGGTGATCCTGGCGCTCGCCCTCCTGTTGTTCGGCGGGACCAAGCTCCCCTCGCTCGCCCGCGGGTTGGGCCAGTCCATCAAGGAATTCAAGAAGGCCAGCCGGGACGACCCGGAAGAGGACAAGAAGCCCTCCGAGGCCCCGAAATCCTCCGACGCCAACAAGACCCACGGCACGAACTGAGTTCGAGCCAGGTCAGACGCCCAGCGCGCCCGAATCCGGGCGCGCTTTTTTGTGCCCGGAGAACGCTCAACATTCGACGTTCAACGCTCGACGCTCAAGGAGGCCTGAGCCCTGAACGTTGAGCGTTGAACGTCAAACGTTGAGCGTTCCCCCCCCCGCCTCCATCCGACGTCCAAAGTCCAACGTTCGAAGTTCGGCGTCCGATGTTCGGCGTTCGGCGTTCGTCCCGGTCTTTCCTCAATCGTGTCTTCCCGGCACTTCCGCCGCCGTGTCGCGCAGCCAGGTCTTGAAGTCGTGGATCCGCGCTGGCGCGCCGAGCGCCAGCAGTTCGTCGCCGACGTAGAGGTGCTCCTCGGCCGACGGATTGAGGATGCGCAGGCCGCGCCGGTTCACGCCCACCACCTGGATGCCGTGCGTCCGCGCCAGCGAAAGGTCGCTGAGCGTCCGGCCGGAAACGTGGCTTCCCATCGGCACTGGCAGCGACTCCATCATGATTTCCTCGTAGAGCGCATCCGCCGCGCCCGAGACCGCCCCGAGGAACGCCTTCCCCGCCTTCACCTGTTCCGTCGTGCCCATGAGCAGCACGCGGTCGCGCGGGTAGAGCACCGAGTCGGGCGTCGGCAGCGGGATCATGAAGCCCTGACGCTCGATGCCCACGATCGAGCACCCGAACTTCGTCCGCAGGTCCAGCTCCGAGATTTTGCGTCCCTGCGCGTCGGCCAGGTCCGGCAGCACGCAGTCCACCATGTGCAGGTTCCAGTCCCCGTGCGCCTGCAGCCACGGCGCCGAGGTCGCGGTCATTTTCGTCTCCGCCGACGTCATGACCTCGTGCAGTTCGACTTCCAGCTGGCTGTGCCAATAGACGAGCTTCCGCCACAGCACCGCCACGGTCACAAGCACAACCACGCCCACCGCGATCAGGACCCACCGCGTGCGTCCCTCCTCTGGCAACAGCAGGAACAGCCAGACGAAAATCGCCGTGGCCGATAGTGACTTCAGCACCGTCTCCACCATCCGCGCCAGCTGCTCCGCCCGCGGTTGTCCCATCGCCGAGACCTGGGCGTAAAGCAGCGAGAGCGCCGAGACGTTCCGCCAGATCGCCACGAGCGGCGCCAGCAGCACGAGGCACAGGCCAATCCAGAACAGGATCCGGAGTCCGTTCGGGAACAGCAGGTCCGGCCCGAGCCAACGCTCGGTGGCGACAAACATCTGGCTGGAGAACACGAGCAGGCCGCTGACCAGCAGCACCTCGATGCCCAGCTGCACAAAGCGCTTCCCGCTCAGCTGCCACAGGCGGTTGCGCTTCGCCTGCGCCTGCAGCTGCTCCAGCCAGCTGCGGTAGTAGAGCAACCCCTGCTCCAGCCAACGCGGCTGCCGCGCCAGCAGCGCGTCCGCGATCACCGGCGACCGCCGCACCACGAGTGGCGCCACCAGCGTCGTCAGCAGCGAGACGCCGACCGCGAGCGGGTAGAACCGCGGCGGCACCACCGCCGCCGTCACGCCCAGCTGCGCGATGATGAACGAAAACTCACCGATCGGCGTCACCGCCAAGCCGGTCCGCAGCGCGTCCTTCGGCGTCGTGCCGATGATCGTCAGCGCCGTCGAGCACGCCAGCATACGGGCCAGCAGGGTGAACGCCGCCACGCCCGCAATCAGGCCGGCGGACCCGATCAGGTCCTTCACATTGATCTGCATGCCGATCGCCACAAAGAACACCGCGCTGAACACGTCGCGCATCCCCTCGAAGGTCCGCTCCACCTGATGCCGGTGCGAGGTCTCCGCCACGATCGTGCCGAGCAGGAATGCCCCGAGTGCGAGCGAGTAGCCCGCCCGCGTCGCCACCACCGCGAGACCGAACAGCAGCGCCGCGATGCCCAGGGTCTGGAGTTCCTCGTCCGCCGAAATGCTCATCCGCCGCAGCAGCCAGGGCACCAGCAGGAGGCCGCCCACGCCGGCCAGCACCACGAAGGCGCCGAGCGTGCCGAGCGTCTGGCCGAGCGAGGCGCTCTTGCCGTGACCCGCCCCGCCCAGCTGCACAAAGGAGTTCAGCAAGGTGAGCATCACGACCGCCACCACGTCCTCCAGCACCGACACGCCCATGGCCAGCTGGCCCGAGCGCTCGTGATTCTCGCCGGTTTCCTGGAGAATCTTGCTGATGATCGCCGAGGACGAGACCATCAGCATGCCCGCAAGGAACAGCGTCTCGGTCGTGCTCCAGTGCAGGACCAGCCCTAGCAGCCGGGTGAGGTAATAGACCAGGATCGCCCCGCCGAACGCGGCGAACACCAGCGACGCGCCCAGGCGCCGGAGCTTCCGGATGCTAAGCCGCAGCCCGATCGAGAACATCAGGAACACCAGGCCGATCTGGGCCAGCGTCTCGATGCGCTCGGGGTCCGACACCAGCGAAAACGGCGGCGTGTACGGGCCGACCACCATGCCGGCCGCCAGGAAGCCCACCACGACCGACAATCCGATCCGCTGGCACAGCCAGCCCACGAGACCGGCGACCACCAGGATGACTGCGAGGTCTTGGATCAGATAGAGGCCGTGCATGGCGACAGGGAGGAAATCGGGAAAGCAGGAAGCGGACCGGAGCCCGCCGCCGCACCGCGGCCGGCCAACCCCAGTCTCGCCGCGATGAGAGGCATTCTGCCGGGGATCGCAAGGTTTCAGAAAAGGCCGCGGCGACGGACTGGTCCGTGTCACGTGTTACGTGACACCTGATACATGCCGCGCCGCGCGCGGCGCCACCGGCTGCTTTACCGCGTTGACACCCCGCGCGTTGGCCGATTCGTTTCCGTCGGCGGAAACAGCCCCAACCAGCTATCATGGCCAACCTCCTCGGTTACTTCTCCAACGACATCGGCATCGACCTCGGAACCGCCAACACGCTCGTTTACGTCAAGGACAAGGGCATCGTTCTCCGCGAACCTTCCGTCGTCGCGCTCGACACGGTGAGCCGCAAGGTCCGCGCCGTCGGTGACGAGGCCAAGCGCATGCTCGGCCGCACCCCCGGCAACATCACGGCCATCCGTCCGATGAAGGACGGCGTCATCGCCGACTTCGACGTCACGGAGGCCATGCTCCGCTACTTCATCCGCAAGGTCAGCAGCGGCTCCTTCCGCGCCCCGCCCCGCGTCGTCATCGCCATCCCGTCCGGCATCACCGAGGTCGAGAAGCGCGCGGTCAAGGACTCCGCCCTCCACGCCGGCGCCCGCGACGTCATCACCATTCCCGAGCCCATGGCCGCCGCGATCGGCGTCGGGCTCCCGATCGACGAGCCCGCGGCGAACATGATCGTCGACATCGGCGGCGGCACCACGGAGATCGCGATCATCTCCCTCAACGGCATCGTCTTCTCCAAGTCGATCCGCGTGGCCGGCGACGAGCTCGACGCCGCGATCATCAACTACATGAAGCGCGCCTACAATCTCCTCATCGGTGAGCGCACCGCGGAAGAGATCAAGATGCGCGTCGGCTCCGCCTACCCGCTCGACGAGGAGCTCACCATGGAGGTCAAGGGCCGCGACTCCGTGGCCGGCCTGCCCAAGACGATCCACATCACTTCCCAGGAGATCCGCGAGGCCCTCAGCGACACGATCGCCGCGATCGTCGACGCCGTCCGCGTCACGCTCGAGCGCTGCCCGCCCGAGCTCTCCGCCGACCTCGTGGACCGCGGCTTCGTGATGGCCGGCGGCGGCGCCCTGATCCGGGGCATCGACCGCCTCCTCAGCGAGAAGACCGGCCTGCCGGTCACCGTCGCCGACGACCCGCTCTCCGCCGTCGCGAACGGCACCGGCGCCGTCCTCAACGACCTCGCCTGGCTGATGCAGCACGTGTAGCCCGGTGCGCCGCACCGGGAGGGTCCAGGTCGCAGGTGCCACGTGACCGGGCGCAGATTCCGCCGGCCGCGGAAGCCTTCTTGATACTTGGTCCCTGATGCCTGTTACTTCCCGCCACCACCGTGCCCAAGCGCTTTGACCAAGCCCGCCCGTTCCTGACGCTCGCCCTCGTGGCGCTCGCCTGGCTGCTGGTCCCGGTCGCGGTGAAGACGTTCACCCGGGCCACGTTCTTCGAGCTGCAGGCGCCACTCTCCGTCGCCGCCTCGTACGCGCGGGACCTGCAGGACTACTGGACGCTCCGCCTGCACTCCAACAGCGAGCTCATCGAGGCCGGGCGCGACCTCGCGCGGCTCAACGCCTCGTACGAGGAGGCCGTGCAGCAGAACCTCAGCCTCCAGGCCGAGATCGCCCGTCTTGAGGAACTGCTGAAACTTCCGGCCTACGCGAACTACCGGTCCGAGCACGCGCGCGTCGTCCGCCGCGATTTCTCCGGCTGGTGGCAGCGTCTCGTGATCCGCAAGGGCCGGAACTTCGGCGTCACCGTCGGCGCGCCCGTCATCTTCGCCGGCGGCGTCGTCGGCCGCGTGAGCGAGGTCTACGCTTACACCGCCACCGTCGAGCTCATCAGCGACCCGAGCGTGCGCCTCGCCGCCGTCGTCGAGGGCGAGAACCAGCCCATCAGCTTCCAGGGCGGCGTGAACACCTCGTTCGACGCACCCAAGGGCGTCATCGAGTTCGTCCCGCTCAGCGTCTACGCCAGCCCCACCATGCCGAAGCGCCTCGTCACCTCCGGACTCGGCGGCGTCTTCCCGCCCGGGCTCAACCTCGGCACCATCATCAAGGTCGAGCCCAGCCTCGACGGCCTCTACAAGACCGGCGAGGTCCAGCTCGACCCGCGTCTCTCCGCCCTCACCGAGGTCACGGTCCTCGTGCCGCTGAATGAGCAATAGGCTCTAGGCGGTGGGCCCCTCCCGGCCCTCAACCGCCGCCTCCACGCATCAAGCCTAGAGCTTAACGCCTCATGCGCCGCACCCTTGTCACCTTCCTCACCCTGCTCGTGCTGTGGGTGCTGGTCGCGCAGGTGAACCATCTGCTGGGGCCGGCGCAGGTCTTCCTGTTCGTCGGCGGGCTCTTCGTGGCTTACGCCGCGCTGATGCTGCCGCTGCGCGACGGGCTGGCGGCGGTGCTGATGGCAGGGCTGCTGTGCGACGCGACGGAGCCCGTCCGGTTCGGCACGCATCTGCTGCTGTTCGCGGCGGCCCACGCGGTGGTGTTCAACATCCGCGACCGCCTGCCCCGCGAGGAAACCGTCGCGCGGGTCATCGTCGCGCTGCTGATCAACCTCGCGCTCTTCCTCGTGCTGTCCTTCGCGCTGGTGGGCCGCGGGCCGTCGCCGGGCGAGCTCTGGCCGCGGCTGATCCTCGACCTGGTCTGCTCCCAGCTCTTCCTCGCGCTGGTCGCCCCGTGGTTCTTCGCGCTGCAGATGCGGACCCTCGTGCTGACCCGCGTGGAGCGCGACCCGCTCGCCTGACCCGGCCATGGCCACGAACGACACCAATCTCGCCGACCGTTCCGGCAACCTGGTCGAGTCGCACAAGAGCTACCAGCCGCGCGTCATCTTTTTCTATCTCGTCGTGTTCGTCCTGCTGACGATCCTCGCGGCCGGCCTCGCGTACCAGCAGCTGTTCAACACCGAGCGCCACCGAGAGAACGAGCGCGTGCAGAACCAGCGGCGCATCCTCGTGCCCGGGCCGCGCGGCAACATCTACGACCGGTCCGGCCGCATGCTCGTCGGCAACCGCCCCCGCTTCGCCGTCGTGCTCTACCTCGACGAGCTGCGCTCCGAGTTCATCAACGAGGCCCGCGTCATCCGCCGCAACTACGCCGAGGCCGGCGACAAGGACCTCCCGACCCGCGACCAGTTCAACCAGATCGCCCGCGTCAGCGTCGTCCAGCGGTACCTCGACCAGGTGAACCGGATCCTGCACCGCGACGTCAAGGTCGACAGCGCCGACCTCCGGAAGCACTTCGCACGGCAGCTGCTCCTGCCGTACACGCTCATCGACGACCTCGAGCCCGCCGAGTACGCCAAGCTCGTCGAGGGCCTGCCGGTGAAGTCCCCCGTGCAGGTCTACGCCTCGAGCACCCGCTACTACCCGTTCGGCTCGTCGCTCGCCCACACGCTCGGCTACGTCGGCGTCGAGACCGAGATCACCGCTGAGGATTTCCCGGGCGAGGATCTCAAGACCTTCAAGATGAAGGGCACCATCGGCCGCGACGGGCTCGAGAAGGTCTTCGACACGCGGCTCCAGGGCGAGGCCGGCGGCTCGATCTTCCGGGTCAGCCCCGCCGGCTACAAGATCAACCCCCCGCTCGAGAAGCGCCTGCCCGTGCAGGGCAAGAACCTCACCACCTCCATCGACATCGACCTCCAGCGCGCCGCCGAGGACGCCATCGAGAAGATCGCGGGCGACGACATGATCGGCTCCGCGGTCGCGCTCGACGTGAAGACCGGCGAGGTGCTCGTGATGGCCAGCAAGCCCGACTACGACCTCACGCGCTTCACGCCGCGGCCCAATCACGAGACGATCGCCGACATCGAGGCGCGCAAGGCCTGGGCCAACCGCGCGATCAGCAGCGCCTACCCGCCCGGCTCCACCTTCAAGATCCTCACCTCGATCGCCGCGATGCGGGCCGGCGCGGTGGATCCCGACGTGCCCATCGTCGACTGCGACGGCCGGCTCCACAAGTTCAACCGCGACTTCGTCTGCTACAACGGCAAGGGCCACCACGGCGAGGTGCTCCTGCCCGAGGCCATCGCCGACAGCTGCGACATCTATTTCTACGAGGCCGGCTGGCGCACCTCCGCGACCCGCGGGCCCGAGGTCATCGCCGCCGAGGCGCGCCGCTTCCATCTCGACCAGAAGACCGGGATCGAGCTGCCGCACGAGACCGGCCGCATGGTCATCCCCGACGCCGCCTACAAGCAGAAGGTCCGCGGCGAAAAGTGGTATCCGGGCGATACCGCCAACATGGCCATCGGTCAGGGCGACGTGCTCGTCACGCCCCTCGACATGGCCTGCTTCGTCGCCTCGGTCGCCCGCAATGAGACCTACACCAAGCCGACGCTGCTCCACCGGGAGGATGCGCCGGTCCAGCACACCGAGCCGATCGGCCTCACCCCCAAGCAGCGCGAGGCGCTTCTCGCCGGCATGGAAGGCTGCGTCACCCATGGCACCGCCGCGAAGACCCTCGCCCTGCCCGACTACCAGATCCCGGGGATCCGCTACGGCGGCAAGACCGGCACGGCCCAGATTCCCGGCAGCAAGAACGTCGCCTGGTTCATCGCCTTCGCCCCGCTCGATAATCCGCAGATCGCCGTGGCCGTCGCGATCGAGGGCGACACGCCCAACGAGGAATACGGCGGCGGTCGTTACGCCGCGCCCATTGCCGCGACGATCCTGAAGAAGTACTTCGACAAGCAGGCCCACCCGTCCGCCTTCGTCGCCCCGGCCAAGCCGGAGTAAACGAACCATCCGGCAGTTGGTGGCTGGGGTTGGGTCACAGAGAGCACTGAGAAGCCACAGAGGGCACAGAGCGGTTCAGGCGGATGGCGTCCGCTGAGCCCCGATATAGAATTTCCTCTGTGATCTCAGTGCCTCCACTGTGCTCTCTGTGACCCCACTCCTCTAGGAAGGCCTCACGGTCCGCTGCCGTCGTGAATCCCGCCAAACGCGGCGCGCCCGGTGGAACACGGCCTTTGGCTCCGGCCAGGTTTCCCGCGCCCCGAACCGCAGCCGCAGCAGTTCGTCGCGGGCCGCGACTTCCTCCGCCGTCGGCTCTCCAATCGTCGCGAATCTGCGGAGCCAGCGCGACGCCTCGCGCCGCACCGGGTCCGACTTGCCGCTCCGCACCGAGCGTCGGCCAAAACGCCACCACGGTCCCACGTATTCGCGCCAGCCCCAGACCAGCGCGCCCGCGCCCACCGCCACCGCCAGGACCCGCGCGATCCGGCGCACATCCCACGGCTGCGCCAGCCACTCCCGAAGCCCGCGCAGCAGCTCCGCGATCCGCTCGCGCAGCTTCCGCCCCGAGTCCTCGGTGGCGTCCTTGATCGCCTTCAGGGTCTCGACCTGCGCGCGCTGGTCGAAGTTCACGATGCGCCGGTACCAGAACACCCGCAGGCTGTCGAAGCGGGCCGACCAGCTGGTGTCCGTCCGCCGGGCAAGCGCGGCCTCGCCGCGAACCTCCTCCTGCGGCCCGGCCGGACCGACCGTCGGGTCCACCCGCCGCCACGCCCCGGCCGCCGGGTCGAAGATCTCACACCACGCGTGCGCGTCGGAGTTACGCAGCGTGAAGTTGTTGGAATACCCATTCCAGGTGCCGCCCTTGAAGCCCGTCACCACTCTCGTCGAGAAGCCCGCAGTCCGCGCCAGCAGCACAAATGAGCCGGCGAAGAGCTCACAGTTGCCGCCACCTCCCGTCTTCATCCACCGCACCAACGGATCGCCCGGTCCAGCGGGAATTCCCGGACGCAGCGTGTACGCGTGACGCTGGGCCAGCCAGCGAATCGTCCGGCCGGCGAATTCCGCTACCGGGAGCGTCGTCCCGCCCGTGATCTCCGCCACGGCCTGCCGCAGCACCGCCCGGTCCGGCTCGCCCACGTCGACCTTGCGCAACAGCTCCCCGGACACGAGGGGCCCCGGAGTTCTTGGCTTGTTAATGAACTCGGCAAAGGTTGGGTCCGGCACAGTATCGCCGGTCAGCATGCCTTCGACGCGGTAGGCGGTCATCGTCGCCGGTTCGTCGCGCAGCGCCACCAGTCCCGCGGCCGGACTGGTCCGGTAATTCTGGATGGTTGTGAAGCGGAGCTGCTCGAACGGGCCCAGCAGCGGCAGGTACCGGCTGATGCCTGACTCGAGGTAGAACGTCCACACTGGCAGCCGAAGCCGGGGACGCTGCGAACCGCGCACGACCGCGCCGGTGCGCTCGTTGCCGAAGGCCGCCTTGCGCAGCAGCGGCGAGAGCTTGAACGTCCCGTCGCGGTAGTCGTCGAGCACCAGCATGCGCCAGTACGGCGTGCCCGGGATCTGCGAGCGGTCGGTCACGTCGATGTTCGCCGCGACGCTGTCGTCCTGGATGATCTCCGTGACCTCGCCAAAGCGGATCGTCTCGTTGAAGCCCGACCGCGCCTTCTTCGTCACGAACCGCTCGAGAAACAGGCTGTTCTCCAGCTGGAATCGCGGGATCGCGAGGAAGAGCGCCGCCGAGATCACGACCACCCCGGCAAACAGGCCGGCTCCCAGCGCCGCAACGCGCCAGTCGGTCACGGCCCGCACCCGGCTCGCCAGCGCACTCCAGCGAAGGTGCGTCCATGACGGCGGTCCCACTGGCAGCGGCGCGGCGGTGGGTGCGGGCGGCGTCGCCGACTCGACGAGTGTGATTAACAGCAGGTAGGTCAGCGCCCATGCCGTAAACAGCACCAACTGCGCGGCGAACACGAGCGACACGGTCAGCACGCCCGCCACCACCACGAGGAAGAGCCCGAGCAGGATCACCTGGAGGTCATCGCGCTTCTGCCGGTAGCTCGTGCCGCGGTACAGGAGCAGCAGGATGTCGAGGCGCACGATGGCCGGCAGAATCTCCCCGGTGCGCCAGAGGTCGCCGACGAACAGCGCGACGATCGCGGGAAACGCGAGGCGATGGACGATCACCGGCACCCGGGCCGGCCATTCCGGTCTCGCCAGCACCGCCAGCACGCCCGCGGCCGTCAGCGCCATCAGGGTCCACGCGTCGACATCGAGGTAGAACACGGTGGCGACCGACAGCAGGACGAGCCCGCCGCCGAGCAGCCACTTGAGCTGGTGCAGCTCGTCGAGATTAAGCTGAGGCCGCCTTTTCTCCATTGACGATGGCGATGACGCCGCGCGCCCCGTCGGGCGTGAAGGTCAGCACGTTGCGCAGGCGCGCGGTCGATCCGCCGCCCGCCGGTGATTCGGTTCGCGGCTGCACCACGGCCAGCCGGTCGAGGAATTGCTCGAGGTCGCGCACGCGCCGCATCGGCCGCGGCGCCTCGTCATCGATCCGCGCCGACTCCAACTGGCCCAGCCGGAAAAGATCCTCGGCCAGCGTCGCGCAGAAGCTCACGAGCAGCTCAAACTGCTCGGGCCGCGTCCAGATGGTCGCGCTGGTGTCCAGCGCGAGAGCGAAGCCGGTCGTGCTCTCCGCCGCGAACTGCCGCACGAGCAGCGTCTGCGACCGGGCGCTCGCCTTCCAGTGGATCAGCCGGTGCGAGTCGCCGGGCGCGTAGCGTCGCAGCGCCCAGAGATCGCCGCCACTGCCGGCCTGCGGCGCCCGCTCGCTTCCCGCGGGCAGCCGTTCCGACGCCGCGGCGTGCCGGCGATATTCCACCGCGGCCGGCCACACCAGCCGCTCCGCGCGCTGCTCGGTGCTGAAGGTCTTGCGGAGAAATCCGAAGGGGAACAGCGAGCCGACGCCGACCAAGTCGACCAGCAGCCGCCCTCGCCGAACGGGCTGGAACGTCCAGTCGAGCCGGACCTCGCCGCGCGGATCGAGCCGCTCGCGCAGCACCAACTGCCCACGCGCGTCCACGGCCTCCGCCTTGGCGAGCGCCGCCCGCACGTCGATGCCCTTGCCGGTGATCGTCGACTCTACCACCGCCGGCGGACCGTCCTGCTCCGGCTTGGCTTCGACGTCGAACCAGAGCCCGTAGGTGGGCAGAAAGGACTTACTATTCCGGAGGCCAAGCGAGACCACCGCCACATGCCCCACCCTCAGTGGCGGTGCCACGTCGAGCCGCCACTCGACGCCGCGGAGATTGAGCCACGAGAGCACGCCGCTGAGCACCAGGCACGCGAGCAGCACCGCCAGCGTGATGAACAGGATGTTGTTCGCCGAATTGTACGCGGCCGTGCCGATGCCTAGCGCCACACTGATTAGCAACGTCCCGGACACTGTCGGCACGATCCGCTGGTGGCGCCGCGGAAACACCAGCGCCCAAAGCAGGCGGTTCCAAGGACCCAGACGGACGGAACTAGAGGCGGAAGTGGACATCCTTTCAAAACGCCAAACGCCAGGGGCCAAATGCCAAGGGCCCGGGGCAAACGCCAAACGCCAGGGTCCAAACGCCAAATAAAACTCGAGCAATTCGATGCACTCTCGAAGGGTCCAATTTCTCTCGGTGCCTTTGACCTTACCGCCTGAGATTTATTTTGCGTTTGGCAATTGGCATTTGGCGTTTCAAGAGAAGCTCAGCTCGGTCCCGGCACCGCCGCCAAGATCCTCCGCAGGATCCCGACCACGAGACGCCGTTCCTCCAGCGCGTCACTGGTCTGACGAGTCAGGGCTAAACGGTGCGCCAGAATCGGGCACACGAGTTCCGAGACGTCCTCGGGCAGCACAAAATCCCGGCCGTTCAGCAGGGCGCGGGCCTGCGCCGCGGCCCGCAACGCCAGTCCGCCGCGGACGCTCACCCCGGCCTTGAACTCGGCCTCGGAGCGGGTCGCGGTCACGATGCGCAGCAGGTAATCCAGCACGCTGTCCTCGACGTACACCTGGGTCGCCAGCGCCTGCAGTCGGACGACTTCGTCACGCGTCACGACCGCCTTCGCCGCAATCGCGTCGTAGCTCATGCGCGCGATCCGCAGGATCTCCAGCTCGTCGGCCGGCTGCGGGTAACCCATCTGCAGCCGCATCAGGAAGCGGTCCATCTGGCTCTCCGGCAGCGGGAAGGTGCCCTCGTAGTCGACCGGATTCTGCGTGGCGAACACCATGAACGGCGCGCCGACCGGATGAGCCACGCCGTCCACCGTGACCCGGGCGCGGTCCATGACTTCGAGCAGCGCGGACTGCGTCTTCGGCGTCGTGCGGTTGATCTCGTCGGCGAGCACCACGCTCGCGAACACCGGGCCCTTCTTGAAGACGAACTCCTTCGCCGTCTCGTCGTAGATCGCCACGCCGGTCACATCGCCCGGCAGCAGGTCGCTCGTGAACTGGATGCGCGAGAACGGGCAGTCCATCGAACGGGCCAGTGCATACGCCAAGGTCGTCTTGCCGACACCGGGGAGGTCCTCGATGAGCAGGTGGCCGCCGGCCACGAGGCAGACGAGCACCTGGTCGATGACATCATCCTTGCCCTTGATCGACGCCTGCATCCCGGCCCGGAGCCGGTCCAGCGCCT
>CAYYGV010000110.1:0-12664 GCA_964471615.1 uncultured Opitutaceae bacterium
TCTGGCGCGGGATGGCGATGTTGTTGGGCCGCCGCTTGCTCGTCATGTCGCTGTGGCGGATCTGGTAGTGGTCGGCCACGCGCTTCTGGATCGTCTCGATCGTCAGGATATTCTGGGCCTGCTCCATCAGGACATCCTGGAGGAGCGCCTCGGTGGTCGTGAGGTCGAGCGGTTTGTTGGTGAGGGCGGAGTAGCTGGCGACCTTGATGAGCGCGCCCTCGAGCCGACGGATGTTCTTCGAGATGTTCTGCGCGATGAAGTTCAGGATCGGCTCCGGCAGGTCGAACTTCAGGCTCGCGGCCTTGGTGCGGAGGATCGCGACGCGGGTCTCGAAATCGGGCGCCTGGATGTCGGCGGGCAGGCCCCACTCGAAGCGGGACACGAGGCGCGCCTCGAGCTTCTGGATCTCGCTCGCGCGGCGGTCGCTGGAAAGCACGACCTGCTTACCGGACTCGAACAGGTCGTTGAAGGTGTGGAAGAACTCCTCCTGGATGCGCTCCTTGCCGGCGAGGAACTGCACGTCGTCGATCAGGAGCACGTCGACATGACGGTAACGCTGGCGGAACTTGGTCAGGCTGTTCTCCTGCAGGGCCTGGATGAACTCGTTGGTGAACTTCTCGGTCGAGAGGTAGGCGACGCGGGCATCCGGGTTGGCGCGGAGGATCGCGTGGCCGATGGCGTGCATCAGGTGCGTCTTCCCGAGGCCGGTGTTGCCGTAGATGAAGAGGGGATTGTAGGCCTGCGCGGGGGCCTGGGCGACGGCCAGGGCGGCGGCGTGGGCCATCTGGTTGTTCGAGCCGACCACGAAGGTCTCGAACGTGTTGCGGGGATTGAGCGTGCCGGTGGCCGGGAGGCGCTCGTCATAGCGGGCCGCCTTGCGCGCGGGGGTGCGGCTGCGGGCGGGGGCCGGCTCGGCGGCCCGGTGGGCCGGGGTGGCGGCGCGGGAGGCGTCCGCCTTGCGGAGCGTCACGTTCACCATCCGGCCGGCGGTGAGCCGCAGGCGCTGGGTGATCAGGTCGAGGTAATTGTCGTGGATCCAGATCGCCGCAAAGTCGTTCGGCACGCCCAGCGTCAGGCTGTCATCCGACGCCTCCAAGCAGACCAGGGGCTCGAACCACATCTGGAACACGTCCTCGGGGAAAAGCTCCTTGAAGTCACATTTGACGGTTTCCCAGAGACTGGGAGACAGGGACGCTGAGGGCATGGGGGGACTTACGGAAAGGCGGTTTTATTCACACTGGCCCCGCCGGGAACTCCTCCGCACGTCCTGCCTGACCGGGCTCAAGGCCTCCAGCCGGCAACGAAAGTCATGCTTTGATCGAGGGTGGGTAGTACAGCGGTAAGGTGATTATAAGCGGTTAAT
Source organism: uncultured Opitutaceae bacterium (assembly GCA_964471615.1). Taxonomy (GTDB): domain Bacteria; phylum Verrucomicrobiota; class Verrucomicrobiia; order Opitutales; family Opitutaceae; genus Opi-474. The sequence continues at coordinate 1,364 of CAYYGV010000110.1, forward strand.
GATCAAAGGCTACGCACGGGTGTTGCGGGCGGGCACTGGAACAGGGCCAAACGGACGTGTGAAAGAACCAACGGACGGGATGAAAAGACTGAACGAGGGCGCAGTAACTGTGAACCAAAAAAGCATTTCAAGGCCAACTTTCTGACAAGTTGTTCACACCGGAGCTGGGCATAACTTTTCGAGAATTTGTTTGCGTCGCCGGGCGTGATTTAGCGCGGCGTTTTGCCCTCCGTCCGGGTGTCACCGCTATCCGAGGACATCGCCCTGCAGACGGCTTTGGAAGCCAGTTGCGAGGTTACGGATCGGTTACGTTCCGGTGACGGTGTCTTGGGTTCCAAGATACGCGTCGCGCGTGGCGATCACGCTGCGGCGGGCGGCGGATCGAACCATTTGCCGTGCTCTTTGATGAGCGCGACGAGCTTCGCGTCGGCCTCGGCCTGCGGAATGTTGTACTGCACGCAGGTCTTGCCGACGTAGAGGTTGATCTTCCCCGGGGCGCCGCCGACGTAGCCGAAGTCCGCGTCGGCCATCTCGCCCGGGCCGTTCACGATGCAGCCCATGATCGCGATCTTCACGCCCTTGAGGTGCCCGGTCTGGGCGCGGATCCGCTGGGTGGTCGTCTGGAGGTCGAACAGGGTGCGGCCGCAGCTCGGGCAGGCCACGAACTCGGTCTTGGAAATCCGCGCGCCAGCGCCCTGAAGGACGTTGTAGGCCAGCTGGGTGGCGCGCACCGGGTCGGTTTCCGTCTCGATACTGATCAAGTCGCCCAGACCGTCGCCCATCAGCCCCCCGGTCAGGACCGCCGCGTCGAGCAGGCGCGAGAGGAAGGTGCCGTCGCCCTTCACCGCCGTCGCGTCTGTGTTGCGGATCCAGAGCGGAGCCCGGCAGCCCGCGGTTCGTAGGACCTGCGCCAACCGGCGATAGGAGCCAGTCGCATGACCTATTCCGGAATCCGGATTCCGGAATCCGGGATGGGTCACCACCAGCCGGTCGTCGCCGAGTTGGCGGAGGGTGGGGGTGAGGGCGTTGGCGGACTCGGCTGACAGCGCCACGGCGAGGTTGAGCGAGCGGGACCGGACAAAGGCGGCGAACTCGGTGAGGGCTGTGGCCTCGTTCGCGGCAAAGGCCCGGACTAGCAGGGTGCCGGGTGGGAGATGGGCGGCAAAGACCGTCAGGTCCTGGACCCCGATCGCCGGGGCCAGCTCCAGCGCAAAGGTCGACTTGCCGGGCTTCGGCAGGCGGGCGAGCGCCTCGGCGGAGGTGATCGGGACCAGCAGCACCTCGGGCGGGGTGTCATCAAGGCGGACGGACGCGAGGCGTTTGAGGGTGTCGGCAACGTCGGTCGCGGCGCGGACGATCACGCGCGGCGGTTGTTCGGGTCCGATGGTCACGCCCGGCCCCAGGTGCACCTTGGCCGTCTCCCGCTTGGCAAAATGGTAGGGATCAATCTCGTCCGCCCTCTCCGCCCTCTCCGCCGAATCCGCAATCCGCACTCCGCGATCCGCAATCCACAGAGACATGGCCTTGTCGGCCAGCGCGCGGGCCACCGGGATCTCGTAAACGCTGTCCTCCGTGAGCGAGACCCGCAGGGTGTCGCCGAGGCCGTCCCACAGCAGCGAACCGATGCCGATAGCGCTCTTGATCCGGCCGTCCTCGCCATCGCCGGCCTCGGTCACGCCGAGGTGGAGCGGGTAGTGCATGTTCTCCTGCGCCATCCGGTGCACGAGCAGGCGGTAGGCCTGGATCATGACCTTCGGGTTGGAGGATTTCATCGACAGGATGAGCTGCCGGTAGCCGTGGGATTCGGCAATGCGCAGGAACTCGAGGGCGCTCTCGACCATGCCGAGCGGCGTGTCGCCGTAGCGGTTCATGATGCGGTCGCTGAGGGAGCCGTGGTTGGTGCCGATGCGCATGGCCCGGCCGAGCTCGCGGCAGCGCAGCACGAGCGGGGTGAACGCCTCGTACAGCCGCTGCAGCTCGGTCTCGTAGTCGGCGTCGGTGTATTCGCGGACGGCGAACTTCTTCTTGTCGGCGTAATTGCCCGGGTTCACCCGGATCTTCTCGACGTGCTCGACCGCCTCCATCGCCGCGCTGGGCAGGAAGTGGATGTCCGCCACGAGCGGGACGTGACCGAAGCCCGCGGCGGTGAACTGCGCGCGGATGTCGCGGAGGCACTTGGCCGCGGCCACGTTTGGCGCGGTGATGCGGACGATCTCGCAGCCGACCTCGGCCAGCGCGATCGACTGCTTCACGGTGGCGGCGACATCCTGGGTGTCGCTCGTCGTCATCGACTGCACGCGCAGCGGATGGGAGCCGCCGACGCCGACGCCGCCGACCATGACCTCGGAGGTCCGCCGGCGCACAGTGTGGAAACGGGACGCGCAGTACGACATGCGGCGCGGGCTAGGGCTTCGCGGGCGCGGTGCGCGGCGCCGGGTCGGCCGGACGCGACTCGCGGCGCAGCCGGGCGACGTCAAAGAAGCTCACGTAGAGGATCATCGAGAGCAGGAGCACCATGAAGACGCTCTGCGTGGTGATGATGAAGTTGGCGGGGAGCGCACGGCCGCGGAGCCGGGCGACCGACGCGAAGACCATCTGGCCGCCGTCGAGCACCGGGATCGGCAGCAGGTTGAAGATCGCGAGGTTCACGTTGATCAGGATGGTGAACCACAGCAGCCGGCGGAAATCCCACTGCGCCTGGCGGTGCAGCTCGCGCGCGATGCCGATCGGGCCGGACAGCTTGGACGGGCCGATGTCGGAGTTCGGGCTGAGGAGGGCGCCGAGGGTCCGGAAGGTGCCCGTGATATTGTCCCAGATCTGGAGGAACGGCGACGGGTGGATGATGATGATGCTGTCGCGGTACCGGATGCCGACGCGCGCGACCTTGGAGCCTGTGCGCTCATCGGTCTCGAGGCGCGGCTGGATCGGCAGGTGGAGGTCCGCGTCGCCGCGGCGGAGCAGGAAGTCGACCGGGCGCTGGCTGTTCTTCGCGAGGTGCTCGCTGAGAGCGAGGCGCTGGAACATCGCGGCGCCGTCGACTGCCACGATCCGGTCGCCGGGCTTCACGCCGGCGGTCTCGGCGGGCGTGCCGGGGCCGACGGCCTCGACGGTGAGGTCCTCGGACGGCTCGATGCCGGCGCTGCGGACATTCTCTTCGCCGACGAGGCGCGGGTAGACGGTCAGCTCGAGGCGGCGGCCCTCGCGTTCGACGACGAAGACGGCCTTGCGGCGGCCGTCGCCGGCACGTTCGCGGCCGAGGAAGATGTTCGTGATGATGTCCTCGAAGTTCTTCACCTCTACGCCGTCGATCGAGCGGACGACGTCGCCGGGCAGCAGGCCGGCTTCAATGGCGGGGTTCGGCGCCGTGGAGCCGTCGGGCAGCCGGATCGTCGGCGACAGGTGGCCGATCTGCGTGGTGTTCCACTCTGCGATCGTGGGCTGGCCCGCGACCCACACGACGCAGGCGAGGCCGAACGCAAACAGCACGTTGAACAGCGCGCCGGCCACGAAGACGATCATCTTGCTGAGGTAGGCGATGGGCGGGAGGGACTCGACGTCGAGGGTGCTCTTGCCCTCGACCGGCCCGAGGTCGGCGAGCTGCGGCAGGAGCACGTAGCCGCCGAGCGGGATCCACGAGATGCGGTACTCCACGCCGTCGCGGCCCAGCCACGAGACGATCGCGGGACCGAAGCCGATGGAGAAGCGCTCAACTTTCACGCCGCGCCAGCGGGCGGCGAGGTAATGGCCCAGCTCGTGGACAAAGATCGAGCCGCCGAAAAACAGCACGACCAGCGCGAGGGACCAGAGGTTGGAGGCGAAGCCGGAGAGGGTGTCGGGAAACATCGGGGTTGGTTCAGGCGTGGCGCCGCAGGCGCGCCGTGGCGGCGCGGCGGGCGGCGCCGTCCGCCTCCAAGACCGCGGCCAGGCTGTCGGGTTCAAAGTGTTTCACGTCCTGGAGAGTCTCATCGATCACCCGCGGGATCGCAAGGAAGGGCAGCTGGCCGGCCAGGAAGGCGGCGACCGCCACCTCGTTCGCCGCATTGAACACCGCCGGGGCGATCCCGCCGGCGGCCATGGTCTGGCGGGCGAGCCGGAAGCAGGGGAACCGCAGCTCGTCGACCGGGCGGAACTCCAGGCCGAGCAGCCGCGTGAAATCGAGCGCCGGCTCCACCCCGGGGGCGCGGGCCGGGTGCAGCAGCGCGTGCTGGATCGGGAAGGTCATCGAGGGCGGCGACAGCTGGGCGAGCATCGCGCCGTCGGTGAACTCGACCAGGCAGTGCACGATGCTCTGCGGGTGGATCACCGCGGTGCACTGCTCCGGGCGCAGGTTGAAGAGCCACTGCGCCTCGATCAGCTCGAGGCCCTTATTGGCGAGGGTGGCGGAGTCGACGGTGATCTTCGGTCCCATCGACCAGTTCGGGTGCTTGGTGGCGTCCGCCGGCGTCACGTGCGCCAGCCGCTCATGCGGCCAGTCGCGGAACGCGCCGCCGCTGGCCGTAAGCACGATCCGGCGCACGCCGGCCTGCGGATGGCCCTCGAGGCATTGGAAAACGGCGCTGTGCTCGCTGTCCACCGGCAGGAGCTTGCCGCCGTGGCGTCGCGCCTCGGCCATGATGAACTTGCCGGCGAGGACGAGGATTTCCTTCGAGGCAAGGGCGAGGTCCTTGCCGGCGGCGAGAGCGGCAAGCGCCGGTTCGAGTCCGGTGGTGCCGACAACGGCCACGAGCACAAGGTCGGCGGACGGGAGCTGGGCGAGTGCGACCAGGCCGGGGAGACCGGACAGCAGTTCGGTGCCCGCGGGGAACGCTCCACTGGCGCGCGCGGCGGCGGCGGCGGTCTCATCGTGGATGGCCACGTGACGCACGCCGAAGTCCCGGGCGATCTGGGCGAGCCGCTCGTGATTGGCCCGCGCCGCGATGCCCACCAGCTTGAGCTTGTCGCGATGCGCCGCTAGGACCCGCAGGGTGCTTTCACCGATCGAGCCGGTGGCGCCGAGCAGGACTACGCGCTTGCGGGACTGGGAGGAGGAGACGGCCAAGGGGCGGTCAGGTTGGCGGACCGGCCGGCGGGGGGGCAAGCTCTGTTGGCTGATTGCGGATCGCGAATTGCGGTTCGCGGATTCTCAACCGATCGGCCGGGAAGCACTTGCATCGGTCAGATCGAAAGCCCACCGCCATTTGAGTGGCCGAATGACAATCCGCGATTCGCAATCCGCGATCCGCAATCTGCTAGGGCAGCGCCATCAAAAAATAGCCCAGCGGGGCCGTGAGCAGCAGGCTGTCGCTGACGTCGAAGAAGCCGCCGATGCCGGGGACGCCGGCGCCGGAGTCCTTGATCGCGGCGCGTCGCTTGATGATCGACTCGATCAAGTCCGAGACAATGGCCACCAGCGCGACGGGAGCCGCCAGAAACGCACCGACTACCGGGGTGAAGTGCGGGGGCAGCACGCCGCGGCCCAGCCAGGCCACCAGCGAGCCGACGCCTACCGAAACGAGCACGCCGCCGACCGCGCCCTCCCAGGTCTTCTTCGGTGAAATCTGCGGGGCCATGTGGTGGCGCCCAATCGCCAGTCCCGTGAGCAGGGCGCCGACATCGCAGAACTTCGCCGTTGCGACCAGCCAGAGGCACAGCACCAGCCGGCCGTCCGGGCTGACGGTGTCACCCGGCAGCGGGGTCAGGATCCGGACTAGGTACTGCAGCATCAGCGCGATGTAGACCAAGCCGAACACCGTGCTGGTGAGCGCCTCGACGCGGGTCGTGGGATCGCGTTCGCTGAGGATGCGGATGGAAAAGACGATGACGGCCAGCGCCATCGCGTGCGAGCTGCCGGGCAGCCCGACCTGGGCGTGGAGCCAGGGGGAGAGGGTGATGAGCGCGCCGAACGCCATGCCGAGCTTTTGGAACGGCGCGAGGCCCGCCCCGCCGAGGAGCTGGTAGAACTCGCGCAGCGTCAGCACGCAGAGCAGCGCGACCAGGACCACGCCGCCGGTGTTGCGGAAGTACCACATCGTCGCGAACAGCAGGCCCCACATGATGATGGTGCTGATGATGCGTTTGCCCATGAGGGAGGATTATTTGGCCGCGCGGGCGGCCGGTTGACGAACCTGTTCAGCGGTAAGGCCGTAGCGCCGCTCGCGCCGCGCATAGTCCTCGCACGCCGCGAGGAGGTCGGCTTTGGTGAAGTCCGGCCAAAGGACCGGAGTGAAAACCAGCTCGGCGTAGGCGCCCTGCATCAGCAGGAAATTGCTCAGCCGCGTCTCGCCCGACGTGCGGATGATCAGGTCGGGGTCCGGCATGTCCACCGTCGAGAGATACCGCGAGAACGTCGCCCACGAGCTGTCGTTGAGCTTCTCCTTGCCGGCGGCGACCGCGGCCGCGTACGCGCGGGCGGCGTCCACCACCTCGGTCCGGGCGCCATAGTTGAGCGCGAGGACCAGGGTGTAGTCGGTGAAATGCGCGGTCTCGGCCATCGTGTGCCGCAGATGCTTCTGCACGCCAGCCGGCAGTTCCTCGATGCGGCCGATCGTCCGAAGCCGCACCTTGTCCTTCACGAAAGTCTTCAGCTCCTGTTTCAGGTAGAACTCGAGCAGGCCCATCAGGCCGCTGACCTCGGGCTGGGGCCGGTTCCAGTTTTCCACCGAGAAGGCGTACAGCGTGAGCATCTTGATCCCGAGCTCGCGCGCCGCGTTGGTCACGGTCCGGACTGTCTCGACGCCGCGGCGATGACCCTCGAGCCGAGGAAGTCCCCGCTGCTGCGCCCAGCGACCGTTGCCGTCCATGATGATGGCGACATGGCTCGGCACATTGGCCCGGGGATGCGTCGCGGGGCGGTCGGCGGATTGGGACATGCGAAGACCCGGAGGGTGCGGGCCGGAGAGGCGTTTGACAAGCCCGGCGGGGAAATACCAAGACGAACGTCGAACATCGGACGCCGAACATCGGACGTCGAAGGTCTCGGAGGGGAACGCTCAACGTTCAACGCTCAACGTTTAACGCTCAAGTTACCGATCCCGCTCGCCTCCAATTGAGCGTCGAGCGTTGAACGTCGAATGTTGAGCGTTGGCCCGACCACTTCGGCGTTGGGCGTTCGACGTCCGACGTTCGGCGTTCGCCTTTTCCATACCCGACTGCCCTTGCCACTCCGTCCGTCTCCGCCATCTTCCGCCTCATGGCGACCAAACCCCTTTCGTCGGCCGAGATCGAGCAGGCCCTGGCCCAGCTCCCGGGCTGGAGTTTTCAACGCGACGCACTCGAGCGCACGTTCACGCTGGCTGACTTTCGCGCGGCCCTGACGTTCATGGTCCGGGTCGGGTTCGAGGCCGAGGCGATGGATCATCACCCGGACTGGACCAACGTCTACAATCGCGTCGCTGTCCGTCTCAACACTCACGACGCCGGCGGCAAGGTCACGGCCAAGGATGTCGAACTCGCCCGGCGGATTCAGCGGCTCGCGCCGACCTGAACCCGCAGCCGAAAGCGAGCGCCGGCCAGGAATATCAAGCCGACCGCCGCGGCGGCGGCAACGCCGAGGGCCAGTGCCCGCCAAGTCGAACGTCGCGGTCCGTCCACGGGCCAGCGGTACGTGGTCAGTTCCGGTGCGACGGCCGGCGGCGGAGCCTTGAGATAATCCGGCAGCGCATCGCGGATCACCGGCTGGTCGAGCAGGCCCTGCAGGTAAGCCGACTCCGGATAGGGCCGCACCGGAAACGCCGCCGCCTCGAGCGCCGCCCGGCCGCCGCCTGCATAATACCGCTGAAGCAGGTCGATCTGCCCAACCGCGTAGCCGCGCAGGGCCGGCACGTCGTGGATCGTATGGCTGCGGGCAAAGGCATAACCCTTCAACCCGACACCGGCGGCCCAGACCAGCACGAGCAGGAGCGTGGCGAACCGAAGGATACGTCTTTGACCAGCGGCGGCGAGCAGGCCCGGAGTGAGCAGCGCGTTCGCGACCACACCGACGGCGAGGAAGTCGTAGTACCGCGGCGGCAGCGCCGGCACCGGCGCGCTGCGGATGGCCGCCACTCCCGCGATCTGCAACCCCGTCCAGACCGCCAGTGCATAGGCCGGCAGCCAAGGACCGGCCTTGCCGCGAATCACGATCACGGTGGCAAGGAGGGCGGGCAGCCACAGCAACAGGGCGAACCACGACGGCTGCATGGCGGGCCACGAGAGGGCGTGCAGAAACGTGTGCAGCACCTGGCCAGGGTCAAACGCGGCCTGGCCCAAGGACGGGCTGCGGCGCACGACGAGCCAGCCGCCGGCGCAGATTGCGACATTGACGATGATGCCCGCCACGAGGGCGCGTCGCGGGGCGTCGGGTTCGCGCAGGCGGTGCAAGCAGACCAGCGCCGCGACCACCGAGGCGAAGCCGCCGCTGCCGAAAGAGACGACGCCAATCAGGCCGGCGACGACCGCGAAGATCCAGTGACGGTCGAACCCGCGCAGCGCGCACGCCGCGACGAGCTGCACGACAGCCGTGAAAACCAAGAGCTCGATCGACGACTGGAATCCCCAGAGGGCGTTGCCGTAGAAGAGCGGCGACGCGAGCCAGGCGCCGAACGCCACCGCCGCCCAGCCGACCCAGGCGGAGGGTGCGGTGCGGCGGAAATGGAAGTACAGCCAGGCGAACGCCGCGGCGATCAGGGCGTTGTTCACGAGCATCTCCGCCAGCATGTCCCAGCGGCCGGTCAGGCGGTACAGCGTGTAGGCGATGAGGCGGGTGGAGGCGTGGAGATGATCGCTGTGCGGCACGACAAAGTTGTGCCACGTCAGGGTGTGCTGCGCGTCGTGGACGAGGAGGTGCTCGGCCTCGGCAATCCACTGGTCATGGAACGGCACCGGCGAGCCGGCGTGGAAGACCAGCGCACTACGCCCGGCGAACACGAGCAGCCCGAGCAGGATGGCGGACCACCAGGTCCGGGCACCGCCGCAGGACTCCGGCGTGGCGCGCATGCGGGGTTACTTTCCGAGCGGAACGCTCACGCTCGCCCCGGCCCGGGCCGGATGATTCGAGCCGAGCTGCACCCAGGAGTGCACCGCCGAGCAGCCGGCCAGCAGCGCGAGACCAAGGCTGGCGAGCAGAAGACGGGTTAGCCGGGCGGGACGCATCGGGTCGGGAGACTATCGCGCCTTGTCACCGCGCACCGTCACGAGCAGGCGATGCGGAAAACCCGGGTCGTGGTCGAGTTCCCGCGCCCGCTGGTAGTAGCTCTCGCGCTCCGCCGGGAAATGCGCGCCGAGGGCGGTGTACATCACCCGGAGTTCGCTGGCGTAGCTGGGCGTCCGCCGAACCATCATGTGATCGGCGGCCGAACCGCTCCGCAGCCGGAGGGCGCACTCCCGCGAGAAGCGGTCGTCGTGCGAGAGGCTTTCGAGCGCCTTCTGGTAATAGCGATCGGCGGCCGCGTGGTCGCCGGCGGCCTCGGCGGTGACCAGCAGCAGCCAATAGCCGTAGGTCGGGATCTTCGGCTCCTTGCCCATGAGCTTGGCCGCGCTGGCATGGTCGTGCCGGCTGACCGCGGCCTGAAACGCATAGGCGGGCAACTGGAGCTGGCTGGCCGCCTTGATGAACTCGGATTCATCGCCCCAGGCATACGCAACGTTGGCCTGCAGTCGTTTTGTCAGGGTGGGATCGGCATCCTGGCCGTACTTGGCGCGGCAGGCGCTGGCAAACTCCGCGATCCGGCCCGGAATCTGGCTCGGTATCAAGTGGCGCACCATCTCCAGCTGCAGCCGGCGCGAGAAGATCTCCTCGTTGAGGGGTTCGGCGATGAGCTGCTGGGTGTCGTCGGCAATGCACTGCTCGTAGCGCTCCATGGCCAGCAGCACGTCGCGCCGGCGCATCCGCACCGATTCGCTGTGCAATCCCAGCCCCTCGGCGCGCTCCAGCAGCGCCAGCGCTTCGGGATAGTGGCCGTCGCTGAACGCATCCGTGGCCAGCCCATAGGCGCCGTAGGCACAGGGGCGGGCGGCGGACAGCGCGCGCTCGTAGTAGGGGTGGCTCTCCGCCGGATCCAGCAGGAGCCGGCCGTAAAGGTAGGCGAGGATGCCGTCGTCGGGCTTCGCCTCCAGCAAGGCCCGATAGCGGCCCTTCAGGTCCACCTCGGGAAACGAGCGATCGACCAGGTATTGGTAGGCGCGATGCCACTCGATCGGGACCGGCCGCACGTCCAGCCGCGACTCGAATAGGCGGCGCGCGTCGGCGGGCTTGAGCTCGGTGACGATGACGCGCTGGAGTTGTTCGTTCTCCGGATCGCGCTGGGCCAGCAGTGTGAGGTGTTCGAGAAACCGGTCCTCGCCGAGGTTCTGGTGCAGGAACGGCGCGATGCGGGTGAGTTCCAGGGGCGGCAGCTTCTGAAAGCTGGTGCGGATGACGTCCTTCTCGCCGGCCGGCAGTGAAATGGACTTCGGGGGCTCGACGAAGAAAAAGTCCGGTCGGGCAATGACGTAGAGCGGCTGGTTCGCGTACAGCGTGAACAACGTCGGCTGGTTGTTCGGCGTCGCGCTGAAATGCATGTTGTCCTGGTAGAGGACCGCGAGGCGGTCGGGATTGAGGACCACGGCCTGGTGTTGGAACGGCCGCTTGAGAAACGCCTCGCCCACGACGGTCCGGACGATGGTGTTGCCGCCCGACTCGAGGTTGAGTTCGCCCTCCGGCAGCGTGAGCAGCGTCACGCTGTGCGGGGCGAGGTGGTGGCTGACGCCGTTCAGCGTGACGTCGCAGGGTTTGTCCACCCCGGAGACCAACGCGACCGGCAGGTTCTGGCCGTAGAAGTAGCAGACGGCGGGGTAGGTGATGGCGCCAATGACGAGGAGGACCGCCGCGACGCCGAGGACCTGCTTGACCGAGAATTGACGGGCCGGGCGCGAGACGTGCTCCGGCACGGCGGCAGGGCTCGATGAAGGCGCGACAGCCGCGAGCACGGCCTCAGTCACGTCCCGGCCTCCGGTGAAGTTCTGGTGCAGGGCCTGGATGGTGTAGATGATGCCCCACGGCAGGCCCCACCAGCCGAGGAGGAACGACACCGCGGTGAAGGGCAGACCCTTCGTCACCCGGCTCTGGCCGGCGCCGACAAAATAGATGTCGGACGGCCGCTTGAAGGTCATCACGAGCACGGAGACCACGTAGGTGTAGATCACGAAGCGCCCGCCGCGGGCGACCTCGGCTCGAACCTGGTCGGGCGAATAGCCTTCGATCCCGACGATTCGCGGATTGGTCGGCGAACTCCAGGAGAACATGGGATGCCCTGACTAGAAATCAGGCGCTCCCGCCGGCTTCAACCCCGAACCTGCCCGGTGCCC
>CAYYGV010000111.1:0-12154 GCA_964471615.1 uncultured Opitutaceae bacterium
GCCGGATGTTCTCGATCGCGTCGACCCGCGGCTTGTCGAGCAGGTCGAGGAACTGGCGCGTGTAGGCGCTGAACGTCTCGACGTAGCGCCGCTGGCCCTCGGCGTGGAGCGTCTCGAACACGAGCGAGGACTTGCCCGCGCCACTGAGACCCGTGACGACGATGTACCGGCCGAGCGGCAGATCGAGGTCGAAGCCCTGCAGATTGTTCTGCCGGACGCCGCGGAGGCGGATGGATTCAGCGGTGCGGGAGGTGGCCACGGAGGGCCCCAACTGATGGGCGGAGGCGCGGGAAATTCAACTGCGCAACGGCGAAAAATGCGGCGGCACGGAGTGGCACCGGGCAACGCTCAACGTTTGACGTTCAACGCTCGACGCTCAAGAGGGCCGGACTCTGGCGCTGGCAGAAATCCACCTGAACGTTGAGCGTCGAGCGGTAAGCGTTGAGTATTCAGCCACGCTCCGGCGCCGCCCTCACCGTGCAAGCGTCAGGCTCGCCCCGGCGGTGCTGATGGCGCGCGTGACATGGACCGCGGGGCGGGCGTCGGTGACAATGGTCATGCGCCGGTCGAACGGGGTCGTGAGGCTGAGCGCCTTCCGGCCGAACTTCGAGTTGTCGAGGGCGAAGACGGTGCGCTCGGCGGCGGCGATCATGCGGCGCTGGGCGGCGACCAGCTGGGCGTTGTAGTTCCAGACGCCGTTTTCCGTGATGCCGGCGCCGCCGAGGATCGCGAGGTCGGCGTGGATCTCGGCGAACGACTCCTCGCACTTTGGACCGAGCAGCACGCCGAGACGGCTGTAGATGGTGCCGCCGGAGACCACGGTCTCGACCGAGCCGACCTCGCTGAAGAGGCTGGCGATGGGCAGCGAGTTGGTGATGACCTGCAGCCGCTTCTCCGCCAGCAGGCGGGCGACCGCATAGGTGGTGCTGCCGCCGTCGAGGATCACGGTCATGCCCGGCTGGACCTGTTCCGCGATGAAGCTTGCGATGGCGAACTTCTCGGCCGGGTGCCGCTTCTTGCGGGCGAGGAAGTCGTATTCCTGGGCCACGGCGTCGTGCTCCACGAACGAGGCGCCGCCATGGTGGCGGCGCACGAGTCCGTGGGCCTCGAGCTGGTCCAGGGCGCGGCGGACGGTGGAGAGGGAGCCGCCGAACTTGGCCGCGAGCGTGCGCAGGTCGGCGTAGCTATGCTCGCGGATGTACCGGGCGATCGACTCGGTGCGCTGCTTGCTGGTCATGGCGTTGCCTGAGCCTGCGCGAGGCGCCGGAAAAGGTCGAGATACGCCTCGACCTGCCGCGCCTGGTCGAACGTGCCGCGCGCATAGGCGCGGGCGGGTGCGGCGCAGGCCGCGCGGCGCGCGGGGTCGGCGAGCAGCGGCTGCAGGGCGGTGCGGAAGGCGCCGCGGTCACCGAACGGGACCACCCAGCCCGTGGTTCCGGGAATGAAACACTCGGCGATGCCCTGGACCTGGTACACGACGGCCGGCAGCCCGTGCGCCTGGGCTTCGATCAGGAAGTTCGAGAGCGATTCGCTGCGGGACGCATGGACCGCGATGTCGGCGGCGCGGTAGAAGGGCGTCGGGTCACGGTGGAAACCCAGGAATCGGACCCGCCGCTGGAGCCCGCGTGCGGCGACGAGTTGCTCGCACTCGGCCCGGGCCGGTCCGTCACCGGCCAGCCAGAGCTGCCAGTCGCCCTGCGTAGGCAGGCCGGCGGCGATCTCGACCAACTCGCGCTGGTTCTTTTCCGGGCGAAACATCGCGACGCACAGCAGCACCACCGTGCCGGGACCGGCCCCGTGCGCCGCCCGGAGCGAGTCATCGCGCGTTCCGGGCGTGTCCGCGGGAAACACGAGGGAGTTGTGGAGGACCGAGATTTTGTCGGCGGGAACACCGTGGCGGTTCACCAGCAGGTCGCGGGCGTCGAAGCTGTTGGCCACGACGTGCCGCGCCAGCTGCAGGGAGCGACGGAACAGCCGGGGCAGCGGTTTGCCGGTCCGCATGGTCGCAATCACGGCGGCCGCGGGCCGGGCCTGCTGGAGGCCGCCGGCGTAGCAGTTGGCCATGCGTCCCATGCAGAGGACGATGTCGGGCGCGATTTTCCGCGCCGCGCGATGCAGGCCGGGCGCGAACCAGTCGAGCCCGAGGTCGAAGGGCTGGAGCACGCGGCGCGCGACCTGCGGCGCGACCGTGTCCGCCAGGGTTCCTCCCGGACGGAAAGTCACCAGGGTCGCCTCGTGGCCGGCTGCGGCGCAGGCGTTGGCGAGCAGCACGGACTGGCGCTCGGTGCCGCCGCTGCGCAGGTGGTCCTGAATCACGAGGATTTTCATTGCCGGCAGGTGGGGTGGACCGAAGATCCCGTCACTCGCAGAATCCGGTTACCATGATGTCCCTTCTCATCCGCTGGCTGGTGCTCGCCCTAGGTGTGACGCTGGCGACCAAAATCGTCCCGGGCATCTCGTGCGCGGACGGCACCACGCTGTTCGTGGTGGTGGTGCTGTTGAGCTTCTTCAACGCCATCCTGAAGCCGATCATCATGCTGTTCACGCTGCCGTTCATCGTGCTGACGATGGGGCTGGGGATCGTGCTGATCAATGCCATGTTGTTTTATTGGGCCGGCAGCATTGTCCACGGCTTCCATGTGGCGAGCTTCTGGGCGGCGATCTGGGGCGGCGTCACGGTGAGCGTGACCAACGTCCTCTTGAATCTCTTCATCAGACCCCGGCCGCCGCGCCCGCCCAAGCAGCCGAAGCGGGATGACGTGATCGATATCTAGGGCGGCCTCTGGTAGTCGAAGGTCTCAAGTCGAAGGTCTCAAGTCGAAGGTCTAAGGCCTGAGGCGGCGGCGCAGCCGCGGACGAGACTTGTCACGTGTGACGTTCGACTTTCGACCCTCAGCCGGCTCTCGCCGCGATTCCGTTTGACGGTGGCGGCGGCGATGGCGACGGTGAGGCCCAAAGCACCTCTCACCATGGCTGAATCCCTCGAATATGATCTGGTCGTCATCGGCGGCGGACCCGCGGGCTACGCGGGCGCGATCCGCGCCGGGCAGCTCGGCAAACGCGTCGCCTGCATCGAAATGGAACGCGCCGGCGGCACCTGCCTCAACTGGGGCTGCATTCCGACCAAGGCGCTCCTGAAGAGCGCCGAGCTCTACCAGAAGATCCGGAAGGCCGAGTCGTTCGGCATCACGGCCAAGGACGTGACCTTCGACTTTGCCAAGGTGATGGATCGGTCGCGCGGCGTGGCCTCGCAGATGGCCAAGGGCATCGAGTTCCTCTTCAAGAAGAACAAGGTCGATTACTTTGTCGGCCGCGGCCAGGTGACGGTCCCGGGCATGGTCGAGATCACCGAAGGCGAGCACAAGGGGAAGTTTCTCCGCACGAAAAACATCCTGATCGCCACCGGCTGCAAGATGCGCCGCCTGCCGGACCTCCCGGTGGATGGCGTGCGCGTCATGACCTCGCGCGAGGCGCTCGCGAACAAGACCCTGCCGAAGTCGATCGTGATCGTCGGCGCCGGCGCGATCGGCGTGGAGTTCGCGTATTTCTACAACGCGTTCGGCGCGAAGGTGACCCTGGTGGAGATGCTGCCGCAGATCCTGCCCGTCGAGGACGAGGAGGTGGCGCGGACGCTGCACCGCTCGTTCGAGAAGCAGGGGATCGCGATCCATGTCGGCACCAAGTGCGAGAACTTCCGGGTCGGCGCCGGCGGCGTGAAGGTCAATTTGGTGAAGGAAGGCAAGTCCGAGGAGATCGAGGCCGAGACGGTGCTCTCGGCGATCGGCGTCGTGGCCAACCTAGAGGGCGTGCTTTCGCCGAAGGTCCAGCTCGAGCTCGACCGGAACTACGTGAAGGTGGGCGACGACTACCAGTCGAGCGTCAAGGGCATCTACGCCGCCGGCGACATCATCGGGCCGCCGTGGCTCGCGCACGTGGCGACGTTTGAGGCCATCAACGCCGTGCAGGGGATGTTCGGATATTCGAAGCCGAAACGCGTGAAGCACTTCCCGGGCTGCACCTATTGCCAGCCCCAGGTGGCGAGCACGGGACTCACCGAGAAGGCCGCGAAGGAAAAGGGCCTGAACTACAAGGTGGGCAAGTTCCCGTTCACTGCGTCCGGCAAGGCCGTCGCGTCGGCCGAGGCGGAGGGCTTCGTAAAGGTCATCAGCGACGCCAAGACCGGCGAGATCTACGGCGCCCACATCATCGGCTCAGAGGCGACCGAGCTCATTGCCGAGTATGGCTTGGCGGTCGAGCTCGAGGCGACCATCGACGAGATCCACCACACGATCCACGCCCATCCGACGCTGAGCGAGGCGCTGATGGAGGCCGCAGCGGCCACCCAAGGCCAGGCGATCCACATCTAGGGTTCAGAGTTCAAGAATCTCCGTGTGCAGCGGAGCCGGCTAAGGAGATCGGGCGGCACCTTGGCTGAGCGCACCCGCACGGCAGGGTGCCTGAGGTGGCTGGACCCAAGGATTGGGGCAAAAAAAAGCCCCGACTTTCGTCGGGGCTGAGAAGGAGAAGCCGTACGTTACTTGACGAAACGGCGGCGGAGCAGGGCGAGGCCGGCGAAAGCCGCACCGAGCAGACCGAGGGTCGAAGCGGCGTCCGGAGTCGAGGCTTGAGTTTGATGAGCAGCGTTGGTGAAGCCGGGGTTCCAGTTATTGTTGAAATCGAAGGGGCCGTCGTAGGAGTCGCCGTACGAATAGGCAAACCAGTCCACGAATTCCGGAACCTCGGCGTCGAGGATGTGCACTGAGAATCCGCTCAGGGTCTCGCCGAACAAGAGGGCGCCCGACGTATAGCCGAAGTTGATCCAGTTGTTATTGAAATTGATATTCGGGCCAGAGCTGTACGCCGCCGGATTCCAGATTGACCACGCGTACGGGTCCCAGCCTGACGGCGAGTTGGTGATGCCGGCGCCACCCAGCTTCGTGCCGAAGAAGTAGAGGTGCTGGCCGGGAGAGATGTTGTTCGTGACGCTAAAATTGAGGGTGTAGTCGCCCGACGTTCCGGTAACGGTATAGGATACGGTGACCGGCTCAGCGCGCAGGCCGACGACGGCCACGAGCGCGAGGCTCGAAATCAGGAGGAGATTTCTGGTGATCGATTTCATTTTCTTGCTGGTTGGTGGAGGAGGGGAAAGGCGCCAGACGAGGTCGTGGGTCGGGAAAATACCCAGCAGTAGCTGGGCCTCGCGAAGTAATTATTTTGTAACAAAATGTATAACAACGTTATATAGTTTTTTTCAGTTTTCTGGGGCCTGGCAACCGGTCTAAAACGTGTAAGAAAAACCGGCGCTTTGGGCTCCGGTTTACACTATCTTCGACAGTCACTTGAGGAACCCCCCACGCGAATCCCAGACGGATAATGGCCCAACTACCGCTCGATTTTTGTGCCAGGGTGATGCCGCGCGAATGGGGGCACCGCGAGGAATCGAAACAGACCAAGTCGCTGGATCAATCTCAGCCCCCGAGATCGAGTTTGGCCGGGAGCACGGCGCCCCTGACGGTGCCGCAAGTGTAAGGCCTGCCAGAATCCTGTCGGAAAGGCTTACGTAAGTGAGCCATGGGAAAGTGCGGGTATCTGCGTATGTTGGGTATTAAAATCGCATAAACGATTGATAGGCAATTGAGGCATGGGGAAAATCCCGGATGGGTCTGAGAAATGCTAACTATGCTGGCATCACAACCTCACTCTCATGAAAAACCTCCAAAAACTCCTCGCTCTCGCCGCCGTCCTCGTGGGCGTCGTTTCGACCGCTTCGGCGGATACGCTGGTGCTCTCGCAGGACCTGACCAACTACTCGGTTGGCAACGGTGGCGCGTTCATCATCAGCTCCTTCACGGGCCCGCTGTCGCTGGCCAGCTACGACGCCAAGGCCAAGGGTGACGGTGGCTTCCTGACCTTCTGCATCGAGGAAAACGAGTACTTCAATCCGGGCTACACCTACAACTACTCGCTGAGCTTCGGCGCGAAGAACGGTGGCGTGAGCGGCCAGACCTCGACGAACTACGACGGCGTTTCGAACGCGACGGCTTGGCTGTACTCGCAGTTCGCGATGGGCTCCCTCTCGTCGGGCGGTTTCTCCTACACGCACGCCAACCTCGGCGATCTGCAGCAGGCGATCTGGTTCCTCGAGGGCGAGGGTGGCACGAACAACTACCTCGTCGCCGCCGCGCAGGCGCATGAGGGCGTCAACTGGAACAAGGACAACAACGGCGCCTACGGCGTCTATGCGGTCAACATCACCTACCTCAACGGCGGGAACTCCCAGGACCAGCTCTACTTCAAGCGGGTCCCGGAGGGTGGCCTGACGGTGCTGATGCTCGGTGGCGCGCTGCTCGGCCTGTTCGGTCTCCGCCGCAAGTTCGGCCGCAACTGAGCCAGCCTGCAGTCCCAGTCTTTCAAGCCCCGGCCGAAACGCCGGGGCTTTTTTCTGACCGGAAGGATCGGTCGTCAACCCTTGGGAGTGGGGCTTTCTGCCTGATCGTCCGGCTGCCGCTCAAGGCCGCACGGGAGCGCGCCAGATGGTACGAGCGCTGGGAATCGAACCCAGATCAATGGCTTCGGAGGCCACTACACTATCCATTGTGCTACGCTCGCAAAGAAGGCCGGAAAATCCATGCCGGCGCGCGCGGTGTCGAGTGCAAAGACACGCGCCGCCCGGCGCGACTCACTTCGTGTTCTCCCGCGTGTAGCGGTGAACGAAGAGATAGTAGATCCCGCCGAGGATCGCGACGGCGCCGATGGCCCAGAGCGTGATGGTCTTCATCTCGCCGCGCATCAGCGCCTCGTTCTTGCCGGCCTCGATGCCCGCCCAACACAGCACCGCGCACCAGATGCCGGCGCCGACGAAGGTGTAGATCGAGAACTTAAGGTAATCCATGCGGACGATGCCCGCGGGGATGCCAATGAGGTGACGCACGACGGGAAGCATGCGCGAGGCAAAGATGCCGAAGCTGCCGAAGCGGGCCGCCCAGCGCTCCGCCTGCTCGAGCTTGGCCTGCGGTACAAAGACATACTTGCCGTAGCGAACCACGAGCGGACGTCCCGCCCAGCGGGCGCCCCAGTACATGATTGTGGCGCCAATCCACGAACCCAGCGCGCCGGCGAGCACGATGCCGGTGAGGGACATGTGGCCCTTCGTGTGGGCCAGGTAGGCGGCCGGAGCGATCACCACCTCGCTCGGCAGCGGGAGGAACGAGCTCTCGATCGCCATCAGCAGCACGATGAGCGGATAGCCGCCGGTCTCGAGGGAGCGGAGGTACCAGTCGGATAGTTCCTTCAGGAGGTCGTGCATGGGCGAAAAAAAAGCAGGCAGCGGAAGGCTGCCTGCTGGAAAGGAATGCCAGACTCAGACGTCGGGCTTGGTCTTGCGCAGGCCAACCACGCGGTCGCCGGCCTTCCACTGGCCGCGCTTCTTGAGCACGTCGACACGCTCGAAGCGCTTGAGGACGTTGCGTTTAACGACGAGGCCGGAGGAACTCTGGAGGCTCTTGTGCTGGGACATGGTGATAAAGGGACGGAGTTGCGGGTGATTAAAGGGGCGTGTGAGTAGAGTTCGACCCCGCCCATGACAAGTATTTTTCTCCCACCCGCTCCGCGCGGACCACGATCCACTCCGGTGTCGCGTAGGGGTGGTGGGTCAGAACGTGTTGCTCCAGCGCGGCCAAGCGCTCCGGGAGGCACTTCAGGCAGAGCCTAAACTCCTCGGTCCGCTCCTGCCGGCCGTCCCACCGATAATGCGAGACCACAGGACCTTCCACCTGCACGCAGGCGGCCAGGCCGTTGGCCACGACGTCCGCAGCCAGGCGATCCGCCTCCTCGCGGGTGCCCAACGTGGTCCAGGCGATGAACATGCCGCAGGGTCGGCCGCGCTGCCGCGTCCGGCAAGCCGGGAAATTGACCCTTGACGGGACCGGCGGGGCTCCTACTTGTGAACCCTTTCACCGCAGCCCATCCGTTCCAACCATGAGAGACGAATACATCAAGGAAGCGCTCAAAGTCGTGACCGACCCGAACGTTCTGATCAACGTGGTGTCGCGCCGCGTGAAGCAGCTCCGCCGGGGCAACCGCCCGCTCGTCGAGTCCCTTGAGAAGCTCTCGCCCGAGGACACCGCGCTGCGCGAGATCAGCGAGGGCAAGATCAGCTTCGAGACCGGCACGAACTAACGGCCGAATCGCCTTCGACAATTTCAGGCGGCGCGGTTTTGCTGTCAGCGGAACCGAAGCCGCCTTTTTCATGCCCGGATTTTTCCCCCAGCCATGAGCGCGCAACCCAAGGACTCGACCCGCTACAAGGAGGTCCGGAACTCGAAGGCGCTCCGTGACTTCACGGTCGACGAGCGCTTCGAGGCGGGCATCGCCCTGCGCGGCACCGAGGTGAAGTCGATCCGGGCGGGCAAGGCGCAGATCAACGATGCGTTCGGCCGCGCCGAGAAGGGCGAGCTCTGGCTCTACAACGCGCACATCGAGCAGTACGCCTTCGGCAACATCAACAATCACGACGCCCGCCGCATCCGGAAGCTGCTCCTTCACCGCCACCAGATCCGCAAGATCACCCTGGCCCTCGAGGCCGGCGGCCGCGCCCTGGTCCCGCTCCGGCTCTATTTCAAGGAGGCCCTCGTCAAGGTCGAGATGGCCCTCTGCACCGGCAAGAAGCTCTTCGACAAGCGCGAGACGCTGAAGAAAAAGGCCGTCGCCCGCGATCAGGACCAGTCCGCTAAATATCGCCGGTGATGAGCCGCTCCCCGTCCACCGTCACCGTCCGGGTCCCCGGCAGTACGTCCAACTGCGGCGCCGGCTTCGACACGCTTGGGCTCGCGCTTTCGATCCACAATCGGGTCACGCTCACTCGCGGCGCCGGGACCGCGATCGTCGCGGAGCGCCCGGAGGATGGCCGCGCCCAGGCGATGGTGGCCGAGACCGCTGCCGCGTTTTTCCGCGCCGCGGCGCTCACGCCGGCCGGCTTTCGTTACCGCATCGAGGGCGACGTTCCGGCTGCGCGGGGCCTGGGTTCCAGCGTGACCGTCATCGCCGGCGTGCTAGCCGGACTCGACCAGCTGATGGGAACAAACTGGACGCCGCACCAGCTGGTGGCAGTGGCCACCGACCTGGAAGGGCACCCTGACAACGCGAGCGCGGGCATCCTCGGCGGTTTCTGCGTGTCGCGCTGCCATCCGGCCACGGGCGCCTATCTTGGCACCGTGAAGATTGCCGTGCCGTCCGATCTCGCCTTCGTGGTGGCGTCGCCGTCGACCGAGCTCCTCACGAAGGAATCGCGTGGCGCGCTGCCGGCGACGCTCCCGTACTTCGACGCGGTGAGGAGCATCAACAGCGCCGCCTATTTCACCGCGGCGCTGGCGACGGGCGACTACGAGCAGCTGCGCCACGCCGCCGGCGATTTCATGCACGAACCCTACCGGCTGCCCCGCATCCCTGGCGCCCGCGAGGCAATCGCGGCCGGCGTCGCGGCCGGAGCCTTCACAGGATTCCTCAGCGGCAGCGGCTCCAGCGTGCTCTGCATTAGTCGTCCGGCGCAGGGCGCGGCCGTTGCCGCGGCGATGCGCGGCGCATTTGGCGAGGTCAGTGTGGCCTGCGAGACGCGTCTCCTGGCGGGGGACAACTCCGGCCTGCAGGTCGAGCGCGTCGGCTAAGTCGACAGGAGCTCGCGACGACGCAGTTGCGCGCCTGGCTCCGGCCAGAGGCGGATGATCTCGTCGCGCAGCAGGCGCCAGCAAAACGGCTTCAGCAGAATCGACTTGAGCGCGGGGAGCTTCGCGAGCTCGTCGCGGTTCACCGAGCCGTCCGGGTTACCGGTGATCAGGATGATCGGCACCTCGGGAAATAGCATCGACGCCCGCACGATGAACTCGGCGCCGTTGAGCTGGGGCATCGAGTAGTCCGTCACGATCACGCCGGGATTCAATCCGGGCAGATCCGCCAGCGCCTGGAGCGGACGCGCGTAGGGCACGATCGGGCAGTCTAGCTGTTCGGACAACAGCTCCCGCAGGAGGTTGGTGTAGGACACCTCGTCATCGACCAGGACGACGGACTTGGGCGGGGTGGGGTTCACGGCCGGGGTGGTGAGGCTGTTTTCCCAGAGGGTAAACGCAACCTGCGCGGCGCTTGCTTCGTAATGATACGTAAGGAGGATGGGCGTATGCTTCACGTGGTCCTGTTCCAGCCGGAAATCGCGCCCAACACGGGCAACGTCGGCCGCATGTGCGCGCTCACGCGCTCGCGGCTGCACCTGATCCATCCGCTGGGCTTTGAGATCAACGACCGCAACCTGCGCCGCGCCGGCATGGACTACTGGAAGTCGCTCGACGTCCACCAGCACGCGGACTGGGCCGCCTTCCGCGCCAGCCCGCACGCGCCGCGCCGGCTGTGGCTGTTCACCACGAAGGCCGCGCGGAGTTTCTGGACGGTGAGCTACACCGACGAGGACGGCCTCGTGTTTGGCAACGAGGGCTCCGGCGCACCGGAGTGGCTGCATGCCGAGATCGGCGAGTCGCAGCGGATCACCATTCCCCAGGCGAACGCCTCCCTGCGCTCGCTCAACCTCAGCACCGCCGCCGGCATCGCCGCCTTCGAGGCGCTGCGCCAGCTCGGCTATCCAAAGGGCAACGGCTGACCCGGTCGCCGTTTTCCTATAGCTCGGCGAGCCGGACGCACGCGACTTCCCGCACCGGACCGTCGTCCGCGAGCGGCGGCACCGCGGCGCGGCACACGTCGCGCGCGTGCGGGCAGCGGGGGTGGAAGGCGCAGCCGGCGGGAGGATTGACCGGCGACGGCGGGTCGCCGGCGAGGACGATCCGCTGGCGAGCACGCTCGACCTCGGGATTGGGCGTCGGGATCGCGCTGACAAGTGCGCGCGTATACGGGTGGCGCGGACGCTCGATCACCTCCACGGCGGGCCCGAGCTCGACGATCTTGCCGAGATACATGACCGCGACCCGGTCGGAGATGTGTTTCACGACCGAGAGGTCGTGCGCGATGAAGATCAGCGCCAGATGCATCTGGCGGCACAGGTCCGACAGGAGATTGAGAACCTGGGCCTGGATCGAAACGTCGAGCGCCGAGACCGGCTCGTCGGCGATGATGACCTTCGGCTCGAGCGCGAGCGCGCGGGCGATCGCGATGCGCTGGCGCTGGCCGCCGGAAAACTCGTGCGGGTATTTCCGCAGGAATCGCGGCGACAACCCGACCAGCCGCATGAGTTCGGTCACCCGCGCGTCAATCTGCGCCGGCGGGCAGACCTGGTGGACGCGCAGGGGCTCGGCCAGCGTGGCGTGGACCGTGAGCCGCGGATTGAGCGACGCGTAGGGATCCTGAAACACCATCTGGAGGTCCCGCCGCGCCTGCATCAGCTCGGCCGCGCTGCAGGTGGACAGGTTACGGCCGTTCAGGACCACCGTGCCGGCTGTGGTCGGCACCAGCTGCATGATGGTGCGGGCGAGCGTCGACTTCCCACAGCCCGACTCGCCCACGAGCCCGAGCACCTCGCCGCGCCCGACCGCGAGGCTCACGCCGTCCACGGCCTTCACGGTGCCGACCTGCCGGCGCCGCACGAAGCCCGACAGCACGGGGAAGTGCGTCTTGACGTCGGTGAGCTCGAGGATCGGTTCGGCCATGGCGTCGGTCAGATCTCGCCGGCCTGGACCCGGAGGCAGGCGTGGGCGTGGTCGGCTTCGGCCTCCGCCAGCGCTGGCGTTCCGGCGCGGCAAAGGTCGCTGGCGTGCTCGCACCGCGCGGCAAAGGCGCAGCCTGCGATCGGCTGGGAAAGGTCGGGCGGCAGGCCCGGGATGGTGTAAAGCGAGGTGCCCTTCGGCTGGAGCGAGGGAATGGATCGTTGCAGGGCGCGGGTGTACGGGTGGAGCGGGGAGCGGAAGAGCGTGCGCGTGTCACCCGTTTCCACGATGCGGCCGGCGTACATGACCTGCACCCGGTCGCACAGGCCGGAGACCACGCCGAGGTCGTGGGTGATGAAAATGACCGCCATGCCCAACTCCCGCTGGAGGCGCTTGATCAGCTCGAGGATCTGGGCCTGCACGGTCACGTCGAGGGCCGTGGTGGGTTCGTCCGCGATCAGCAGCTCCGGGCGCGTGATCAGCGCCATCGCGATCATCACGCGCTGCCGCATGCC
>CAYYGV010000112.1:0-12048 GCA_964471615.1 uncultured Opitutaceae bacterium
TGGCGGCGGCCGTGATGATGAGACGCGTGGATTTGTTCATGCGTTGACGGGGTTTCTAGGTTCAGGGACCGCCGGGGACCGGCCAACTGGGCCGACTCGGATCGGTCACCATAGGAGTTATTGCGGGCGAAGTTATTCCCCGCTCTTTCCGCCCGCGCAACGGACGAAATGCTCCACCTCCCTTTTTTCGCGCTATGTTAACCTCGACGACCAACCGGTTCCGTCGCGCTAGCCCGGGACCCGGCCGCTCAGACCACGCGATCCGTCATGGCCTCGCCGCGTTCGAACGCTTTCAGGTTGGCGAGGAAATGCCGGACGATCGCCTCGTCCTGGTCGAGCCGGCCGCCCGCGGTGTGAGGCGTGATATAGCAGCGCGGCGCGGTCCAGAGCGGATGGGAAGGCGGCAGCGGCTCGACCTCGAACACGTCGAGATACGCCGCGCCGAGGCGCCCGCTCTGCAGCGCCTCAAGCAGGGCCTGCTGGTCCACGGTCGTGCCGCGGCCGACGTTGTAGAATCGCGCGTCGGGACGGAAGCAGGCGAGCCGGCGGGCATTGACGTAGTTCCGCGTGCTGTCGTTGTCCGGCAGGATGTTCACGACATGGTCGGCCAGCGGGAGCACGGCGCTGATTTTCTCCTCAGGAATGATGTGCACGCCGGCCTCGCTGTGCACGGTGCGCCGCACCGCGTAGAGTTTCATGCCGAACGGCCGGAGCAGCTCCGCCAGGCGCCGCCCGATCGCGCCGTAGCCCAGCATCACCACCGTCTGCCCCGTCAGGAGCATCGATTCATACCGGCGCTCCGTGTAGTGCCACGAGTGGTCCGTCTGCTGGTCGCGGAACGACGGCAGCAGGTTGCGGGCGAGCGCCAGCATCATCGCCAGCACATGTTGCGCGCACGGGTCGGCAAACACGCCCGAGGCATTGGTGAAGATTGAACCACGCTCCCGGAAGGCCTCGCGAAACTCCGGCGTGTCGTAGCGCGTGTAGCCCGCGGAGATCACCTCGACCCACTTGAGCTTCCGGCACTCGAGGCAATGCGCCGCGTCCGGCTGGCCCAGCGCGATGTCCGCCTGCGCCATCGCCGGGTCCGTGCGGCCCGCCACGAGCACGTCGCGTGACGCGATCGACGACACCACCAGCCGATGGTCCTTCGTGCCTTCCTCCAGCAGGCGCGTCGCCGCCGGGCTGAAGGTCGAGTTGCACCAGATCGTCAGGCTCATGCCAGCATCCGACCGCGCGCGGGCGCCAAGGTCAAAGTCCGAAAACCATACCCGAGGTGATGGGATGGGGACTTTTCACAGGAGGTAACGGAGAGAACGGAGGCGTTGTTCTTTGATCCACCCGCCTCTGGCTAACCACGTTGGAGTCGTCAGCACCGGAACTTCCGATGGACGGAAAAGCTCTCCGTTCCCTCCGTTACCTCCTGTGAAAATGCCCCCGCCCCCGTCCCACCCTACCCGATGCCGTAGCGGAGCGTCTCCAATCGGGCGTTCAGGTCGGTCAGCAGTTCGGTGTGCTCGCGGGCCTCGGCGTCGTCGCCGTGCACCAGCCCACCAGCAAACGGCGGCTGCTCGCCCGCGCGGTCGCGCCAGCGGGTCCACGCGTAGCCGACGACCGAGGGGTGCCGGGCCGCGCGCTCCAGCACGGTCCGGCCGCGGCGCAGCATGCGTTCGACCGAGGTCAGGCCGCGGGCGCGCCGCGCACCCGGGGCGCCGAGGAAACGCGGATCCACCCACGTGAAATCCCCGGCGAACACCGGCCCGGCCGGCGCCACCGCCACGTCGTCGAGATCCAGCCACGCGGCGTCGACCGCCGGATGCGCGCACTCCACCAGCACCGCCGCACCGGCCCGCCCGCCAAAGCGGCAGCCGAACACGAGGTGATGCGGGTCATGCGCCCGGATCGCCGCACTCGTCAGGGAGAAATACCGCCGGGCAAACTCCCGCACCCACCGCGCGTCGTCGCGCTGGTAGCCGCGCGTGGCGATGCCCTGCTCGTGACGCGTGAGGTCGCGCACCACCTCCTTGTTGGCCAGCGGCGTGCCCCACGCCTTCGCCACGGCCTCGAGTCGCCCGCCGTGCAGCGCGAGCACGAACTCCCACGCCGCATGGTAGGCGGCGAAACTCGGCTCCAGGCTCAGGCATACCTGCAGCAGCGACGGCCGTCCCGCGTGTCCCGGATGCGCCCAGCCCGGCTGGTCGTCCGTGATCCAGCCCACCAGGTCACGCCGCTCCGCCAACGGGAGACAGCGTTCACCCGCCCGCACCGTCGCCGACTCGGGCCAGGCCGGGTCGAACACGTCGGGCAGCCTCACGTCGCCCGAGTGCAGCGTCGCGCCGGCATCTTCAAAATCAACTGTCGCCACAAACGGCAGGCCCTCGTCCTGCAGCGGGGCGGCCGATCCCGGGCCGAGCGCGGTGAAGCCCCAACTGCGCAGCCGCGCCCCTGGGGCATGCAGCGAACCCTCCAGGCCGGCAACCTCGTTGGCTCCGCGAAAAAACGTCGGCGTCCCGTCGGGATCCAGCAGCCACCACGCGCCCGCCGGAGTCCGGCCGAGCGAATACCAGCCCGCGGTGCCACGCACCCGCTCGATCCGTGCCGCCTGACCGGCGCCCGTTGTCTCCGCCATGGGCCGCGACGCTGACACGGGCGCCGTCAAAGGCAAGGAAGGGGGTGGCGGAATTCCGGATTCCGGACTTTTGCCCTTCGTGCTCCGCGGCTCGTGCTTCGGATTTCTGTCTTCGGACTTCGTCTCCTGGATCCCGAATTTCGAACGTCGAGCTCCGCCTAATGAATTTGCGGCCAACCGGCGCCGGCCCTTTCATCGGGTTCATGTCCCCGCAGCGTTTCAGCGAGCTCACGGCCAGGTTTTCCCGCCTGCGAGTCGGCGTGGTCGGCGATGTCTCGCTCGACCGGTATTTCGACATCGATCCGGCCAAGGCGGAAACATCCCTTGAGACGGGCCTGCCGGTTCACAATGTCGTCCGCGTCCGGTGCTCGCCCGGCGCCGCCGGCAACATCCTCCAGAATCTCGGTGCGCTCGGGGCCGGGTCGCTCTGGCCGGTCGGCTTCTGCGGCGACGACGGCGAGGGTTTCGAGCTGCTCAAGGCCCTGCGTCGCGTTCCCGGCGTGCAGCTCGACCACTTTCAGCGGTCCGCCGAGCGCCGGACTTTCACCTACACGAAGCCCCTGCTGCAGGCGCCGCCGAAGGCCCCGGTGGAGCTGTCGCGGCTCGACATCAAGAACTGGGAGCCCACGCCCGCCGACGTCGAGGCGCGTCTCATCGCCTCGCTGCGGGCCCTCTCCCCCTCGCTCGACGCGCTGGTCGTGATGGACCAGGCCGGCGTCCACGGCGCGGGCGTCGTGAGCCCCGCGGTGCTGGCCGCCGTCGGCGAGATCGCCGCCGCGCGTCCCGGCCTGGTCGTGATCGCCGACAGCCGCCACGGGCTCGGCCGATTTCCCCCGCTGATCTTCAAGATGAACGCCGCGGAATTCGCCGCGCTCACCGGCGGCTCCGCCGCCGCGACCGTGCCCGAGTTGCTCCGCGGCGCCGAGCGGCTCGCCGCGCAGAACCGACGCCCGGTCTTCATCACGCTCGCCGAGCGCGGCATCGTCGGCGCGGGCCCGGGCGAGGCGGCCGCGCAGGTGCCGGCGCATCCGGTGCGCGGCGAGATCGACATCGTGGGCGCCGGCGACGCCGTGACCGCGGCCCTCGCGCTCTCGCTGGCGGCGGGCGCAGGCCTGACGGAAGCAATGACACTCGCGCAGGCCGCGGCCTCGATTGTGGTGCACCAGCTCGGCACGACCGGTGCCGCGTCCGTGTCGGAACTCCGGACGCTGCTGTTCCCATGAGTGCGGTCGCCGAGCGCGTGGAGTTCGCCCCGCCCGTGCACCGGGCGCGCCGCGGCACACGGCCGGCGCTGCTGGTCGCGGAATTTCGCGGCACGGGGGATATCGCGATCCTGATCCCTTTCCTGCGGTCGGCGCTGGCGGCCTACGACGTGACCCTCCTCTCGGTGCCCAACGCGGGCCACCTGCTCCGCCGCTTCGCGCCGGAGGTGGAACTGATCCCGTGCGTCGCGCCATGGGCGCTGTTCTCCGGCGGTCGCGACCTGCCGCGCTGGCCCTGGCGAACGCTGCTGCGCGTGTTGAAAGAACTGCGGTCGCGCCGTTACGCCGCGGCGGTGTCGATCTGGCCGGTGGCGTCCGACCATGTCTTCCTGCGCCTCGCACGGCCGGGCCGCCTGCTGGGTTACGGTCGTCCAGGCCTGGGCTGGCTGCTCGACCGCGACCTCGCGAACGGCGGCCACACCCATCGCCCCGCCGCCTGGCGGAAGCTCGCCGCGGAGCTGCGCTTGCCGGACGTCCCGGTCGCGCAGCCCCGGTTGCAGCCCGCGGTCTCCCCGCGGCGCCTCGTGCTGCACTCCGGCGCCTCGCAGCCCCTCCGGGTCTGGCCCCTCGACCGCTACGCCGAGGTGCTGCGTCGCCTGCGTGATCGGGGCTGGGACCCGGTGGTCCTGTGCGACCGGCTCCAGCTCGGCGAGTGGCAGCGACTCGGCGAGGTGAACGCTCGCGTGGTCGCGAGCATGGACGAGATGGTCGACACGATTGCGGGCGCGGCGGTCTTCCTCGGCAACGACTCCGGGCCCGGCCACATCGCCGCACTCTGCGGCGTGCCCACGTTCACGATCTTCGGCCCGCAGGTGCCCGACCTGTTCGCCCCGGGTCATCCGCATGCCGGCTGGATCGAGGGCCGCGCCTGCCCGCACAAGCCCTGTTTCGACTACTGCCGCTACCCCGAGCCATTCTGCCTCACCGGCATCGACGTCGAGTCCGGCTGGGCCGCGCTCGACACGTGGCTTCGGCAAGTCTCCACCTGAACCGCGGCCCAACCCCATCCGCCCCATGTCCTCCCCCAAGTCCGCCATCGTCACCGGTTCCACGAGCGGAATCGGCCTCGGCATCGCCCGCGCCCTCGGCCAGGCCGGCGTCAACGTCATGCTCAACGGCTTTGGCGAGTCCACCGCCCTCGAGCGGCTGTGCCGCGAACTCGCCGCGGAGACCACGGGACGCATCGCCTTCCATCCCGCCGATGTCACCCGGCCCGCCGACGTCCGGGCGATGGTCGATGCCGCCGAGCAGGCGTTCGGCGGCGTGGACATCCTCGTGAACAACGCCGGCATCCAGTTCGTCTCCCCGGTCGAGGATTTCCCCGAGGAGAAGTGGAGTGCGGTGCAGGACACCATCCTCAACTCGAGCTTCCACGCGATCCGCGCCGTGCTCCCGGGCATGAAGCGCCGCAACTGGGGCCGCATCGTCAACCTCGTGTCGGTCCACGGCCTCGTCGCCTCGCCGTTCAAGGCGGCCTATGTCGCGGCGAAGCACGGCCAGATCGGCCTCACGCGCACCGTCGCGCTCGAGGTCGCCGAGACCGGCATCACCTGCAACGCGGTCTGTCCCGGCTACGTCCTCACGCCCCTGGTCGAGGGCCAGATCGAAAGCCAGGCCCAGGTGCACAATCTCTCGCGCGAGCGGGTCATCCGCGACGTCCTGCTGGCCGCGCAGCCCTCCAAGCGCTTTGTCGAGATCGCCGACGTGGCCGCGCTGGTCGTCTTCCTGTGTTCCGACGCGGCCAAGTCGATCACCGGCGCCTCCATCCCCATCGACGGCGGCTGGACGGCCCGTTGACCAAACATTTCACCACGAAGATCGCGAAGGTCACGAAGACCAGACCCGATCCGGCATAGGAAATCCAACGGGGCTTGGCGGCCGTCGCGGTCTTGGCGGTGAACACCATCCGCGGATCGCGGCCTTCGTGCGCTTCGTGCCCTTCGTGGCAACCTTACACGATCAGCTCGCCCTGGGTCGGCGCGAACCGGGCGGTGAAGTGCCGCAGCACCTCCGGCGCCGAGGTGAACTTCAGGCCCCGCACGCGCTCACGCAGGCGGTGGACGTGCAGGATGACCTCGCCCAGATAGTCGACGTGGCTCTGGGTGTACACGCGGCGCGGGAACGCCAGCCGGACCAGTTCCATCGCTGCCGGCTTTTCGGAGCCGTCGGGCTGGCGGCCGAACATGACCGAGCCGATCTCGACCCCGCGCACGCCGCCCTCGAGGTAAAGCACGCACGACAGCGCCCAGGCAGGGAACTCAGACGCCGGGATGTGCGGCAGGAAGGCCTTGGCGTCGATGTACACCGCGTGTCCACCGGTCGGCTGGACGATCGGCACGCCGGCCTTCGTCAGCACGTCGCCGAGGTACTCGATCGAGCGGATGCGGTAGCGGAGATAGTCCTCCTCCAGCGCCTCGTAGAAGCCGACGGCGAGCGCCTCAAGGTCGTAGCCCGCGAGTCCGCCGTACGTCGGGAAGCCCTCGGTCAGGATCAGGTTGTTGCGCGCCCGCTCGGTCCAGCCCGTGTCGTTCATGGCGAGGAATCCGCCGATGTTCGCCATGCCGTCCTTCTTCGCGCTCATCGTCGCGCCGTCGGCGCAGGCGAACATCGCCCGGGCGATCTCGAGCGGCGTCTTGTCCGCCATGCCGGCCTCGCGCTGCTTGATGAACCAGGCGTTCTCGGCGAAGCGGCAGCAGTCGAGGAACAGCGGGATCCCGTGTCGCCGGCAGATGTCGCGCGCGCCCTGGATGTTCGCCAGCGAGACGGGCTGGCCGCCGCCGGAGTTGTTCGTGACCGTGATCATCGCCAGCGGCACGCGACCGGGGTTCTCCACGAGGCAGCGTTCCAGCACCGCGAGGTCGAGGTTGCCCTTGAACGGCGCCCGCAGCTGCGGCTGGCGGCCTTCCGGCACCGGCAGGTCGAGCGCCACCGCGCCGCGCGCCTCGATGTTGGCCCGCGTCGTGTCGAAATGCGTGTTGCTCGGGACGATGTCGCCGGGCTTCAGCACGGTGGTGAACAGCACGCGTTCCGCCGCCCGCCCCTGGTGCGTCGGGAGCACGTGCCGCAGGCCCGTGATGTCCCTCACCGCCGCCTCGAAGCGGTAGAACGAGTCGGCGCCGGCGTACGACTCGTCGCCGCGCATCATGCCCGCCCACTGGTACTTTGACATCGCCCCGGTCCCGGAGTCCGTGAGCAGGTCGATCAGCACGTCCTCCGCGTGCAGCAGGAACGGGTTGTACCCGGCCGCCGTCAGGGCGGCGACGCGCTGCTCGCGCGTGGTGAAACGGATGGGCTCGACCGACTTGATCCGGAAGGGCTCGATGATCGTGCGGAACGGGGAGTGCATGCGCGCGGGGAACGCGCCCATTCCATCGCGATCCCACCCCGGGGTCGAGATTCCGGAAGTAGGCCAAAAGTAGTAAAAACGGCCGCCAACCTACTCGAGGCCGCCCAGGAGCACCGGCCACGCCATCAACCCCTAATCCGGGCGCTCCTACCGCAGCATCGCGATGAGGCGGCTGCGGGTCGGGACGCCGCACTTGCGGAGGCAGGCGCTGACCTGGTTCTTCACCGTCGCCTCGGACTTGCCGAGCAGCGCCGCGATCTCGCGGTTGCTGAGGCCCTCGCTGAGGTAGCGGGCCACGACGCGCTCGGCGGGCGAGAACTGCGCCAGCCGCGGACCGAACGATCCGAGGCCGGCGCTGATCTCGACCCAGCTGGCCGTGGGGGAAGGCGAATGCTCGGCGATCATGGCGAATCCCTCCGCGTCACTCGCGCTTCTTCAGGTCCTCCGCGCCTTTCGCGACGAGCGCGGGATCGACCTTGATGCCGGCCTTGGCCAGCGCGGCCTCGAGGATGACCTCGCCCTTCAGGTAGCCGGTGACGAGCGCGACGATGGTGCCGTCGCGATCGATCACGAATTGCTGCGGGATGCCGCCGACGCCGTAGAGCTTGTGCGAGACGCGGTCCGACGAGCGCTCGGCGGGGTCGTGGGAGAAGTTGAGGTCCGGGAATTTCTCCTGGTTCCGCTTCACCCAGCCCTCGAAAGCCTTGCGGCCGTCGCTCGTGCACGAGGCCAGCACCACGACGCCCTGGTCCTTGTAGTGGGCGGCCACCTCCTGGGTGTGCGGCATCGAGGCGATGCACGGGCCGCACCACGTCGCCCAGAAGTCGAGGATGACCACCTTGCCCTTGAAGTCGGAGAGCTTCACCGGCTTGCCGGCGGCGTCGAGGGCCGTGAAGTCCGGGGCCTTGGCCCCGATCTTGAGCATCTCGACCTTGGTCTCCGGCGCCTTGGGCTTCGTCTCCTCGCGCGTCCAGACCTTCTTCGGCTGGTCCTCCGGCGCCAGCTTTATCCCGGCGCGCAGCAGCAGGTTCGTGAGCGCCTCGTGATTGCGCGGGCCTCCGCCGACATAGACGCCCACCGCGTTGCCCTGCGCGTCGACGACGATCGCGTTCGGGATCGGCATCATCACGCCGCCCGTGAACGCCATCGGGATGACCTTGCCGAAGTAGGCGCGCGACACCTCGCGGTACGCCTTCTTCTCATCCTCCGTCAGCTGCGCAAACTCCTTGGTCGGCCGCGGCGCCGCGCCCGCGGGGTCGAACACGACTGGGAAGGCGTACTTGCTCCCCTGCTCCTGGTGCCAGCCGTCGTAGGCGGCGCGGTCCGCATACGCGCCGACGCCCAGGATCAGCAGGCCCTGGTCGGCGTAGCGGCGGGAGAAATCGTTGTAGAGCGCCAGCCCGCCCTCATCGATGCCCTGGCCGGCGGACCAAAAGACGATGACGGTGGTCTTGCCCTTCGACAGCTCGGAGAACTTGACCGGCTTGCCGGCCGCGTCCTCGGCGGTGAAGTCGCCCACGGGCTTGCCGGCGGCGATGGCGCCGACGCCCTCGAAGAACGGCGGCGGCGGATTCTTCTCCGCCTCCTTGCGCCGCTCCTCCGCGGCCTCCTCCTCCTCGGCGGCGCGCTGCAGGGCCTTCTTGCCCTCCTCGGCGCGGGCCGGGTCCATCTTCACGCCGGCCAGCGCCAGCGCGCCCTCGGTGCGGGGATCGTCCTTGCCGCCGTTGCCGACGATCGCGGCGACGACCTTGCCGTCGCGGCCGATCACGAACTGCGTCGGGATGCCCGAGACGCCGTAGAGCGTCGACGAGGCGCGCGTCTCGAAGTCCGGCGTGCCGCGCGCCTTCGGGTCGAAGACAAAGCGCAGGTCGGGGTACTTCGGCTGGTTCGCCGGGATCCACTTCTTGAAATTCGGGATGGTGTCGCTGGTGCCCGAGGCGATCACGACCACGTCCTGGTCCTTGAACTTCGCCGCGATCTCCTGCGTGTGCGGCATCGAGGCGATGCACGGACCGCACCACGTCGCCCAGAAGTCGAGGATGACCACCTTGCCCTTGAGCGAGGAGAGCTTCAGCTCCTGGTCGTTCACGTCGTGCATCACGAAGTCGGGCGCCACCGTGCCGGGCTTGAGCAGCGTGAGCCGGGTCTCGGCAGTCGCGCCGCCCTTCGGCGTGATCTTCGCCGGCTTCACCGACGAGCCCGCCGGGAAGAAGGTCTTCGGCTTGTCCTCCGTCGCGAGCTCGGCGCCCGCCAGCATGAGCAGGTTGGCCAGAGTGTCGTGCGTGGTCGGGCCGTAGCCGGCGTAGAAGCCGACGAACTTGCCGGCCGGGTTGATCACCAGCGTGGTCGGGAGCGGCGTGAGGCTATGGGCGTCGCCCGAGACTTGGGCCATCACGGTGCGCGCGTAGGCGTCCTTGTCGTTGGCGGCCGGCTTGCCGACCGGGTCGAACACGGTGGTGAAGGTGTAGCTACCCGCGTGCTCCTTGAGCCACTTGTCGTAGTTCTCGCGGGTGTCGAAGCAGCAGACGCCGAGGACGACGACCCCTTTGGCGGCGTACTTCTGGTTGAGCTCCTGGTAGTGCGGCATCGCCTTCTGGCACGGGCCGCACCACGTGGCCCAGAAATCGAGAATGACCGTCTTGCCCTTGGCCAGGTCGGAGAACTTCGCCTCCTTGCCGTCGGCCGTGAGGACGGTGAAGTCCGGCAGCGGTTCGCCGGCCTTGAGTTTCCCGTAGGACTCGCGGAAGCCCGGCTTCGGGCCGGAGGCCGGGGCGAGCAGCCCGCCGCCCATCATCGGCGCGGCCCCGGCGTGGGCCGACTTGGCCAGTTCCTCCACCACGGCCTTCACGGCCGCGGCGTCGGCGTCGGTCAGCTTGATGTCGGCCCGCGCGAGCGAGTAGCGGGTCCAGGCCTCGACCTTCCCGCCCATGCCGATGATGCCGCCGCGGAACTCACCGTCGGCACTGACCACGATGTTGGCCGGGAACATGCCAACGCCGAAGTTTACATTGATGGCGGACTCCATGAAGGCCTTGCCGGCCGAGTCCCAGGACACCGTGTAGCCGAGCGCCGCAGCGTGCTCTTTTGCCCAGGCGTCGAACTCGGTGCGCTCGGTGGCGACGTTGATCGCCCAGACGGCCAGGCCCTGGTCCTTGTAAGTGGCGTAGAGCTTCGCGACATCATCGCCCGGGGCGCGGGCGCCGGTCCAGAACACCACCAGCACCGGCTTGCCCTTGAACGACGAGAGCTTCACCTCGCGGCCGTCGACGCCGACGGCGGCGAGATCCGGGACCTTGTCGCCGTACTTCGCCGTGCCGAACTTCATGGTCGGCGGCGAGATCGCGGCCGTCTTGGACATCGCGGGAATCATCTTGGGCGCCGACGCATCGCGCTTCGGCTCCGGCGGCAGGCTGGCGAGGTCGACCTTCACGCCGGCGCGGGCCAGCGCGTACTCAAGGCGGTAGTCCTCGCCCGGGCCGCCGCCCGAGACGGTCTCGACGAGTTTGCCGTCGCGGCCGATCACGAACATCGTCGGAAAGCCGCTGACGTGGTAGCGCGCGTTGAACACCGAGTCCTTCCACTGCTCGCGGCCCGCGGGGTCGAAGGTCATCGTGAACGCGTACTTGGCCGCGTTGCGCTGCACCCAGCCGGTGTAGGCGGCGCGATCGTCATCGGCCGTGACGCCAAGGAGCACGACCCCCTGGTCGGCGTACTTGCGGAAGACGCGGTCGTTGTTCGGCATCGCGGCCTGGCAGGGCCCGCACCACGTGGCCGAGACATCGACGATCAGGACCTTACCCTTGAAGTCCGCCAGGGACACTTTCTCCCCTTTCGGGCCCTCGACGTTGAAGTCGGGGGCGGCGTCACCGGCGGCGAGGCGCCCGGGCGCGGAGGGAGCCGAGGTCGCCACGGAGGCGGCGTCCTCGGCGCGGAGGAGGGCGGCGCCCGCGAGGGCGGCCGCGACGGTGAGCAGGCGGAACAAGGGGAACTTCATGTCGGGAGAAAGGTGGCGCCCGCCGGATCACGGCGGGCGCCGGGTTGAGGAGGACGTCGGCGGGGGCCGACGGTTTCAGTTGAACGGAATCGTGACGGAGATGCCGTACGCGCGGCCCTGGACGAGCAGGGCGTGCAGACCGGCATTGTAGCCCCACACGGTGTCGGAGAACGGCGGCTTCTCGTCCGTGATGTTGTCGACGCTGGCGAGGACCCGGAGGCCCTTGCCGTAGCCGCGCCAGACACCCTTCCGGAACTCGTAGCCGAGGCGGACGTCGAGCTTGTTGACGGACTTGATCGGGTAGTAGAGCACCGCCGTGCTGTTGACGGTGTTGATGCTGCCCGCGCTGTTGCTGGAGAAGCCGTCGAGGTGCCAGAGGAAGAGCGACGCGTTCCAGCTGCCGCCGTTCCAGTAGAGCGCGCCGTTGTAGGTCCACTTCGGCGGCGACGCGGTGTCGTCGTCGAGCACCACCGCCGGCTGGCCGGGGGCGACCTTGCGGTAGGACTTCAGGTCGCGCATGGCCATGAAGCTCACGTGCCAGCGGCCGAGCTGCTCGAACGGAACGCGGTAATCGAGGTTGAAGTCCGCGCTCTGGTTGTAGACCTGGCCGAAGTTGATGAACTGCCGGTTCACGCCGATGATCTGGCCGGGCTGGCCGAGCGCGAGGTCCGAGGCGGTCGCATCGGCGCGGATCACGCGGCCGGGGAACAGCGCCTCGTTGTTCACGATCGTCTGGGCCGAGAGGAGCTGGTACACGTCCCGCTGCCGGGTCTCGTAGTAGTTCGCCTGGAACGAGAAGTTCTTCAGGTACGACGGC
>CAYYGV010000113.1:0-11913 GCA_964471615.1 uncultured Opitutaceae bacterium
CGGTGGTTTGGAGGGTTCACATCGCCATGCCGCCGTCAACGGCAAAAACTTGCCCCGTAATGTAGTTGGCCTCCTCGGAGCACAGAAACGCGGTCATGTTCGCGATGTCCGACGACTCACCGAAACGCTTTAAAGGCACGGCTTCGAGGACTTTGGCGGAAATCTCGGGGTTGTTCACGAACTCCGTCGTCATGTCGGTCTTGATGAAACCCGGCGCCACCGCGTTGACCGTCACGTTCCGGCTCGCGAACTCGCGCGCCAGGGTCTTCGTCAGGCCGATCATGCCCGCCTTCGCCGCCGAATAGTTCGCCTGGCCGGCGTTGCCCATGATGCCGCTCACCGACGTGATGTTCACGATGCGACCCCAGCGCGCGCGGGTCATCGGCCGCGCCAGGTGCTTGGTCCAGTGAAAGCAGCTCGAGAGATTGGTCGCGATCACGTCGTTCCAGTCCGCGTCGCTCATGCGGAACAGCAGGCCGTCCTTCGTGATGCCCGCGTTGTTGACCAGGATGTCGATCGCCGGGAATTCCTTCAGCAGCGACTCCGCCGCCTGCGCCACCGCGGCGCCGTTGGCCACGTCCACGGCCAGGGCCTTCGCCTTGCCGCCCGCGGCGGTGATCGCGGCCGCCGTCGCGCCACAGGAATCGGCGGACTTCGAGACACAGATGACGGTGACACCGTGCTTGGCCAGGGTCTCGGCAATCGCCTTGCCGATCCCGCGGCCCGCGCCGGTGACGAGGGCGGTGCGTTGGTTGAACGTGAGCATGAAAAGCGCGCGATGCGCGCTGGAGAAAGGAGCAGGGAGCAGGGAGAAGGGACAGAAAAAAATTTCTGGCCAGGCCGTCCACCCGACTCCCGGGCTGGACCGCCCTGCTCCTTGCTCCCTTGTCCGCCGCGCGCAGCGCGGCTCGCGCGGCTAATACACGTCGCGCTGGTAGCGCTTGTCCTTCTTGAGCTGCTTCACGAATTCGGCGGCTGCCGCGGCATCCATGCCGCCCTGCTGCGCGACGATCTCGTGGAGCGCGACATCCACGTCCTTCGCCATGCGCTTGGCGTCGCCGCACACATAGAAGTACGCGCCACCCTGGATCCACGCCCACACCTCCGCCGCATGCTCGCGCATGCGGTCCTGCACGTAGACCTTCGTCGCCTGGTCGCGGGAGAACGCCGTGTCGACCCGGGTCACCTGGCCGGCGGCGAGGTACTGTTTCCACTCCGTTTCGTAGAGGAAATCCGTCGCCTTGTGCTGGTCGCCGAAGAAGACCCAGTTGCGGCCCTTCGCGCCGGACGCCACGCGGTCCTGCACGAACGCCCGGAACGGCGCGATGCCCGTGCCCGGGCCGACCATGATGCAGTCGCGCGCGCCGTCCTCCGGCGGGCCGAAATGCGAGTGCGAGACGAAGACCGGCACGGCCGTCGAACCGACCTGCACGCGGTCGGCGAGATAGGTGGAGCAAACGCCCACCCGGTCGCGGTGGTTGGTAATGTACCGGACTACGGCCACCGTCAGGTGCACCTCGGCGGGATGGAGCTTGGGCGAGGACGCGATCGAGTAGAGTCGCGGCATCAGCTTGCGCAGGTGGTCCACGAATTCCTGGGGCGTGAGGTGCGCGCTGGGAAATTCCGCCAGCAAGTCGACGTACTCGTGCTGTTCCAAGAAGGTCGCGAGAATGTCCTTCGCCTCCGGCTTGAGCATGCCGGACAGCCGCGCCTTCTCGTCGGGATGCGTCGCCCGGCCCGCGAGGGTCTCGACGATCTTCCGGGTCGGACCCGCGAGGGCGAGGCGGCTCAGGAGGGCCTCGCGCAGCGGGATCGGCGCGGCGAGTTTCAGCATGACCGGAGAAACCGGCTCGTCGCCCGTGGCACCAAGCCGGCTGAGGAGTTCGTTCACATCCGCCGGCCGATTCTCCGGGAACACGCCGAGCGAGTCGCCGGCTTTGTAGTGGAGGCCGCTGCCGGCGAGGTTGATGGCAAAATGGCGGGTCTCCTTCGCGGAACCGGGGCGCGTCAGCAGCCGGCTCTCGGTCATGCGGGCAGGAAACGGATGGTCCTTGGAATAGGCGGGCGCGGACATGGGGCCCGGGATGAAAGGCAGCCCCCTTCGGCGCTGGCAAGCATGGTTTCACGGGCTCCGGGCGAACCGTCCGACGCCGGCCCGGGCCGCCGCGCGCAGGCTTGCACCGTGGGACAATCTCCCGCCAACTGGCGGACCGATCCATGAGCGCCCACGAACCGATCCGCCTCCAGAAGTTCATTGCGGAGGCAGGGGTCTGCTCGCGGCGGGCCGCCGAGGCGCTGATCGCGCAGGGCGAAGTCTGGGTGAACGGCGAACAGGCCGGGCTGGGCCAGAAGGTCACCCCGGGCGTCGACAAGGTCACCGTCAGCGGCAAGCCCGTGCGCACCTCCGCGCAGCCGCGCATCACGCTCGCGATGCACAAGCCGCGCGGGCTCGTGTGCTCGAATGACGACCCGCACCACGCCGACACGATCTTCAGCGTCCTCCCGCGGGAATATGCCAAATTCCGGTTCTTCTGCGCCGGCCGGCTCGACCTCGACAGCGAGGGCCTCGTGATCCTCACGACCGACGGCGACCTCGCGCACCGCCTGATGCACCCGTCGACCCTGGTGGTGAAACGCTACTACGTCGTGCTCAAGCAGCCTTTCCCGGCGGGCCGCCTGCCGCAGTTGGTGAAGGGCGTGGTGATCGAGGGGGAGCGTCTCAAGGTGGAGCGCGCCGCGCTGGTCAATGCCGACGTGAGCCAGAGCTCGACCTATCTCGACGTGCACATGCACCACGGCAAGAAGCGCGAGATCCGGCAGCTGTTCATGCGGCTCGGCTACGACGTGAAACGCCTGAAACGGTACCAGATCGGCGGATTCCGCCTGAAGGGAATCCCGTTGCACGCGATGAAACAACTTACTACCAAGGAGATCGAACTCCTGTTCCAAACGCCGCCCACGCCACGCGCGCCCCTCGAAGCCTCCGCCCACCCTGCCGATTTCGATCATGAAGACTAACCTTCGCCTCGCCGCCCTCTTGCTGGCCGGTGCCGTGACCGCGGCCGCCGCCACGCTCAGCGGAACCACGGCCGTCCATGTCCGCCCCGACGAGAACTCCCTGGTCGTCACCTATCTCAAGGCCGGCAGCGAGCCCGTGCCCGCCGCGGACGCCCTCGCCACCACGCCCGCCGGCTGGATGGCCGTCGAGCTCACGGGTCCGTTCGAGGGCTACGTGAAGAACGGCGACATCATGAAAAGCCTCGATGTGAAACCCGGTTCGCCGGTGTACCTCACGCCGAAGGCCGGCGCCCCGGAGTTCGCGCGCTTCGACGCGACGGACAAGACCGACATCACCGGTCTGCACGGCAAGTTCACCCAGATCCGCCTGACCAAGAAGCTCACCGGCTACATTCACGTCACGAGCGCCGCGAGTGTCAGCGCGCCGGTTGCCGCCGCTCCGGCCGCCCTGCCCCCGCCCACGGCGAAGCTGGTGGACGCCGCCCCGGTTGCGCCGGTCGCATATGGCGTCTCCACCGCCGGCCGTCCCGCGCCGGTGGTGAATCTCGGGGATGGCGGCTCCAGCACGCTGCCGCGTTTTTTCCAGGGCAAGTTCGTCTCGACCCGCAGCGCCTTCAAGCCGCGCCGGCCGTACGACTGGGCCCTGAATGACGATGCCGGCGTCCGCTACGCCTATCTCGATGTCAGCAAGCTGCTGCTCACGGAGCAGATCGAGAAATACATCGATCACGTGGTGGTCGTCTACGGGGCCGGCAAGCCGGTGCCCGGGACGAAGGACCTGGTGATCGAGGTCGAGAGCCTCCAGCTGAAATAGGCTCCCGTCAGGCCGCCCTCGCGCGGTGGGCGGCGAGTGATTTCCTATGGACCTAATCGATGGTAACCTAGTCGCCGCAGCCATAATCGCCGAACTCA
This sequence comes from uncultured Opitutaceae bacterium, assembly GCA_964471615.1. Classification (GTDB taxonomy): domain Bacteria; phylum Verrucomicrobiota; class Verrucomicrobiia; order Opitutales; family Opitutaceae; genus Opi-474. The sequence goes on from CAYYGV010000113.1 coordinate 3,931, forward strand.
AGGCCGAGGTCGCGTCCTTCAAGGGACGCAAGCCTTGCATTGCGCTCGTCCGGGTCGGGGAGGATCCCGCTTCCGTCTCGTACGTGAAGAAGAAGGAAAAGACCGCGGCGGAGATCGGCATCACGAGCCGGGTGATTCTTCCCCCGGTCACCATCACCCAGGAGGAGCTCTTCGCCCTGCTCGACCAGCTTAACGCCGATCCGACTGTTGACGGGATCCTGGTCCAGTCGCCGCTGCCGAAGCACATCGACGAGGTCGCGGTGTTCCGCCGCGTCTCCGCCACCAAGGACGTTGATGGCTTCAACACCCTCAACCTCGGCAAGATCGCCCAGGAGGACCCGACCGGCTTCGTCGCCTGCACGCCCGCCGGCATCATGGAACTCCTCGCCCGCAGCGGCGTGGACCTCAAGGGCAAGCATGTCGTCGTCCTCGGCCGCTCTCTCATCGTCGGCAAGCCGGTCGCCCTGCTCGCCCTCCAGAAGAAGGCCGGCGCCAACGGCACCGTCACGATCTGCCACTCCCAGACCAAGGACCTGCCGTCCATCACCCGCCAGGCTGACGTGCTCATCGCCGCGATCGGCCGCGCCGAGTTTGTCACGGCCGACATGGTCAAGCCCGGCGCCGTCGTCATCGACGTCGGCATCAACCGCGTGGCCGACGCCTCCAAGAAGACCGGCTATCGCCTGACCGGCGACGTCAACTTCACGACAGTGTCCCCGCTCACCAGCAAGATCACCCCGGTGCCCGGCGGCGTTGGTCCCATGACCGTCGCCATGCTGATGAAGAACACGGTCAAGGCCTACCGTCTGCAGGTGGCGGCCTGAACCGGCGCGGACGCGCTGGAATTGAAGGCAATAGGTTGAAAGTTGAGGGTTGAAAGTTGGGCCGCGACGCCGGGCCTTTCGGCGTCCGGCGCCTTCAACTTTCAACCGTCAACCTTCAACTTTGCGCCCAAAAGAGCGCCCTAGCATTGAGTTGCTCTCGGGGGTCCCAACCGTTTTGCTCCGGACAGTCATGAGCGCCACCCCAACGATCCTCGTTGTCGACGATCAGCCCATCAACGTGCAATTGCTCAAGCGCAAGCTGGAGCGCGAGAATATGCGGGTCGTGGCGGCCTACAATGGCCTCGAGGCCCTGGAACTGGTGCGCAAGGAGAAGCCCGACCTGATTCTCCTCGACGTGATGATGCCCGACATGGACGGCATCGAGGTCTGCCAGCGCCTGCAGGCGTCCGAGGACACCAAGGCGATCCCGGTCATTTTCGTCACCGCCCGCACCTCCAAGGAGGGCAAGATCGAGGGCCTCAATGTCGGCGCCGTCGACTACATCACGAAGCCGATCGACCTCGATGAGACGCTCGCCCGCGTGCAGACGCAGCTGCGGTTCGTCGCGATCAACCGCGAAATGATCGAGCTGCAGCGTCGGCTCGTCGACGCCCGCCGCGCCTCGACCATCGGTGCCGTCACCCAAGGCATCGCCCACAATCTCAACAACCTGCTCGGCGTGGTGATGGGCCACCTCGACCTGATCAAGGCGTACTACGACAAGCCGGACCAGGTGAAGAAGAACGTCCAGCACGTCGAGGACGCCGTCGGCCGGATCGTCTCGATCATCAAGCAGCTGAGCCTGCTGCTCGTTAAGACCAACCCGCCGGTCGCGAAGGGCCACCTGCCGGATCTCATCCAGGGCAGCATCCAGCGGTTCCACATCGAGAATGCGCTCACGGCGCCGGTCACGGTCAACAATCCGCTCGGCGATTTCGTCTTCGACACCAACTACGAGATCCTTGAGGAGGTGCTGTCGAAGGTGCTGATCAACGCCTACGAGGCCTACGGTCCGGACCACAACGGCGCGCGGCCGATCACGGTCCACGCCGAGGTCATCGAGAAGCCCGGCAACCGGCGCTTCCTCCAGCTGCGCGTCGAGGATCAGGGCCGTGGCATTGACCCCGAGATCCGCGACCGCGTGTTCGAGCCCTTCATCAGTTCCAAGCACACGGTCGGCGTCGGCATGGGTCTCACGATCGCCCGGCATTCGCTGCGGAACCTGGACGGCGAGGTGACACTGACCGACCGCGAAGGCGGCGGCGCGACCGCCACGCTGCTTCACCCGCTCGAGGTCAAGGGCCAGCGGATCGCCTGATTCCGGCCCGCGGCCCGTCTCCGCTCGTCTCCTCCCCGGCCCGGACCACCCGGCCCCGTTTTCCCAATTTTCCGAATTACCGCTTTTCCGCCCCCAACCCGCGTGTCTTCCCCGAAATTCGCGTTTCTCGGCGCCGGTAACATGGCCTCGGCCATGGTTGATGGACTTCTGGCCAAACGAGTCGTATCGCCCGCGGACCTCGCCTGCCTGGGATCCGGCGGCACCACCGCCCCGGCGCTCGCCGCGCGGACCGGAATCACGCTCGCCTCATCGTTGCCCGCCCTCGTCGAGAGCGCGGACACCCTGGTGGTGGCGTTCAAGCCCCAGCAGCTCGCCGGCGCCGATCCGCGCCTGGCTCAGCTGGCCGCCGGCAAGCTGGTCGTCTCCGTCCTCGCCGGCAAGCGCCTAGCCCGGCTCGCCCAGACGTTTCCGGAGGCCCGGGCCATCGTCTGGGCCATGCCCAACACCCCGGCGCGCATCGGCGCGGGAATCACGGCGTGGTGCAGCCTGCGGCCGCTGTCGGCCGCCGACCGGGCCACGGTCGAGACCCTGCTGGCCGCGCTGGGCCGCGCGGTCGAGATCGAGGAAAGCCTGATGGACGCCGCGGCGGCGGTAAGCGCCAGCGGGCCGGCGTTCCTGTTCGAATTTGCCGCCGCCCTGCGCGACGGCGGCGTGGCCGCGGGCCTGCCGGCCGGGACCGCCAAGGCGCTGGCCGTCGAGACCGTGCTCGGAGCGGCCCGCCTGCTGGCCCGCTCCGGCACCGATCCCGAGGAACTGCGCCGCCAGGTCACCTCGCCAAAGGGCATGACCCTCGCCGGGCTTTCCCGGATGGAGGCGCGCGACTTCCGCGGCACCCTCCGCGAAACCGTGCTTGCGGCCAAGGCCCGCTCCGAGGAAATGTCGAAAGACTCATGAGCACCCTTCACGGCCGGATTCTCGTCACGGGCGGCGCCGGATTCATCGGCAGCGCGCTCGTCTGGGCGCTGAACCGCCGTGGGCTCACCGATATCGTCGTGACCGATGTGCTCGGCTCGGACGAGAAGTGGCGGAACCTCGTGCCGCTGCGGTTCGCCGACTACGTGGAGGCCGACCACTTCCGGCGGCACCTCGCGGCCAATCCCCTCGCCTTCGGGCGGTTCTCGACGGTGTTCCACCTCGGGGCCTGTTCCGCCACGACCGAGAAGAACGCCAGCTACCTCGCCGACAACAATTACAACGTCACGAAGGAGCTCGCCGCCTGGTCGCTCGAGCACAGCGCCCGCTTCATCTACGCTTCCTCCGCCGCGACCTACGGCGACGGCGCGCAGGGCATGGACGACAAGTCCGAGGACCTGAACCGCCTGCGGCCGCTGAACATGTACGGGTACTCGAAGCACCTCTTCGACCTGCACGCGCAGCGCATCGGGTGGCTGCAGCGGATCGTGGGCGTGAAGTACTTCAATGTTTTCGGTCCGAACGAGGACCACAAGGGCGACATGCGGTCGCTCGTGAACAAGGCCTACCAGCAGATCCAGTCCACCGGGAAGGTGCAGCTCTTCAAGAGTCACAAGCCGGAGTACAAGGACGGCGAGCAGATGCGGGATTTCCTGTACGTGAAGGATGCGGTCGAGATGACGATCCACTTCGCTGAGCAGGCCCCGACGGCGGCCGGCCTGTACAATCTGGGCTCGGGCCAGGCCAACACCTGGCTGACCCTCACCCGGGCGATCTTCTCCGCGCTGAACCGCGAGCCGAAGATCGAGTTCATCGACATGCCCGAGGTGCTCCAGGGCAAGTACCAGTATTTCACGCAGGCCGACACGTCGAAGCTCCGCGAGTCGGGCTACACGCGCGCCATGACCCCATTGGCCGAGGCCGTGCGCGATTACGTGCAGGGATACCTGGTTACCGGGAAGAAGCTCGGGGACTGAAGCAACGCGGGCGGGATTCAGGCGAACGCCGAACGTCGGACGTCGAACGCCCAACGCCGAAGTTGCTGCGCGAAAGACGCTCAACTCTCGACGCTCAAGGCCAAGGCGTCCCGCTCGACTTGAGCGTTAAGCGTTGAGCGTCGAACGTTGAGCGTTTTGCCGGCCCCCTCGGCGTTGGGCGTCCGACGTTCGGCGTTCGAAGTTCGGCTCGAAAAAAAAGAAAGCCGCCCAATCGGGCGGCTTTCTCGAAACTTGGTCTGTCTTCCCGGCTTACTGGATCTTCAGGAGTTCTTCCTGCGACCATTCCTTGCGGTCGCCTTCCTTGGCCCGGATGGCGGTGACGTGCTCGGCGGTGATCGCCGGAGCGTTGTTGCCGAAGGACTGGCGGACGTAGGTCAGCACGGCGGCGATCTTCTCGTCGCTCCAGTTGTAGCCGGAACCGGCCACCTGACCGAAGACAGGCATCGCGGCGGCCTTGTACTCGGCGCCCTTTACCGTGACCGGACCCTTGAGGCCGTGGAGGACAATGCGGATCAGGCGTTCATCCGATCCCGTGACCCATTCGGAACCTGCGAGAGGGGGATAGACTCCCGGGATACCCAAACCGGTCGGTTGATGGCACTGATAGCAGACGGCATCGTAGTTCTTCTTGCCGAGCACCATCGGGTCGGCCTTGGCGACCGCGCCGGCCTTGGCCGGGTGGGCGTTCTCGTTGAACACCGACGCGCTGTACTGGCCCGAATAGTGGTTCAGGTAGGTGCCCGCATAGAAGATCAGGCCGCTGAACACGAACAGCAGCACGAGAGGCAGCATCCGGTAGTGGGCGCCGTCCTCGGGCTTCTTGCCGAGGGCCTTCTCATGGGCCGCCAGCAGGCTCTCGTCGGAGGCGCCGGCCTGCTCGAGCCGCGGATCGTGGGGAAGCTGGTCGCTCATTTGCCGCCCTCCTTCTTCTCCGCCGCCGGTTCCACCGGACGGGCTTCAGGGTATTCGTAGGCGTTGTTCAAGCTCTGGAGGTAGGCCACCAGCGCGACGGCCCGCGGGGTCGGGACGATCTCGCGGCCGGCGGCGGTCGGGACGTTCAGGGCGCTGGCCGCGCGCTCGCCGACCACCTTGCGCTCTTCGAAAAGGAACGAGTAGCCCGGCATGCCGCCGTGGCCCTCATAGAGGTACTTAGTGAGCCGGTCGGCATCCACGGCCAGCGCCCGGGAGCCGAAGGTGGCGAGATCCGGGCCGACGCGATTGCGTCCAAGCTGGACGGCGGCCTGGCTGACGTAGTCGCGGGCAACGCTCTGGCGCTCACCCCAGCCGCGGGCCTTGTCGGAACCGAAGTCCGGGCGGCGCACCTGCTGCGTGTGGCAGGCGGCGCAGCCGAGGTCCTGGTAGACGAGCTGGCCGCGGGCGGCGATGCCAGGCATCCGCTCCGGGAAGGCCTTGCCCTCGTTCTCGTCGTAGTAGGGCGCGAGTTTGCTGAGCTGCGCGTGCGAACCGAGCACGATGCCGGTGAACGCCAGCGCAAGCGCGAGGAAAAGACCGAGGAAGAACGTTAGGCCGTTTTTCATGACACAGACGCCTCCATGCTCGAAGGCTGGCGGAAATTCGCGGGGGCGGCCGTCACCTGGCGCGACGGGCAGATCGCGCGCAGCAGGTGGACCGCCAGAAGCAGGTTGCCGAACAGCAGCACCGCCTGGCCGGCCGTCGCCACCAGCAGCCACGGTTTGACGTGGGCGGCGATGGCGGAGAATTCGACCGTGGCATTGTTCTGCTCATGGCCCTGGATGTAGCCGGCCACCGCGAGCGCCAGCACCAGCACCGCGGTGCCGAGCAGCGCGGCGAAGAAATGGCCGCGGATCAGCGAGAGCGAAGGCCAGGCCAGCCCCGTGAGGCGGGGCACCAGGAAGTAGATGGCGCCAAAGATCGTGAAGGAGAACGCGCCGCTCACCGCGAGCTGCGTCTGCGCCGTGCTGAAGTGCGTGAACTGGGTGATCAGCGCCACCCCGCGGATCGAGGTCACCGCGTCCAGCAGGCCGCCGGCGACGTAACACCCGACGCCCGTGCCCACGAACCAGAGCACCGTGCTGCCGGCCGGCCGAAAGGCCCCGGCCAGGTTGAGCGCGATGACGATGTAGTGGAACAGGAGGAGCGCGCAGGAGACACCGGCCACCGTCGCCACCCAGGCCGGGATGGGACCGCCGATGAAGTGGCGGCCGCCGGTCCAGGCACCGATGAAAAGGAGGGTCCAGAAACTCAGCGCCGCGAATTCATAGTGCCGGATCGCCTTGCCGGTGATCTTCGGCAGCAGGTAGTAGGCGGCCCCCAAGAGCAGCGGCGCGAGCCAGAGCGTCCAGGCGCCCTGGACAAACCAGCCGGCCACGAGGGGCTGCAGGACGCCGCGGGTTGGGAAGAACACCAGCATCATCTGCGCGATCGAGAAGAGCCACGGGAAGAGGAACAGCGCCGCGACCCCGTACCATTGGGCGGCGAAGGTCGTGTCCTGGCGGCGGCCGGTCCAGGCCAGCACGCCCGGCACCGCCATCGTGCCATAGGCGACGAGGAGCATCGGCAGCACGTAGCGCGGCAGCTGGATCCAGGGGTGGACCGTGGCGTCGCCGGTGGCGATGCCCACGAGCCCGAGGACCAGCGCGAGATTCCAGAACAGCGCGCCGGCGGTCGTCCAGTTGAGCGAGCGGAGCGGCGAGCCGCTGAGGCGGCCGAGGATCCAGAGCGTCACCGCGAGGCCGGCGTTGGCGGCCCAGCCGTAGATGAAGGCCGACTCCTGCATCGCCTGGGCGCGGCCGAAGGTCATGACCGAGCAGGCGGCGGCGAAGGACGGCGTGGTCAGCTGGACCAGGTTGGCGAGCGCGAGGGCGCCGCTCACGAGGAGCCAGAAAAGCGCAAAGCCGAGGAGCAGAAGCAGCGGGCATCGCGCCGAGGCGTCGATCTCCGTGACTTCGGCCGTCGGGGCGGCGGTGGAGGCGGTGGTCATCTCAGAAGAGGTTGGCGGGCCCGGTTAGTGCTTCGACCCGTAGTGCTGGAGCGTCAGCTCCATCGCGCGATCGAGCGGCAGCTGCACCACGCCGGCCTTCTGGTCGACCCACGCGTAGGTGGTCGCCTGCTTGGCCTGCTTCTCGTGCAGCTTGGCGAGGTTCTCCTTGCGCTGCTCGGCCGTGCGGATGCCGTCGCCGGTGAAGGGCCCGGTCTGGTGCGGCAGGTAGAACTTGTACACGACGACCAGGAACAGCGCGAATCCGGCCAGCACCGTCAGGACGGTGATGAGCGGGGCGGACTTGGCGGGGGAATCACTCATGGTGAGTCAGGCATTCGCCGATGCGCGGGTCGCGGATCGGGATGAGTTTCGTGGTGGGCAGGCTGCGGAGGTAGGCCCAGATGCAGACGCCGCCGACGCCGATCACGGACGTCAGCACCCACAGGAGATTGAGCGAGAAGAACCGCTGCGCGTCGCCGTGCTCGTCCTTCAGCGCCGGGAGGATGTTGTAGCAGAGGTCGACCAGGATCACCGTCAGCACCCAGAACGCGATGCGGCGGATGATGTGGTGCGTGACCTTGTAGCGGTACGAGAGGAGCGCGCAGAACGGTAGCACGAAGTGGCCGAAGAGCAGCGCGAGTCCGACGTACCACCACTGGTTCGTCGAGCCGTCATGGTTCAGCTCGCGGATGTTGTACCAGAAGGTCTCCTCGGGGACGTTCGCGTTCCAGATCAGGAAGTACTGCGAGAAAGTCACGTACGCCCAGAACACCGTGAACGCGAGCATCAGCTGCCCGATGCTGTGGAAATGGTTCGTGTTGAGGACGCCCTTGAAGTCACCGCGGCGGTAGAGCCAGACCATGATGACGACGCCCGAGCAGAGCGCGCCGCGCACGCAGTTCGCGAAGAACCACACGCCGTACATCGTCGAGAACCAGTGGTACTCGA
>CAYYGV010000114.1:0-11913 GCA_964471615.1 uncultured Opitutaceae bacterium
GGGTCGTGAAGCCGCGCAGGTCGGCGAAGAGGATCGTCACCTCGCGCTCCTCGCCACCGAGCGTCGCGCCGTCGCGCAGCAGCTGCGCGGCCACTTCGGGCGAGACGTTCTTGTCGAGCAGATCGCGCACGCGGTCCCGCTCGGCGAGCCCGGCGCTCATGGCGTTGAACGACTCGGCGAGCTGGCCGAGCTCGTCGACCCGCTCAAGGGAGAGCCGGGTCTCGTAGTCGCCGGCCGCGATCACCGCCGTGTGCTCCGCGAGCCGCCGCACCGGCTCGCTGACGCCGCGCGCCACGCCAAGGCCGACGATGGCGCCGAGCGCCAGGAGGCCGAGCCCGATGCCGAGCAGGAGCCGCTGCAGGGCGCGCGAGGACGCGAGCTTCTCGTCGAGCGAGTAGGCGAGCACGACGGTGGTGTGCGAGCCGTCCGCGCCGGGCAGGTCGAAGCGCTGGGTCAGCAGTCGCTCGCCGCCGAGCGTGAGGGTGGCGGTCAGGGGCTCGCGGCTGGGCGGCAGGCCGGCGAACTCCCGCGCGACCGCGGGCTGCACCGCGGCGGGGAGGGTGCTGATGACCAGGTTGCGCTCGGGCCGCAGAAAGGTGACCTCGACCCGGCTGAGATCCTTGAGGTCGGCGGCGATCTCGGCGTCGATCGTCTCAGCCACGCCGATCCAGGCGACGGCCTGCTCGCCCACGCGGATGGGGACGACGACTAGGATGCTGAACTGGTTGCCGAGGTAGCCGTAGTCGAAGTCGAATTCCTTGTCCTGGTCGGTGGCGCGGCGGATCAGCGGCGCGTAGGGCGAGGCGTCGCCGGGATGGCCGGACGGCTCGACGTCGACCTGGGTGCGGCCGTCGAGGTCGACGAGGGCCATGTGGTTGGCGCGGCAGCGGTCGCGCGCGCTGACGAGGGCCGACCGGATGGTGCCCTCGTGGTTGTTCCGGTAGGCCTGGATGAAGCTGTAGTCGTGCGCGAAGATCTGTGCGTTCTGGCTGAGGGGCCCGGCCTTGTCCTCGACCAGCCGCCGCAGGATGCGCGCGGCCTCGTCGAAATCGGCGCGCACCTCCTCGAGCGCGTGGGCCTCCGTGGCCTGCCGGGTGACCAGCATGAACAAGCCCAGGCTCGCGCCGAGCCCGAGCAGCAGCACGCAGAGCAGCTGGCTGCGGAAACGCCGGAAGCGGAGCGGCGCCAGCATGGTTATTTGTAGCCGCCGCCGCCCGCGTCCGGCGCGCGCCGCACCCGGCGATCCGGCTTGAGCGCGAGCGAGAACGCGACCGGCGCCAGGCCGGCGGTCACGGTGATCTCGCGGGACTCGCCCTTGGGCAGACGCGGGTGCCACACGCTCGCCCGGTAGCGGCCGGCCGGGACGTCCGCGATCGCGCCGGCGCCGTCCGCGCCCGAGCACACGAACCACGGCGTGGCAAGCACCACGATGTAGGCGGACATCCAGTCATGGATGTTGCAGCCGAGCGAGATCACGCCCGGCCGGTCGAACACGATGGCCTCCTTGGCCTCGCCCGCGTAGAGCGGCAGCTCGAACTTCTTGGGCGGCGAGAGGGAGTAGACATGGTGCTGCACCGTGTCGCGATTGGGGAAACTCACGGCGGTGCCCGCGACCAGCGCGGTGACGTACGGCGAGAACTCCTGCCCCCGCTGCTGGATCACCCGCGGCTCGGACGGCGGATGCAGCGGCGGCACGGGGACGTCGAGCGGCGTGAGCGAGACCACGGCGTCCTCGACCGGGTGCCCCTTGGTGTCGGCGATCCGAAACTCCACCCCGGCGGCGAGGACCGCCACCGGCAGAACAGCACCGAGGAAGGCGAGACGGGCGGCGCGCATCGGGGGTCAGAACTGGCGCGTGACCGCGGCGGAGACAAGGTGGTTCGCGTAGCTCAGCCCACCCCGGCGGGTCGTGCGGCCCTCGTAGCCGAAGGTCAGCGTCGAACGTTCGTCCAATTCGCGGGAGACGGCTAGCGAGCCGGCGAAAGTCTCGCCCGAGATCGAGTACGCCACCCGCGGGGCCCCGAACGTCGTGACGGTCGTGCGCACCCGCGCCAGGCCGACGAGGTCGGGCCGGGGCGGCGTGGCGTAGGAGAGCACGTCGCCGTCGCGCGAGCGGAAGCCGAGACTCCAGCGCCATGACTCCGTCAGGTCGCGGCCATATTCCGCGGCGAACTCGGCGCCGCTGCGATCAAACACCGGCCCGCGCGCGTCGAGCCGGGACCAGTCGAGGGCGAGCGAGAGCTGGCCGCCGTCCTCGTACCGCTGCCGCCACATGGCGCGCAGCGACGCATCCCAGCCGGCGCGATCGGATTCCTGGGCCGCGACGCCATCGACGGCCGCCTCGAGACCTAGCACCGGGGCGAGCGCGCCGAGACCGAACTTGGCGCGCCACGCGGCGCGCGGGCCGAAGGCGACCCGGTCGAGCCCGTCGAAACGCGGCCATGCCTCGGCGGAAGCGGCGAAACCGAAGGTCGCGGCGTGATCGCGGTCAAGCTGGGTCCGCGCCACCGTGGCCTCGCCCTCGGCGTGAAGCTGCAGTGCGCCGATCACGTCGCCGGCGCGGTTGGCGTTCGTGACGTTGGAGTTCCAGACGGCGCCGGCGGTGGCGACGGGGCTCCAGTCGGCGGCGAAGGCAAGGGTGCCGGCGAGGGAGGCGACGACGGCGAGCGCGACGCGGGCGGGGTTCACAGCAGCGGAAGCAAAGCCTGCCAGACCGTTTCGGCAACCACGGCGGCGCCGGCGGCGTTGGGGTGCAGGCCGTCGGGCTGGTTGAGCTCGGGCTTGGTGGCGACGCCGGCGAGGAGGAACGGGATGAAGGCCAGGTGGTTCTTCTCGGCGAGCGCGGGAAACACCGCGGCGTATTCGCGCGCGTAGGCGTCGCCCATGGTCGGCGGCATTTGCATGCCGGCGAGGACGATTCGGGTGGCGGGGTATTTGGCGCGGACGCGATCGATGATGCCCTGGAGATTGGTGGCGGTGACGGCGGGCTCGATGCCGCGCAGGCCGTCGTTGGCGCCGAGCGCGAGGACGAAGAGGTCAACCGGCTGGCGCAGCACCCAGTCGATGCGTCGCAGGCCGCCGGAGCTGGTCTCGCCGCTGAGCCCGGCGTTGACCACGCGCCACGGTCGGCCGGCGGCCTCGAGGCGGTGCTGGATCAGGGCGGGATAGGATTCGGCCGTGGGGTCGTCGAGCCCGTAGCCGGCGGTCAGGCTGTCGCCGAAGAACACGAGCGTCCGCGTCGGCTCGGCGCCGCGCGCGGGGGCGGTGAGGAGGAGGACCAAAGCGAAAAACCACAGCTTCATGCAGCAAAATGACCGCTTGAACTAGCTTTCGTGCCGATTCGCGTGTTGTCTGGCCAGTATCTTCTTATGAGTGGATCGCCGATGCTGAAAGTGGAGCAGCTGACCAAGACCTATCCGTCGGCCGGAGGCGCGCTGACCGTGCTGCGCGACGTGACCTTCGAGATCGCGCCCGGTGCGACGGTGGCGGTGGTGGGCCCGAGCGGCAGCGGGAAAACCACGCTGCTAGGTTTGTGCGCCGGCCTCGACCGTCCGACGCGCGGCACCGTGGCGGTGGCGGGCGAGGCGATCGGGGCGCTGGACGAGGACCGGCGGGCGCTGGTGCGCAACGCGCATGTCGGGTTTGTCTTCCAGAATTTCCAACTGATCCCAACCCTGACCGCGCTGGAAAACGTGCTGGTGCCGGTGGAGCTGGCGGGCGACTCGACCCGCGAGGCCGAGGCGCGGTCGCTGCTGGAACGGGTGGGACTGGGCGAGCGCTGCGACCACTATCCGGTCCAGCTGTCCGGCGGTGAGCAGCAGCGCGTGGCGCTGGCGCGGGCGTTCATGAACCGCCCGAAGATCCTCTTCTGCGACGAGCCGACGGGCAACCTCGACGGCGAGACGGCGAAGGCGATGGTCGAGCTGATCTTCGGCCTGAACCGCGAGCGCGGCACGACGCTGGTGCTGGTGACGCACGACCTCGAGCTGGCACGCCGCTGCCAGCGCATCATCCGCCTGAAGAGCGGCGCCGTGCTGAGCGACGACGCCGGTTGATTGCCCACGGTATACACGGAACACGCGGAACATGAATTTCATCCTTCGGATGGCGTGGAGGGATTCGCGGGCGTCGCGGCGGCGGCTGGCGCTGGTGTCGCTGTCGGTGGTGCTGGGCATTGCGGCGCTGGTGGGCATCGGGTCGTTTGCGGACAACCTGAAGCGCACGGTGGAGCTGCAGACGAAGGCGCTGCTGGGGTCGGACCTGACGATCGCCGCGCGGCAGAAGTTTCCCGACGAGGCGGAGGCCGCCTTCCGGGCGCTCGGGGCGGAGCGGGCGGAGGAGATCTCGCTGGGTTCGATGGTGTCGTTTCCCACGCGCGGCGACCAGCGCCGCCTGGTGCAGGTGCGCGCGCTGGAAGGGAATTTCCCGTTCTACGGCGAGGCCGTGACGACGCCGCCGGGCGCGATGGCGCTGGTGCAGGCCGGGCAGGGCGCGCTGCTGGAGGAAACCCTGCTCGTGCAATTCGGCGTGCAGGCGGGCGACGAGGTGCGCATCGGGCGGGAGACGTTCAAGGTCGTCGGGGCGCTGCGCAAGATGCCGGGCGAGTCGGCGGCGGTCGCGATGTTCTCGCCGCGGGTTTATGTGTCGCGGGCCGCGCTCGAGGCGACCGGGCTCCTCGCCAGCAAGACGTTCATCACGCACCGCGAGCACTTCCGCCTGCCGGCCAAGACGGACCCCGAGCAGGTGGTCAAGGACCTGAAGGCGAAGTTTGCCAAGCAGCGGTGGCAGTACGCGACCGTGGAGGAGCGGAAGCGGGATCTCGGCCAGACGCTGAAAGACACGTACTCCTTCATCAGCCTGGTCGGCTTTGTCGCGTTGTTCCTGGGCGCGGTGGGCGTGGCCAGCGCGATGCACGTGTACGTCCGCCAGAAGCTGAACACCGTGGCGGTGCTGCGCTGCCTCGGTGCGAGCACGCGGACCAGTTTTGCGGTCTACCTGATCCAGGGGCTCGGCGTCGGCCTGCTAGGCGCGGTGCTGGGGGCGGCGCTGGGCGTGCTGGTCCAGCTGGTCCTGCCGGTGGTCGTGAAGGACTTTCTGCCCTTTAGCGTGGATTTCTACGTGTCGTGGCCGGCGGTGGGGAAGGGTGCGCTGGCGGGGCTCGTGATCTGCGTGCTGTTCACGTTGCTGCCGCTGCTGGCAGTTCGCCGGGTGTCGCCGCTGCTGGCGATCCGTTCGGCCCAGGGTGAGGCCGCCGGGCGCGATCCGCTGCAGGCGGCGCTGATCGCCACCATTGCTGTCGCGATCCTCGCCTTCGCCGTGTGGCAGACCGGACACTGGCTGACGGGCCTCGGGTTTGCGCTGATGATGGCGCTCGGTTTTGGCACCCTCGCCGGCATGGCGCAGCTGGTCTCGTGGCTGGCACGCCGGTTCGTCCCGCGCCGACCGCTGCCGTACGTCGCCCGGCAGGGCCTTGCCAACCTCCACCGGCCGAACAACCGCACCGTCCTGCTGCTCCTGTCGCTCGGCCTCGGCACCTTCCTCATGCTGACGCTGGTCCTCACGCGGCAGACGCTGGTGAACAAGATTCTCGGGATTGGCGAGGGTGCGCGGCCGAACCTGATGTTCTTCGACATCCAGGACGACCAGGCCGCGCGGCTGGGCGCAATCGTGAAGGAGCAGGGCGCGCTGCTGGTGGCGGAGGCGCCGGTGGTCACCATGCGGCTGGCGAACGTCCGCGGCCGCACCGCCGACGAGATTCTCAAGGACGAGAAGTCCGGCATCCCGGCGTGGACGCTCCGCCGCGAGTACCGCTCTACCTATCGGGGCGAGCTCGCGAACACCGAGAAAGTCACCGAGGGCAAGTTCATCGGCCGGGTCGAGCCCGGCGAGGCCCGCGTTCCCGTCTCCGTCGAGGCCGGCCTCGCCAAGGAGCTTCAGCTCAAGCTCGGCGACGACCTCGGCTTCGACGTCCAGGGCGTGCCGGTGAAGGCCTACGTCGCGAGCCTGCGCGAGGTCGAGTGGCAGCGCATGCAGCCGAATTTCTTCATCGTCTTTCCCGAGGGCGTGCTGGAACCGGCCCCGAAGACCCACATCGCGGCGGTGCGGGCGGCCGGCCCATCGGAGTCCGCCCAGGTCCAGCGCGCAGTCGCGAAGGAATTCCCCACAGTCTCCGCCATCGACCTCGCGCTCATCCTGCAGACCTTCATGGGCATCATGGAAAAAGTCTCGGCGGTCATCACGTTCATGGCCGCCTTCACGGTGGTGACCGGCGTGATCGTGCTGGCGGGCGCGGTGCTGACAGGACGCTTTCAACGGCTCCGCGAGACCGTGTTGCTGCGCACGCTTGGGGCCACGCGACGGCAACTGCGCCAGATCCAGCTCATCGAGTACGCCGTGCTTGGCGTGCTGGCGGCGGTCGCGGGCGGCGGGCTCGCCGTGCTCGCGAACGCGCTGCTGTCGCGGTTCGTCTTCAAGACTGCCTTCTTGCTTTCGCCGGTCGTCCTGCTGGTTGCAGTCCTCGCGTCCGTGATTGTGACTCTGGTCACAGGCCTCGTGGCAAACCGCGGCATCGTGGATCATCCGCCGCTCGAAGTGCTGCGCCAGGAAACCTGAAAACAGGTGTCCGCGCGACTGGAGTCGCGTGTGATCAAATCAGATCTTGTGCGGGTCCGGGTCCCGCGCCGAACTCGCGGCCCGATGTCCCATGCGCCCGCGCGATACCTCAGGATCAAAGGCTGAAGCCGACCAACTGCCCGTGCTTCCAACCAATCTTGTCAGCATGACCGACTCATCTGCCGCCCATCCCGAAGTGTTGATCAATGCAGGCTTCGGCGCCGCTGGCGCCATGGCAGTCGTGATCTACCAGCTTTGCCGGACGCTGCCTGCCATTGACTCCGAGTTGTTCAGCTCCAACCGGCAATGGACGATCCAACTGGGCTGGCCACTGGCGGTGGTGGTGGCGCGGGCGATTCTGGGAATGGTCGGGGCGGTAATGGTGACCGCGGGAGTGATCCGGCCCGCAGATTTTTCGGGCGCGTTCATCTCCGGCCTCACGTGGTCGACGACCATCGAGCAGTTGGTCGCTGGGAGGAGAAAGCAGGTATGATCCTCGGACGCTTGGCATTGAGTCGACGCTGGGTGGGCCGGCTGGTGCTGCTCTACGGCATCGTGTTCGGACTGACCGCTTGCTATCTTGCGCAGCACAACGGCCAGTATTGGGCGATTGTCATGGCCTCGGTTGGCCAGGCCTTGTTTGCCGTGCTGTTGGAGCTGAGGCGCAATCGACAGTTGGCCAGAAATGTCGCCGAACGACTGAAGCGAGTGGCGAGCGAGACGCAGGCCAGCATCGAAGGCAGCTTGCACGCTCCGGTGAGACTTTCCCTGCTCGTGCCGTCGTCAGAGGACGTGCTGAGAGTGGTTTGGCGCTCGAAGGCGGACGATGCTTCGCGGCGGCGATTTCTTTCCACCCGCCGCACACTCGCGGGCCGGGCCTATCTGGAGGGACACGAGATTGTGGTGAAAGACCGGGACTCGTCGCCAATTGGCTCCGAGTGCGACCCGGTGGCCCATGGACGCAGTGTCGTCGCGGTGCCGCTCAAACGGGATCAGCAGGTTATCGGGGTGGTTTGCCTCGACTCCGAGCGCAGTCTGCCGGGCGACCAGCTGGCGAGAATGGTGTCGAGGCTCCGGGAAGACGTCTCCTTCCGGAAGGCGGCCGAGGACGGATTCCGATCAGAGTACCTGGATTCGGCCGGGCCGTTTGCGTGGAAGGATAAGTCGATGACTGAACCGGGCTGCGGCTCGCGCACCTAGCGGCAGAAAAATGCCTTTGGACAATGCGGCGGTTCTGGTTTGGATGGGGAGTCAATGACCAGCTCGACGAACCGCCGCGTTGTCTCCTTTCACTACACGCTTCGTGATCCCTCGGGACGCGTGCTCGATACCTCGGCGGGCGGGCAGCCGATTGTCTATCTGGAGGGGGCGGGTCAGATCATCGATGGACTTGACCAGCGACTTCGCTCCGTCGCAGCCGGAGCCAAGACCCAGGTGCAGGTGCCGGCGGCTGAGGCCTACGGGCCGAAGGACCCCAATCAGGTGCGGAAGGTGAAGCGCACGCTGCTGCCGGTGGACGGTGAGTTGAAGCTGGGCGAACAGTTCCAAGCGGGTTCGGACCGGGGCGCGCCGATCGTGACCGTGGTGGCGATCGACGGCGATGATGTGACCCTGGACGCGAATCATCCGCTGGCCGGTGTCGACCTCACGTTTGATGTGGAGGTCCTGATCGCGCGGACGGCGACCGAGGAGGAATTGAAGCACGGTCACGCTCACGGAGCGGACGGAGGCGAGCATTGCCACTAGGCGGGTGACGGTCGCATGATGGCGCCATGAAAGTCCTCGGCATCGACATTGGAGGTTCCGCGCTGAAAGGCGCGCCCGTTGACACCAAGACCGGCCGGCTGGTGGCGGAGCGCTTCCGGATTGAAACGCCGAAAGTGGTCACGCCGGAGCGTGCGGCGAAGATCGTGGCGGAGATCGCGCGGCACTTCCGCTGGCGCGGGCCGATCGGCATTGGCTTCCCCGGCGTGGTGCAGGGATCGAAGCTCTACACCTCGGCCAACCTGCACAAGCGGTTCATCGGGTGCGACGCCGGCAAGCTTTTCGGCAAGGCGACAAAGTGCCCGGTCACGATCACGAACGACGCTGCTGCCGCGGCCCTGGCCGAGATGACCTTTGGCGCGGGCCGCACGTTCAAGGGCAAGACGCTGCTGCTCACGCTCGGCACCGGCATCGGCTCGGCGCTGTGCTACCACGGCATGGTGGTGCCGTGCGAGTTGGGTCACCTGCCCATTCGCGGGAAATCCGCCGAGAAGTTCGTGTCGTCATCCGCCCGCAAGCGCCGCGACCTGTCGTGGGAAGAGTGGGGCGCCGAGCTGGGCGAGTACGTGCGCACGCTGGAGCGGGTGCTCTGGCCGGAACTGATCATCGTCGGCGGCGGGGTGAGCTCGAAGAGCCGGAAGTATTTCAAGTACGTGAAACCGCGCGCTAAGATGGTGCCGGCGAAATTCCTCAATGAGGCGGGCATCGTGGGCGCGGCGCTCTCGTTCAACCGTCACCGCCAGGATTAGGCGGACCGCGCCGCGGTGGCTGCGCCCATCCTCATCGTCGGTCAGGGACTCGCGGGCACCCTGCTGGCTTGGGAACTCGAGCAGGCGGGAATGGCCTTCGAGATCATCGACGCCGGCCATGGCTCGTCCTCGTCGCGGGTGGCCGCGGGCATCGTGAACCCGATCACCGGCCGACGGCTCGTGGAGAGCTGGCGCGTGCGCGAACTGCGTCCGGTGGCGGCCGAGAGTTATCGCCGCCTGGAGACTGAGCTGGGCGTGAAACTCTGGCACGAGATGCGAGTGCGGCGCCGGTTTGCCGATGAGCGAGAGCGACAGGTGTTTGACGAGAAACGCGCGCGGGGCGAACTCGCTCCGTGGGCGGGCCCGGCGGACGAGGATGGATTCTGGATCGAGGGGGCGGCCCGCGTGAATCTGCGGCGACTTCTTGAGACGGCGCGGAAGCGTTGGGTCTCCGGCGGACAGCTCCGAGAGGAACGGCTGAATTGGCAGGCGGCCGTGAGATCGCGCGACTGCG
Source organism: uncultured Opitutaceae bacterium (assembly GCA_964471615.1). GTDB lineage: Bacteria > Verrucomicrobiota > Verrucomicrobiia > Opitutales > Opitutaceae > Opi-474. The sequence continues at coordinate 9,640 of CAYYGV010000114.1, forward strand.
TGGTTGATTGCACCGGTCGGGCCACGGTCGAATTCGGATTTGTGCCATGGGAGCGTTCGCGCGGCGAGGTGCTGTTGGTTGAGACGGAGGGACTCGCGCCGGATGTGATCGTGAATCGGCGGCACTGGGTGTGTCCGCTGGGGGACGGCCGGGCGTTGGTCGGCGCGACGCATGAAACCGGTTGCGATCGGGCCGAGACCACCGCGGCTGCGCGGATCCAGTTGGAACGGAGCGCGGCGGACCTGTTGGCGAGGCCGTTTGTCGTGCGAGACCAATGGGCGGGAGTGCGGGTCCACCTGCCGGACCGTCATCCGGCCGTTGGCCGCCATCCGTCGAACCCGTCGTTAGGAGTTTTCAACGGCTTGGGTTCGAAGGGCGTGCTGCTGGCGCCCTGGCTCGCGCGGCAGTGGGTTGAACACCTGCGAACCGGTGCTGAATTCGACGCGTCGGTCGACTGCCGGCGGTTCGGGCCCTGAAATTCGTCGCAGGCTCCGGCGCATCTGGCTGCCGTTCATCGCGGTTTTTCTGCCGTTCGTCGCAAAACTGACCTTATCCACTTGAGTTGACGCGGAACGAGGCGAAGAACCCGCCCCGTCGTCCCATGCAGCGCCGCTGGTTCAAATTTTTCACCCTGGCCGCGATCTGGCTATTCGTCGGCGCGGTGCTGGCGATTGAGGCGTACTTCAATACCCGGGTGAACAACATGATGAAGTCGATCGACTTCATCGAGGTGGCGTTCCCGCAGTTTGTCCGGGCGGCGATGTGGGCGGCGATGGCGCCGTTCATCCTGCGGCTGCGCGAGCAGGTGCCGCTGAGCTATGGGCGTTGGGCGGGTGGCCTGGCGTTCCACTTCGTCGTCAGCTTCATCGTCATGGCGGATTTCTTCATCGGCCGGATGGCGGCGTGGGTGATCGTGTTCTCCGAGGGATTCGAGGGATTCTGGCAGTTGTGCCTGAACAATTTCTGGGGCCGGAACATCGTGGACATGGCCTTCTACTGGGCCGTGCTGGCCTTTGGATTCAGCGCGGAGATCTACCGCAAGTACCGCAGCGAGGAACTCCGGGCGGCGCAGCTCGAGGCGCGCCTGATCGAGACCGAGCTCAAGGCGCTGCGCCAGCAGATGCACCCGCACTTCCTGTTCAACACCCTGAACACCATCTCTGTGCTGGTCCGCGAGAACAAGAACGACGAGGCCGTGAACCTCGTCGCGCGCCTCAGCACGCTGCTGCGGATGTCGCTCGACAACACCGGTGTCCAGGAGGTCACGCTCCGGCAAGAGATGGATTTCCTCGAGCGCTACCTCGAGATCCAGCAGGCGCGCTTCTCGGACCGGCTCAAGGTGTCGATCGCCATCCCGCCCGATGCCATGCAGGCCCGGATCCCCAACCTGCTCCTCCAGCCCATCGTCGAGAACGCCATCCTCCACGGCATCGCGCCCAAGGCCGGCCCGGGCCGAGTCGAGATCGCGGGCCGCGTCGAGAGCGAGAAGCTCCACCTGGAGGTCCGCGATGATGGCGCCGGCTTCGACGGCACGGTGCGCGCCAAGGAGGGCATCGGCCTCGCGAACACGCGCGAGCGGCTGAACAAGCTCTACGGCACGCACGGGCAACTGACCCTTCGCAGCGAACCGGGACGGGGTGTCTCGGTCCAAATCGTTTTACCCTACCGCACATGAAATCCTCGTCTCTCGCCACTGTTCCGCTCCCGTCCACTGCCGTGCGTACCCGTGTCGCCATCGTTGACGACGAGCCGACGGCGCGTCGCGGCGTGCGACTGCTCCTCGAGCGCGATCCCAGTGTCGAGGTCGTGGGCGAGGCCGCCGACGGCACCGACGCGGCCGACCTGATCCTCCGGGAAAAGCCGGACCTCGTGTTCATGGACGTGCAGATGCCCGGTTGCGATGGCTTCCAGGCGCTGGCGAAGGTCGGCGTCGCCGCGGCGCCGGCGGTGATCTTCGTGACCGCCTACGACGAGCACGCCCTGCGGGCGTTTGAGGTGAACGCGGTCGACTACCTGCTCAAGCCCTACGACGACACGCGCTTCAGCGCGGCGCTGCAGCGCGGCAAGGAGGAGGTGCGGCGCCGGCAGAACGACGTCGTGAACACCCGCCTGCACCAGCTGCTCGACTACCTGCAGCAGAGCGCGCCCGCGGCCGAGGAGAATGGCGCCGACCGCATCCTGCTCAAATCGTCCGGCGAGATCTTTTTCCTCAAGGCGGAGGAGATCGACTGGATCGAGGCCGAGGGCGACTACATGAAGTTCCACGTCGGCGGC
>CAYYGV010000115.1:0-11704 GCA_964471615.1 uncultured Opitutaceae bacterium
AGGTCGAGCGACTTCTTGGTGAACTGCTTGAAGATGATGCGTCCGTCCTGCGGCAACCGGCGCTCGGCGATGTCGAGGTTGCACATGATCTTGATACGGGCGACGAGCGCCGGCGCGACCTTCGCGGGGAGCCGGAGCTTTTCCTGGCAGAGACCGTCGATGCGGTACCGGACAATGATTTCGTTCTCCTGCGGCTCGATGTGGATATCGCTCGCCCCCGCGAAATACGCATCCTCGATCACGCGGTTCGCCAGCTGGATGATCGGGCCCGACTCCTCGTTGACCATCTCCTCCTCGTTGGCCTGCAGCGAGGCGCCGAACTCGACGCCGATCTGCTGGACCACGTCGTCGAAGCCCGACGCCCGCGTGTCCTGGCCCTGGCTGAAACGGTCCCGGATGTCCTTCTCGCGCCCGAGCATCCGCACGACGCGCAGGCCGGTCATCTCGTGGATCTTGGCCGGGACGGTGACCTCGAACGGGTTCGCGAACACCACCAGCAGGAGATCGCCGACGGTGCCGACGGGGATCACGAGGTTCTCCTCGCAGAACTCGCGCGGGATGCGCTCGAACGTGGCGGGGGTGATCTTGAAGCGGGCGATGTTGTAGGGCGCGAGGCCGAGGGCCCGGCCCTTCGCGACCAGGATCTGGAGGGGCGTGATGCGGTACTCCTCCTGGAGCAGGCGGTCGAGCGCGTCGCCGTTGAGGTCGGCGGTGACGCTGGCAATGACGTCGCGCTGGCGGCCGGAAATCCGGCCCATTTCCATGAGCTTGGCGACGATCTGAGTCTGGACTTTTCCCAGCGGCATGGCGTCAGTTCGCGGAAGTCGGCGGTTTCGCGGGGTTGGCGGCGGGAGCGCCGAACGGCGGCTTCGAGCCGGACGCCGGGAACGGCGGGTTGGAGCCGCCCGCGAAGGGCGTGCCCGACGGCACCTTCGGGAACGGCGTGCCGGACGGCGGCCGGGGGAAGGGCGTGCCCGAGGCGGTCTTGGGCAGCGGCGGGATGGCGGCCAGCGCGGCGGCTTTCGGGAAGGGCGTCGGCGTGCCAAACGGCGACCGCGTGTTGGGGGCGGGCGCCGGCGTGCCGAACGGCGTGCGCGTGCCGGCCGGGGTCGGCGGCGGCGGGGCGATCCGCTCGGCGGCGAGCTTCTCGAGGTAGTCGGCGACCACCTCCAGCGTCGTGCCGAACCAGAGGATCGGGCCCGTGAACTGCTTTTCCCAGAAACTCCGCACCGCCGGGCTCAGGTAGTAAGCGGTCGCGATGAAGTGAAAGTCCTCGTCGTGGTCGAACGGCACCGACCACGTCGCCCAGCAGGTCGGGATCTCCGTCGCCTTCTTCACGTCGTCATGCACCTCGTAGCCGCGCAGGTCGACCAGCCCGATGCCCTCGTTGTCGACGCAGTGCTGGAGGATGTCCTCCTCCCGGAACGCCTTGAGCTCGTACGCGAGGATGCCCAGCACCGTGGCCTGGCGGGGCTGCTCGTTGGTGATGATCTCCAGGAGGCGCTCGTTGGCCTTCTCGAGTTCCTCCAGCTTCACCAGGTTCGCTTCCACCAGTCCGGCGCCGAGCAGCCGGTTGGCCCGCAGCATGAGTTGGCGATGTTCCGACGACATTGATCTCGGGAAAAAGCGTGGCCTACGCGGTGGGGCGAGGCGATGTTTTTTCGCGGCGACGGAGCGCGGTCACCCGCTTCAGCAGCTCGGTTTTCAGCCGCGCCAGCCCGTCGCCGGTCTGGCACGAGATCTCGATGATCTCCGCCGTCCGGTGGCGGCGCCGAAACTGCTTAAGCCACGGGCCCGCCTCGGGCAGGTCCATCTTGTTGGCCACCACCAGGCGCGGCTTCGCCAGCAGCGCGGGATCGTACAGCTTGAGCTCGGCCAGGAGGTGACGGTAGTCGTCCCGCGGGTCCCGCCCGTCGGTGCCCGCCATGTCGAGCAGGACCAGCAGCACCGCGCAGCGCTCGATGTGCCGGAGGAAGCGGTGACCCAGCCCGCGGTTCTCGCTGGCGCCCTCGATCAGGCCGGGCACGTCGGCGAGCAGCAGCCGCCGCGCCCGCTTCAGGTCGTCCGGGAATTCGATCACGCCGATCTGCGGGTGCAGGGTCGTAAAGGGATATGGCGCCGTCTTCGGCCGCGCGGCCGTGATGGCGTTCGTGAGGGAGGATTTGCCCGCGTTCGGGAAGCCCACGAGGCCCACGTCCGCAATGCTCTTCAGCACCAGCCGGTAGGAACCGCCCTCGCCCGGGTGGCCCGGATTCGCCCGGCGCGGCGCCCGATTGGTCGGCGACTTGAAATGCCGGTTACCCCAGCCGCCGTTGCCGCCCTTGCAGAGGACAATCTGCTCGGCGTCGTGGATGACCTCCGCGACCACCTTGCCGGTGGCCAGGTCCGTCACGACGGTCCCCAGCGGCAGCCGCAGGATGCACGGCGCGCCGTCCTTGCCATGCTGGTCGGAGCCCATCCCGTGCCCGCCCCGCTCGGCACGCCAGTGGGGCTGGTACTTGTAGTCCACGAGGTTGTTGGTGTTGACGTCTCCCAGCAGGATCACGTCACCGCCGCGGCCGCCGTCGCCACCGTTGGGCCCGCCCCACGGCTCGTATTTCTCGCGCCGGAAGCTGACGCAGCCGCGCCCGCCGTCCCCCGCCTGAAGCTTCACTGTGCACTCGTCGACAAACATGGCCGCAACCATGCAGAACCCGGACCGTTTGCCAAGGGATGGATTGCGCCGCCCTGACGCGGTGGCGTCGGGGCGGCAGGGAACAGGTTTCAGGGCGCAGGTAGCAGGAATCCAGCGGCCAATCCGTCCACCGCCCACCGTCATCCGGCCACCGTCCACCGTCCACTGCCCACCGCCTCACACCCGCGCGGTCACCGCGACGGCCTTCCGGCCGTAGGGCACGAGGACGGAGGTCGCGGTCTGCTCGAGCACGGGTGTGTTGGCGGTGAAGCGGGACCTGGCCCGGCCCTTGCGCGTCGCCTTCACGGTCAGGCGCTGGCCGCGGAAGGTCAGGGTCGCGTCGAGGCGCTTCACGCCCTCAAGCAGGCGCGGCTGGATCCGGAGTCCGTTTTCCTCGGGCCGCACGCCGAGGATGTGGCGCACGTAGAGGACCACCAACTCGGCCCAGTTCCAGACCACGATGCCGACCTGGGGGAACGGCGGTGCGAGCCGGCGCCCGTAGAACTCAAACCAGGTGCCCGCATTGGCCCCGGCCACCTCGCCGAGCCAGTTCAGCACCCGGGCGACTTTCGCGCCGTCCCCGGCCTCCGCCGCCGCGCGCGCGACGAACAGCGACGCAAACGGCCACGCCCCGGGCGAGTCCGGCTCCGAGGTCACGTCGTAGCGACCGTAGCCGCCGTGTTTCCAGTCCTGGTTCCAGAGTCGCTCCATGCTCGCAAAGGTCCGCTTTGCCACCGGTGAATCCGGCGCAACCAGGCCGAGCGCGATCGGCAGCACGCACGACGTGTCCGGATTGATGCGATGCTCCCCCGGTCCGCCGAGCGGAACCTCTTTGGGCAGCGAGGCCTCGGGCCACGCCGTGATGGTTTCCTGCACCGCACCGTCCGGGGCCCGGCGCTTGATGAAGCCGCGCTCGTCGTGCATGCGGAACCGCGGGTCCTCCAGCATCGCGGTCTGCAGCCGCTTCGCCTCGGCGGCCCAGCGCACCGCCTGCTCCGCGTGCCCGGTCAGGCGTGCCAGTACTGCACCGGCCTCGAGGCCGTGGATCACGTAGCCCTGGTAGATCATCTCCATGCCGGGCTCGATCCCGTGAACCTTGTGCCGCTCCCAGAACTCGCGGCGATTCATCAGGAGGCCGCTCTCGGGATGACGGAAGACGGGCTTCAGCGGGAACTCCGCCGCCGCCGCCACCTTGTCCCAGCGCCGCCGCACGAGGTCGAGGTTGCCGGTCCACAACACGTAATCCCGCAGCGTGCAGAGCAGGATGCCGTTCTGGTCCAGCTCCACGTCCGCCGGGTCGCGCTTGACGCTCGAGTCCAGCGTGTCGCCCTCCGGCGTCACGAATTTGTCCAGCAGCCGCGAGAACACTGTCGTCGCCGGCCCCGTCGCCCCGATCATCGTCAGCCCCAGCGCGATCATCGCCTGGTCGCGCAGCCACTCGAGGTTGTACTGCCAGATGCTGCCGTCGATGCAGCCCAGCCGCGACGCCGCCACGGGCAACTGCCGCGCCGACGACGCGAAGAAGTGGTCCCAGTCCCGCCGCCCGAGCGACACTCGCGACAGTCCGCCCCAGAACGCGCGCGCCGCGGCGTCCGGCCGCGCCGACCGCGCCCACGCCGCCTTCACCTGGTCGGACTTCGGATTCATGCGGTATTCGACCGTCACGGTCCGGCTGGCGCCCGCGCGCAGCCCGAGACGGCGGCGCACGCGCTGCTGCTTCACGCCGGTTACCAGCTCAAGCGCGACCGTCTTCCGCTGCCGGTTCGTCACCGTGATCACGCGGGCGAGGCTCGGCCGGGACCAAGTTGGGCAGCAGAAAAGCTCGGTCACCGCGAGGCCGCCGGCGGACCATTTCACCTCGACCGTTGGAACCGCGGCGGTCGGCAGCCAGCGCGCGGTCACCCGGCCGGCGACCGCCTCCAATGTCGTACCGTCGCGGATGATGCGCACCAGCGTGGCGGCGAGTCCGTCGGTCGCATCCATCGTCAGCGCCTCGCGCTTCTTGCGGAGGCGGTCCGGGTTCATCACCAGCAGGCCGACCGGCGTGGCGCCGGGGCGCGGGGCGATCTGGACGGCGGCCTGGATCAGGCCATTGCCGACAAAGTAGTAGTCGACTCCGGGCAGCTCAGTCCGGACATCGGCCGGGCCGGAATTCGGATCGTCGTGGTAGAAATGCTCGCTGGCTTCGATCATGGGGAGGGCGGACCGCGGAGCGCGGCCCGGACGGATTCCGTACCACCGGAGTTTCCCCGAGGGCAATGCGAAGCCGCGCGAACAATCAGCCTGGGGCGCTTCGCGCCGTTGAAAGCTGACGGTTGAAAGTTGAGGCGGCCTGAGGCCCAGCTTCGGAGGTCCAGGCCCGGTTCGTCTGCGCCTCCTGCGCCTTCTTGCGGCACAGGCCAAGCGCCCCGGACGACGCGACGGCTCAGAGGGCGACCTTGATGCCCTTGCGAAGGTAGGTCGGGACGTCGAGGTCCTGGCCGTCGAAGAGATTCTTGTCGGTCTTCTCGAAGTGACCGCGGCTTTCCACCTCGCCGAAGCCGAATTCCTCCTGCGCGGCGGGCTTGGCCGGGCTCGCGGTTGCGACCAGCTCGGTCTGCAGCGGTGGCGTCGAGCCGGCCACGGGGGCGGACGCGACGGGCGACGGTTCCGGACGCGGGAAAGGAGTCTTCGTCCGGCCGCCGGCGGGCACCGGGCGGCGGGGCGGCAGGGCGCGGCCGGCCATGTCGCTCATGCCGAGGACGCAGACCTCGACGCGGTTCTGCATGGCCTCGTCGATCACCGCGCCCATGATGATGTGGGACTCGCGGCCGAACTGCTCGGTTATCGCGGTCATCAGCTCGTTGACCTTCGGAAGGGTGAGATCGGTACCGCCGATGATGTTGACGAGCATCCGGTCGGCCTTGCGGGAGAACTCCGGCGTGTGGAGCAATGGGCAAAGCTTCAGGCTGGCCAGCGCGTCGGCGACGGCGTTCTCGCCCGCGCCCTCGCCCAGCCCGAAAAGAGTCTTGCCGCCGCGCTGCTGGAAGACGCCGCGCAGCGTGGCGAAGTCGAGGTTGATGAGGCCGGTCTTGAACAGCATCGCCCAGATCGACTTCACGCCGCGGCCGATCCACTCGTCGGCCCGGGCGAAGGAGTCGAGCACGCTCGTGTCGTCGGCGCCCTCCTGGAGCAGGATGTCGTTCGGCAGCGGGATGACGGCGTCGCAGCCGCGCCGCAGGGCGTTGAGTCCCTCCTCCGCCTGCTTCAGGCGGCGGCCGCCCTCGAAGCTGAACGGCATCGTCACGAACGCGATCACCAGCGCGCCCTGCTCGGCGGCGAGCTCGGCCACGACCGGGAGCGCGCCGCTGCCCGTGCCGCCGCCCATGCCGCCGATGAGAAAGACGAGGTCGCAGTCCTTGACCACCGCGGTGATCTTCTCGCGGTCGGCCTCGGCCGCCTCGCGGCCCAGCTCGGGGTCGCCGCCGGCGCCGAGCCCGCGGGTGACGCTCATGCCGATCAGCACCTTGTCCTGGACCGGCGAACTCGCGAGGGCCTGGTGGTCGGTGTTTATGACGGCGAGCTGGAGACGCTCGAGGTTCTCCATCTTGAGCCGGTCGACGGCGTTGGAGCCGGCGCCGCCGACGCCCACCAGCTTGATCGCGATGCTGCGGTCGGTGAGGAGCGAGTGCTCGAGGGGAAGTTCGTTCAGGTCCATGGGCGCGTCAGGCTCCGGCGAAGAGGCGTTTCACGTTCGAGAGGAACCCGCCGCGGCGGCGGCCGGCCGGCGCGCGCTCGTTCTGCGCGCTGACGCCGTAGTACAGGAGGCCGAGGGCGGTGCTTTGCGCGGGATCGCGGAGGTTCTCCGCCACCCAGGAGGGCGCCTCGCCGAGGTGGGCCGGGACGCCGAAGACCTTGGCGGCGGTCTCCGCGATGCCCGCCAGCTTGGCGGTGCCGCCGGTGAGAACGACGCCGGCGGCGCAGGTCTCCGGGGAAAACGAGTGGCCCAGCTTCTTCTTCACGACCTCAAGCAGCTCCCAGGTGCGCGCGGCGGTGATCTGTTCGATCGTCTGCCGCGGGAACTGGCGGTCGCCGATGGAATAGTTGCCGTCGAGCCATACCTTGTCGGCGCGGTCCTTGGCCTGCACGGCGGCGCGGCCGAAGCGCAGCTTGAGCTTCTCCGCCTGGCCCTGGGTCAGCCGCAGGCCGATGCTCAGGTCGTTCGTGAGATGCGAGCCGCCGACTGGCACGACGCCGGTGGTGTGCGCGCCGCCGTCGCGGTAGAGCACGAAGTCCGTGGTGCCGGCGCCGATGTCAATCGCCAGGACGCCGTGCTGCCGGTCCTCCGAGGTGGTGACCATGTGGCCCGACGCGAGGCTTGAGAGCACCAGCTCGCGCACCTCCAGGTTGAAGCCGCGGATCACGTGGATGTTGTCCGCGAGCCGCTGCTCCTGGCCGTGCACGGTCCAGTAGCCGACCTCGAGCCGCTGGCCGACGAGATTCTCCGGGTTGCCCGGTACCAGGCGCCCGTCCACGCGGAACGGGCGGCGGATGTGGTGGACGACCATGCGGCCGGCCGGGAGCTCCTTCGACTTGGCCAGCTCGCTCACCGTCCGGACGTCGGCCGCGTCGACCATGTTGTCGGCCGACTTCACGTTCACCCACGCCTCGTTGTAGAAACCCTCGAGGTGGGCGCCGGTTTGCGCGAGGAACACGACCTCGATGCGCTCGTTGGCGTCGCGCTCGGCCTGCTCGAGCGCGCTGTGCGTGCACTCGGAAGCGGCCTTGTAATCGACGACGGAGCCCTTGATCACGCCGCGCGACGAGCATTCGCCGTGGCCGATGATGGCCAGCTCGCGGCCGTTGTACTCGCCGACGAGCGCGGTGACCTTGGACGTGCCGATCTCGACGGCACCGATGAACATGGAACGGGAACTCACGATGGGAGCAGAGGGATCAGTTCGGGTGGAAGCCGGTAAATTGGGGGGCGCGCGAGGTCGTCGGGGCCGGGCGCACGGGCGAGGCCGGCGCGCCGTCCGCGGGCGACGCGGGACCGAAGGCCGCCGGGACCTCGCTGCCGACCGCGAGGTTGATCTCGCGGAGCGCGCGCTCCGGGTGCGCCTTCGCGGCGTCGAGGATCGCGTCGAGGTTGGCCAGCTGGCGGAAATAGTCCTCGTTCGTGCTGAAGGTGATGACCTGGCCGTCCCGGGTCGCGACCTTGATCTCGTTGTCCTTCGCCAGGTACTCGAGGGAGACGCTGCGCCACGTGGCGTAGAGGTGCTCCGCCTCGAGCTTCGCCTTGGCCAGCAGATCGGCCACCGTCTCCATGTTCGTGACCGGCTGGAACACGCCACCCTGGCGGGTCAGCCGGAGGCCCGCGAGCCACGGGAGCGTCTCGATCATCTTCGGGTCGTAATTGGCCCCCTCGAACACGGTGCCGTCGCGCGCCACCAGCAGCGTCCGCGCGTCGTCCTGGTTGTCCTGCACCTGCAGGCGGGCGACCGGCGAGCGCTCGTTGAGGCTCACGGCCAGCGTGGACGGGAAATTCTTGGTCAGCGTCGCCGCCCGCACCTGGCCGGAGGCTAACAGCCGCGCGCGGAGCTGGAAGAGATCGAGGGACATCAGCGACGCGCCGCGCGGCAGGGCGAGCGCCCGCGACACCCACGCGCGGTCGAGCACGCCGTCGGTCGAGAGCACGAGCTCGGACAGCGGCGCCGAGGGCACGGAGGGGCCGACGCCGGGCTGGTCGCGCAGCGCACCGGCCACCTCGACCCCGCCCCAGGCGAGCAGGCCGAGCGAGACCACGGTGCCGACGATCTTCAGCGTGCGCAGGGTGGCGCGCCGCTTCCCTTCCGCCGACATGGCCCGATGGCTGACCGCCTGGGGGATGTCCTTCCAGTGGCGGGCGGGCGAGAGGTTGGATGGCAGCGGGTTCAACGGTCGGCGGAGGAGGTGGCGGCCTGAAAACGCTGCACCGCGGGTGTGACCATTTCCCTGACCAAAGCCGTGAAATCCAGCCCCACGCAGCGCGCGCTCATCGGCAGCAGACTGGTCTCTTTCATGCCGGGCAGTGTGTTGATTTCCAGCAAATAAAGCTCGCCGGTCGCCGACAGCATGAAGTCGACGCGCGCATAGTCGCGGCACCCGCACGCGGCATAGGCCGCCTCGGCCGCCGCCTGCACCGTGGCGGTCGTGGCGGCCTCCAGCGGCGCGGGCGCAAAATACTCCGAGGCGCCCTTGGTGTACTTGCTGGCGTAGTCGTACACGCCCGACTTCGGCCGGATCTCGACCACGCCCATCGCCCGCTGTCCGAGGACGCCGACGGACAGCTCGCGGCCAATGATGCGCTGCTCGATGAGCCAGGTGCCGGCGGAAATCTGTCCCAGGGCCTCGGCCAGCTGGTCGCGCCCGCCCACCAGGCTCAATCCGACGCTGCTGCCCTCGGCATTGGGTTTCACGACGAGATTGTCGCCGAGCTGCGCCACGACCTTGGCGGCCTCCGGCTTGGCGTCCGCCCGGAAGGTCAGGCCCTTCGCCACCCGCACGCCGCGGCGCGCCGCAGCCTCCTTCGTGCGCGCCTTGTCCATCGTCAGCGCGCTCGCCTCGACCCCGCAGCCGGCATAGGCCACGCCCGCCGTCTCCAGCAGCCGCTGCATGCCGCCGTCCTCGCCGAAGGTGCCGTGCAGGGTGGAGAACACCACGTCCCGCGAGGGATCGAGGCCGGGCGGGAGCGCGTTCGCGGTCACGTCCACGAGGCGGGTGGGAAACGAGCGGGCGAGCGCGGCGGCGCAGGCCGCGCCGGAGCCGAGGGACACCTCGCGCTCGGTGGAGGTGCCGCCGGCCAGGACAGCGATCACGGGAGAGTTCATAGGACGTCCTTCCATTGCCGGCCGTAGAGCAGCACCTCGGGCTCGAGGTCCACGCCCTTGGCCTGCCGCACGCGCGCGCGCACGCGGCGCACGAGCTCCAGCACGTCGGCGCCGGTCGCGGCGCCGCGGTTGATGATGAAATTCGCGTGGATCCGGGAGACCTCCGCGTCCCCCACCCGCTCGCCCTTGAGCCCGCTCTCGTCAATGAGGCGGCCCGCGGAGTTGCCCGGCGGGTTCTTGAAAACGCACCCCGCGCTCGGCTCGCGCGGCTGCGATTCCTGCCGCTTGCGCCGGTACACGTCGATCTGGCGCGCGACGGCCTCCGCCTCCGCCTGCGCCGCGGGCCGCAGCAGCGCCCCGAGCGCGATCGCGTGGTGCAGCTCCGCGCAGTGCCGGTAGTCCACGTGCATCGCCGCCTTCGGCATCAGCCGCACCTCGCCGTCGTAGGTCATCACCTGCACCTCCTCGACCACGTCGAACATCCAGCCGCCCATCGCGCCGGCGTTCATCCGCAGCGCGCCGCCCACATTGCCCGGGATGCCCTCGAGGAACTCGAAGCCCGTCAGCCCGGCCTTGGTCGCGAGTCCGCATAGGTTCTTCAGCCGCAGGCCCGCCCCCGCCCAGACCCGGCCGTCGGGCCGCGGCTCAAAGGCGGCCCAGCCTTCATGCGCGAGCGAGATCACCAGGCCGTCGACGCCCTCGTCGGGCACCACGAGATTGGAACCGCGCCCCAGCATGAGGATGGGCACGCCGTGCACTTTCGCCGCCCGCAGCAGCACCTGGAGGTCGGCCACCGACGAGGGTTCGGCATAGAGGCGCGCCGCGCCGCCCACGCGCATGGTGGTTTTCGGCGCCAGCGGCTCCTCGCGCCGCAGCCGGCTCGCGGGCTGCAGCTGCGGCTGCACCGCCGCCACGAATGCGTCCCAGCGCGCCGCACGCACCGCCAGCCACGCCCGCGCCAGGCGGTCGATGTCGCCCGCCCCGACAAAGGCCACAAGATCCCCGGTGCGCACGTCGCGGTCCAGCGCCGCGAAGCACGCCTTGTCCTGCCGATGATGCTCGACCGGCACCGGTTCCCCGAGTCGGTCGAATTCCGCCCGCAGGTCCGCCGTCGTGCCCCCGGCCACCGGCGCCTCGCCCGCCGCGTAGACGTCGAGCAGGTGCACCCGGTCCGCCGCCGCAAGCGCCGCGGCGAACTCGGCACGGAACTGCGCGGTGCGGGAATGGCGGTGCGGCTGAAAGACCACCACCAGCCGGGCGTGGCCCGTCAGCCGCGCCCTCAGGCTCGCCAGCAGCGCGCGAATCTCCGCCGGATGGTGCGCATAGTCCTCGATCACCGTGAGGCCGCCCGCCCCCGGCACCAGCGACTGCCGGCGGCGCACGCCCGGATATTCGGCCAGCAGGTCGGGCGCCAGCTTCGCCCCCATGGCGGCCGCCGCCGCGAGCGCGGCCGCGGCATTCGCGGCGTTGAAGGTCCCCCGCGCCGCCACCACGGCGGACGCGAGCGCGAACCGGCCGGACAGCGCCAGCGTCTGCCGGCCACCGGCCTCGTCGGCGATGCGCGCCGCGTAGGCCGGATGAACGTGGTCATCCTCCAGGCCAAAGGTGGTGGCCGACGGCGCCAGCCGCACCGAGGCCGCGCAGGCCGCATTCACCAGCGTCAGTCCGCGCGTGCGGCCGAACAGCGCGGCGAACGTCGCCTCGAGGTCCGCGCGCTGCCGGTAGTGGTCCGGGTGGTCCCAGTCGAGGTTCACCGCGACGGTGATCTCCGGGTGAAAGTGCTCGATGGTGCCGTCGCTCTCGTCGATTTCCGCGACAACCCACTCGCCCACCCCTACCTCGGCCGCCGGGGTCTCGTCGGCGAACAGTCCGCCTAGGATCCAGCCGGCCGGGAAGCCGGCGCGGCGCAGAGCGGTCGCGAGCATCGCGGTGGTCGTGGTCTTGCCGTGCGAGCCGCACACGGCCACGAGCCGGCGGGGCTTCAGCACCTCGGCCAGCAGCTCGCCGCGGCGGACAAGCGGGAGGCCGCGGGCCACGGCGGCGCGGTAGGCGGAATGCGTGGGCGCAATCGCGGACGAATACGCGACCAGGTCGCACGCAGCCGGCAGCGGTCCCAGCGCCACGCCCGCGCGCGCCAGCAGCGCGCGCACCTCGTCGGTCAGCGCGTCGTCCTCGCCGGACA
>CAYYGV010000116.1:0-11413 GCA_964471615.1 uncultured Opitutaceae bacterium
TCACCGCCAAGGGCCAGAGCATCCGCACCCGCGTCAACGAGATCCGGGAGACCGGTCGCGGCGCGAAGGGCGTGAAGCTCGTGACCCTCGCCGAGGGCGACAAGCTGCTCAGCATCGCCCGGATCATCGAGACCGAGGAGGAGCTCGGCGCCGACGAGGCCGCCGCGCCCGCCGCGGGCCAGCCGGGGAACTGAGCAGGGCAGGCCAGTTGAAGGTTGAAAGTAGTCGGTTGAAAGGCGGACGGATTGCCGGCCGGGGCCGGGAAGTTCCGTGACCAGTCTTTCAGCTTTCAACCTTCAACTCTCAACAGACCAGCGCCCGCGCCGGCCTCCTCGCTTTCGGCTTCACTGCCGGGCGGGTTCGGCGCAGTGTCGCCGCGTTCTCCCCGCATGGCCACCGGACCCAAAGCTGCGCCGCGTTTGGATCTCCCCACCCTGCTGGGCACCGCCACGCTGCGCCTGGTCCCGGACCTGCGCACCGCCACGACCCGCGGCAACCTGATTGTCGTCAAGAACGACTCGGACGCGCGCTACCTGGTGATCACCCGGCCGCAGTGGCAACTGCTGCAGCGCTTCGCCCAGGGCCGGACGGTGTCCGACGCCCTCTGCGAGATCATCTCCGAGGAGCACTGTCCCGCGCTGCGCGAGTTCTATGAGCTCGTGGTCCGCGCCTACCAGCACAGCATCCTGCAGGTCGAGGGCCAGGAGCCGCCGGTGTGGATCCGGCCCGTTCGCTGGTGGGTGAAGATTCCGCCGCCGGTGGCCCGCTTCGGCTCCGCCGTGCTGCTGACGCTGTCCATCGTGATCCTCTCGATCACGCCGATCCACGTGCCGGGCCACTCGATCGAGGTGGCCGTGGGCGTGCTGGCCGCGCTGCTCTCAGCCAGCGTCGCCCAGTTCCTCGCCGCCGCCGTGCTGAAGGGCGCCAAGTGCCAGATCTTCCGCCCGCGCTTCCAGTGGAAGCGCACGGTGGTGCCGCGGTTCCGCGTCGAGCTGGAGGAGGCCGTGATGGGCGGGCGCGAGACCGAGGTGAACGTCGCCCTCGTGCGCATGGTCCCCGCCTTCGTGCTGGCCGCGGTGGCGGCCGTGCGGTTCCCCGTCTACGAGCTCCCGCTGCTCGCCGCCGTCTTCGTGCAGGTCTCGCCCCTGTGGCGCACGCCGATGTGGGACCTGCTCCGCGCCCTGTTCCGCGACCCGCGCCTCTCCACCCGCACCAGCTTTGTCTTCGCGGTGAACACGCCGTTCGCCCTGCTCGCCCAGGCCAAGCAGCAGTTCTCCGACCGGCGGTTCCTCTTCGCCGGCACCTGCACCACCATCGTCTGGCTCGGCCTCGTCTTTGCGGTCGGCTGCCTGCTCTTCCAGGCCAACGCCGTCGACCTGCTCCATCGGTTCTACGCAGCCGGCGGCCTGCGCTACACCGGCCTCGTCGTCGTCGGCGCCCTGGCCGCCGTCATCCTCGGCATCATTGGGCTCGTGCTGTGGATCCTCGCCAGCCAGGTGCGCGCCTGGTGGCGCGAGCGGGTCGCGCGCCTCCGCCGGCTCCACATCACCGGCAACTCCCCCGAGGAGGTCGCCAAGCTCCTCGGCACAATCGTGCTGTTCCGCGACCTCCCGCCCGAGGCGCTCCGCGAGGTCGCGGCCGCCATGAAGACCCACGAGTATGCCCGGAACGACTACGTGATCCGCGTCGGCGAGGCCGCCGACCGCCTGTATGTCGTGGTCGCGGGCCGCCTCGAGGTCATCCGCCACTTCGAGGACGGCCGCGCCCAGGCCGTCGCCGAGATGATCCCGGGCGACGTGCTCGGCGAGATCGGCGTCGTCCGCGGCAGCCCCCGCACCCGCTCGATCCGGTGCGCCACCCAGGTCATCCTGCTCGGCCTCGACAAGGAGGATTTCGAGCGCCTCGTGCTGTCCCATCTCACCCGCGCCGATGTCGAGGACGCCGTGCAGAAGGTCGGGTTCCTCCAGAACATCTCCCTCATGCGCGAGTGGCCGCAGCAGACGCTCGCCGCCTTCGCGCGCCTGGCGGCGATCCAAGAGTTCAACGAGGGTGAGCTCGTCGTCCGCGAAGGCTCGGAGAACCTGAATCTCTATCTGGTCCACCGCGGCGAGTTCTCGGTCACGCAGCACGGCAAGCTGATCCGCAAGCTCCGGCAGGGCGACAGCTACGGCGAGTTTGGCATGCTGCAGAACCGCCACTCCGCCAGCAGCGTGGTCGCGAGCATGCCGAGCAGCTGCCTCGTGGTCACCAAGGCCGACTTCCTGAAGTTCATCACCCAGGACTTCATGATCAGCCTCCAGTTCGAGCAGATCGGCGCCAAGGGTATGGGCCGAAAGGTCTTCAGCTCCGCCAAGGGCCCCGGCTTCGACGTCCTGCGCGCGTAGGAGTGACGAGGGACGAGTGACTAGTGACGAGGCCTGGTTAGCTCCTGCGGAGGAGGACGTGTGAGAGTTTGGACGAGTTGTCCGCGGCCGCCAGCCGCGGAGCGGCGGTACCCCACCGCTAGCCCCACTCGTCACTAGTCACTCGTCCCTCGTCACTCTTTGCCGCCTGCGGGCGGGCGGTAGCGAATGGCTAGGCGGAAGCCGACTTTGTTGGAGCGTCCGGCGTCGGCGCTGCTCTGGGTGCGGGCGGCGGCGCGGCAGTCCGCGGCGCGCGACTGCCAGTGGCCGCCGCGCTGGAACCGGTCCTTGCACCACTCGAGCACGTTGCCGTGCATGTCGTAAAAGCCCCACGCGTTCGGCGCGAACGAGCCCACCGGCTTCGGCGAGCCGTTCTCCGCGCCGCCGTAATTGGCCAAGCCATCAAGTCCCGGATCGCGTCCGATGCTCGAGATTGAGCGGCCGTTGTTGAATGAGGTCTCGGTGCCCGCCCGGCACGCGTACTCCCATTCCTCCTCGGTCGGCAGGTCCGCGACGAGCGCGCCGCCATAACGCTTGGCGAGCACGGCGTTCAGCTTGGCGAGGTAGGCCGTCACGTCCTGCCACACCACCTGGTCGATCGGCCACGTCGGCCGGTTCCGCCAGAAGCTCGGGCTGCGCGGCATCAGGCTCTCGTACTGCGCCTGCGTCAGCTCGTACATCCCGAGATACAGCGGCTTCGCGATGTCCACGCGCCGCGGCTCCGGCTCGTTCGGCCGGCGGCCCAGTTCATCCCGCGGCGAACCGTACTGGCCGGTCCCCGCGTCCAGCCGCAGCAGCCGCACGTTCGCCTTCGGTCCGAGCACCAGGTCCAGCGCCGGCGGCAGCTGGTTCGGGTCGAGCTCCGCGTCGTCCTTGAGCAGGTAGCTGTAGGCGGTCCGCGCCCGCCATTGTCCCGGCGTCAGCGTCTTCGCGTCGATCAGCTGCGCCGCGAGCGCGTTCTCCGCCGCCGGCTTCTCGCCGGCCAGCGCGGCCCGCAGCCACTGGCCCTCGGCTTCCGCGATCGAGCCCGCCGTGATGAACGGCTTGATCTTCTCCATCAGCGGGTCGCGCTTCAGTTCGGGATAAAGATCGGTCTGCGTCCGCCACTGCTCCGCCGCCAGGGTCTTTTCCAGCACCAGCTGGGTCGCGACCTTCTTCTCCGGCTCGCCCTTCCGGCCGTCGAGTGCGGCGCGCAGCCAGACAAACTCCGTCTCCTTGACCGTCCCGGCCGCCAGCATCGGGCGCAGCTGCTTGAGCACCGCGTCCTCGGTCGGAACGAGGCCCGAGAACGCCCGCCACTGGTCCGCCGTCAGCGTGTGGTCGATCAACAGCCGCGTCGCGAGCGTCTTCTCGGCGTCGCCATACCGGCTCAGCAGCGCGTTGTTGAGCGTCGCGCCCTCCTCGCGCGTGATGTCGCCCATG
The DNA here is from genome assembly GCA_964471615.1 of uncultured Opitutaceae bacterium. Taxonomy (GTDB): domain Bacteria; phylum Verrucomicrobiota; class Verrucomicrobiia; order Opitutales; family Opitutaceae; genus Opi-474. The sequence goes on from CAYYGV010000116.1 coordinate 3,825, forward strand.
TCGATCAGGACCTGAGTCGGGGTCTTCACACCCTCCGGGGCCGGTGCGACCGCCGCCGGCGCATTGGCCGCGACGGTTGAGGTCGGGGTGGCGGTCGCGGTCTCGCCCGGCTTCACCGCCGGGACCTGCGCGGGCTCGGTGGGCTTCACGGCGGCCACCTTGGGACGGGCCGGCGCCGCCAGCTCGGACTCGGTGGCAGACTGCGACCAGAAATAGAAACCTGCGGCCCCCGCGGCCACCACCGCGATGCCGGCCACGGCGAGCATCAGCGTCCGGCGCCGCGGCGCGGGTGCGGCGCCCTGACCCTCGAGCAGTTCGCGGATCGCCTGGGCGGTGGCGGGACGGCCCGCCGGCTCCTTGGCGAGGCAGGCGGCGACGGCGCGCTCCCAGGTCTCCGGGATGGGATCGCCGGTGCGGCCGAGCTCCTTGCGCCGTTCCGCCATGCTCGGCGGGACCTTGGCCAGGGTCTGCTCGCGGATCGCGCCGCGGAAGAACGGCGGCTCGCCGGTCAGCAGGTCGTAGATCGTGGCGCCGATGCTGTAGATGTCGTCGGCCGGCGTGGCCTTCTCGCCCATCGTCTGCTGCGGGCTCATGAACGGCGGCGTGCCGGCGGCGTTGCGCGTGACGCGGTTCACCGTGTCGGCCACGGTGCGCCCGATGCCGAAGTCGCCGAGCTTCATGTCGCCGCGGTCATTGACCATCAGGTTGGCCGGCTTGATGTCGCGGTGCACGACGCGCTGCGAGTGCGCGTAGTGCATCGCGTCGCAGAGCTGGTAGACCCACCGGCGGACGTCCTCGACCTCGAAGCACTTCTGCGGGCGCTGCAGCTTGAGCTTGTGGAGATTGGTGCCGTCGACGAACTCCATCGAGATGGCCGACCGGCGCGTGTCGGTGACGAAGTCGAAGGTCTTGATGATGTTCGGGTGGGCCAGGTCGCGGTTGATGAGCACCTCGCCCTTCAGCTCCTTCAGCGCGTGGTCCTCGCTGGTCATCTCCTCGCGGAGGAACTTCAGGGCGACCCGGGCGTTGAGCTCGCGGTCGAGCGCGAGCCAGACGATGCCCATGCCGCCCTTGCCGAGCTCGGAGAGCAGGTCGTAGCGGTTGAACACCACCTCCGGCGCGGGCGCCCGCACGGTGGCGCCTTCATCCGCAGGCACATTCGGGGTCGGTGGGGTCTCGGCCATGGCGGGCGGGCTGGGTCGCGCGCAGGACTCCATCTGCCGCGCGACGCCGCCGGGAGCAAGCCGGCAGTTGCCCGCGCCGCGACCGCCCGCCGAAGGAACGGCCCCAGCCATCTTTACGATTGCCGCAATTCCCCATGGTGCGGCATGATCCGGACGGCCCGAGCGCCACCGCACCCCAATGAGAGCCTGGCTGGAAAGGACCGACGGCACCCGCGTCACGTTCGAGACGAACTGCTACCTCGGCCGCGCACACGCCAGCACGGTCCACCTCCAGTCGCCCGGTGCCTCCCGCCGCCACGCCCACATCCACGCGCAGCAGTCCGACACCGGCATCGAGTATTGGATCGCCGATCTTGGCAGCACCAACGGCACGCTGCGCAACGGCAAGCGGGTCACGATCCCGTGCCGGATCGTCGACGGCGACGTCATCACCATCCTCGAGGAGAGCTTCACCTTCCATGCCGACGAAACCTCGGCCGCGGGCGCGACGCTCGACACCGAGGCGCCCGCCACGGTGGCGGTCATCGCCAGCCCGCTCTGCTGGCTGCTGATGCTGGACATCAAGGCGTTCACGCAGCTGAGCCGCTCCCTCCCGCCCGACCAGCTCGGCCTCAAGGTCGGCACGTGGCTGCGCCAGTGCCGCGACGCGGTCGAGGGCGCCGGCGGCATCGTCGACAAGTTTCTCGGCGACGCGCTCTTCGCCTACTGGAAGCACGGGCCGGACACCGTGAAGCAGATCGACGCCGCGCTCCGCCAGCTGCGCACCCTGCAGCAGGCGCGCGATCCCGACTTCCGCATCGTGCTGCATCACGCCCGCACCACGATGGCGGGCGGCGCCGGCGGCGCGAACAACCTCTCGGGCCCAGAGGTCATCTACGTCTTCCGCATGGAGAAGGTGTCGTCGGCCCTGAAGACCGACACGATCCTCAGCGAGGCCGCCGCCACCGCCCTCGGTTCCGCCTTCGGCTGCCAGCCGCTCGGCCAGCATCCGCTCGACGGCTTCAGCGGCACCCACGCGCTGTTCCAGCTGCCGGCCTGAGCCCGCGGCGAAGCCGCGGGCCGCCATCAGCACTCAGCGTTCAGCCGTCAGCTTCTTTGGGCCGCACTGAGGCGAAGGGGACACCGACCCGAGCGGACGACTGGAAATGCCGTACTACCGAATCTGCGCCTCTTCGCCGCAAACCCGCTAGGTTCGAGCCGATAGCCTAAAGCTGACAACTTAGTGCCACCTTACTTCCGATCCCGGCTGATCCACTCCAGCGCCTCGATCGGCGACGTCGTGTAGGTCTGCTGGCTGGCCTCGACCTTGAATTCCATGCTGCCGCCGCAGAACAGGTGATGCGGCTTGATCATGTGCGAGCGGCCAAACGCGCAGCCTTCGACCCGCACCGCGCCACCCGGACGATCCGGCCGGTCTGTCACCAGCTGCGCCGTATGCGGTCCGGTCATCCGCAGGAGGTAGCTCGTGTTCTGGGTGCGGACGAGGACGCGGTCGTCCACCTGCACCTTCTCGAGATCGAGTTCGTCACCGACCCACTTCTCCGCGGCCTGGAGAAATGCGACGATGTCCTGCGCGCCTGATGATTCCATGGAGGATTCGACCGATGGGAGTCGACGGGGTTCTCCGAAAATGCGCGGGCCCGGGCCGGCTGCAAGGCGCATCGCGGGTTCCGGTCGAGCCATTTCGGGTTAAGTTGACGTCACCGAGAACACCGAGCCGAGGCGGAGGGCACGGAGCCAGCCCGAGGGATTTGCGCTCCGGCGCCGACAGCGGGTCGATGCTCTGTGGCCTCGGTGCATCCCCCGTGATCTCGGTGGCAACCACAGGTGCATCATGATCAAGAACGCCCTAGCCAAAGATCCGCCGCCACCGGGCCGACGCCTTCTTCGCCGGCCCCACGAGCGCCAGCACGGCCGTGATGTTGTCCCGGCCCGACGCCTGCTTCGCCCCGTCCACGAGGCCCGTGACGATGGGCCGCACGTCCTCGGGCCCCCGCAGCTCCGCCAGGATCTTCGCAAGGTCATGGTCCCACAGGCCGTCGCTCAGGCCGTCGGAACACACCAGGAAGACATCGCCCTCCTTCGCCTCCTCCATCCCGGTCTCCGGGTCGAACGGGTTCAGCCGGTCGCCGAGGCTGAGGTCAATCTGGTTGCGCGCGGGATGCTTCCGGGCCTCCTCCTCGGTCAGCCGGCCGGACTGGCGCAGCCGCCCGACCGGCGAGTGGTCGCGGCTCAACTGCCGCAACCGCCCGCCGCGGAAAAGATAGATGCGGCTGTCGCCCGCCTGCGCCCAGCAGGCGTGGCCGTCCGCCGTGAACACGAGGCTCGACAGCGTCGCCCCCATCCCGTCGAAACCGGGCTCATCCGCCCGGCGGAGAATGGCCTGGTGCGCCGCCCCCATGGCCTGCAGCAGCGCAGCGCCGGCGGTTTCCTTCACGCGCAGCGGCGCCGGTTGCGCCCCGAGGGCCTCGGCCACCAGGGTCACGGCCATCTGGCTGGCCACCTCGCCCGCGTTCGCTCCCCCCACGCCGTCGCTCACGAGCAGCAGGACCGGACCCGCCGTCGCGTCGAACTGCAGCGGCGCCGCGCCCGGTACCGCCTGCTGGTGCTCGCCGCCGGGCCGTCCCGCCCACCACGCGTCCTCGTTGTTGGCGCGCCGGATCCCGACATCGGTGAGTCCGTCGACATGCACCAGGATCGGGTCGTCCATGGGCGGCCACCGTAGGCGCCGCACCCCCGGGAATCAAACCGGATGCGTCGGCCGCCGCCGACATGTATCCTTGCCCCTCGGCGGGCGCCGCGCTAGGGGTCGGGCGTCCCCGGTTGTGTCGTCCCCTCTGTTCCCCATGAAGATGAACGCCGTCCGCCGTCCTGTCTCGCGTCTCCACTTGCGCACCCGGGTGATCCTGGGTTCCGGCCTCGCCGCCGCCCTCCTGTTCACCGCCGGCTGCGTCGCCCCGCTGCCCGTCACCACCAATCCCGCCGGCGCCACCGCCATCTTCGACGGCAAGACGCTCGGGCCCACGCCGCTGCAGTACACCCCGGAGGGCAACAAGCCCGTGGCCGTCGAGTTCCAGCTCGACGGTTATTTCCCGGAGTCGTTCACCTTCCAGCCCACGCCCGAGGCCAAGGGCATCTCCGCCCAGCTCGCCCCGCGGACGCTCGCCAAGACCCACGACTTCACCTCCGCCCCCGACGGCGCCGCGGTCGCGATCGACGGCCGGGCCGCCGGCACGACGCCGATCACGGGGGCCAAGATCGTGTTCGACCGCGACGACAAGAACAGCCCGTGGAAGTCGAAGTCCGTCACGTTCAGCAAGGCCAACTACCAGAGCGAGACCGTGACACTGACCGCCGAGACCACCGCGTTGCCGAAGGTCGACCTCGGACTCCTCCGCGAGGACCGCGTCTACCGGATCACCGCGACCAATCCCGAGGGCGCCGAGCTCAACGCCGACGTCACGCTCAACGGCCAGGTCGTCGGCCAGACGCCCCTGAAGCTGCCGATCACGTTCCAGCGCGCGACCAAGACCACGCCGTGGCCGCAGTTCAAGCTGTCGGTCGAGATCCCCGCCAAGTACCAGCAGGCCGCCGCCACGCTTGAGTTCGCGAACCGCGCCCTCGCGGTCGGCTTCAAGCTCGAGCCGGTCACCGAGATCGTCACGACCCTCACCTACCCGGCGCTCGTCATGACGCCGACCGGCGTGGCGTTCCGCTTCCAGCGCAGCACCGCCACCGCGGTGCTCAACACGCGCGAACCGGCCGAGATCATCAGCGACCTCAAGCCCGTCACGAACTTCGGCCGCCAGGACGTCAAGGACACCGCCTCCCGCGCCGAGTGCATCAACTCGTTCTGCGTGTCGCCCGACGGGCAGAACATCATCTTCAGCCTGACGGAGCGCGACGACCAGGGCGGGTTCTACTCGAACCTCTCGATCAAGCGGGCCGACGACGTGGGCGGCGGCGTGGCGCGTCTGACGCAGGGCCCGCGCTACGCGGACACGCTGCCGTACATCGCCAACGACGGCAGCAACTACCTCGTGTTCGCGTCAAACCGCACCGACCGCACGAAGCCCGACATCTTCCGCGTGAACCTGGTCGAGAACCGCCTCTCGGGCGGCATCTCCCGCCTGACCAACGACAGCCGCTACAACTTCGGGCCGTCGTACGGCGACAGCAACCGCCAGCTGTTCTACCTCTCGACCGAGCCGAATTTTCCGACCGCCGAGTCCCAGATCAGCAGCATCCGCCTCGACGGCTCGCTGCCGACGCAGCTGAGCATCAGCGCGCTCGAGCTGAACAACGTGTTCGCCGAGAAGGTCTACTTCGTCCGCCTCGACGAGGACACGAAGAAGAAGCAGATCTATTCGATCACGGCAGACGGCAAGCTCGAGACCGCCCTGCTCAACCAGGAGGACTTCCGCACGAGCAACTGCTTCAACCCGTCGGTCAGCCCGGACGGAACGCGCGTGCTGTTCGTGTCCGACCACGGCACCGACGACCGCGGCCGGCACAACCACGACATCTACCTGGTCAACTCCGACGGCTCGAACCTGCAGCGGCTCACCCACAACGGCTCCGACGACCTGATGCCGGCGTGGTCGTTCTCGGAGGAGGGCGTGATCTTCTTCCTCTCGAACCGCGGCGGCGCCTACAACGTGTGGCGCCTGAAGGTCAGCGGCGGCAAGTGACGCGCGGCGTCACCGCTCGATCGGCAGCACCTTCACCTTCGGCCCGACGCCCTCGATCTTCATCCAGAAGCCGCCGAGGGCCGCCGGGCTGATCGAGACTTTCGGCCGGTGGAGGACCGGCGAGTAATAGCCGCCGCCGTTCGCAACGCGCCAGTGCTGGCCGTTCTCGAGGGTGAAGACCGTGTGGCCTTCCCAGCCGTCGAAATCCCCGGCGATGCAGCTCTCGATCGCCGCGTACTCGACCTTGGTGCCGGGCGAAAGCAGGACCTTGGCCTTGGCGAGCAGGCCGGGCGACGACTCCTTGGCCTTGGCCGCCTCGGCGTGGGCCTGCTCGGCCTCGGCCCGGGCCTTCGCCTTCTCCTCGTCGGCCGCCACGCGCGCCGCCTGCACCTCGGCCGCAGCCGCCGCACGGACCGACGCGACCTCGCCGCGCTTGTACGCCGCCACGAGCTCGTCGAGCCGCGCGAGGGCCGCCGGCGAGAGCTTCCCCAACTCGGCAGCCGCGAAGTCGTCCGGCGGCAGCGCCTGCGAGAAGGGCGTCTCCGCCCGCACCAGTCCGACAGTTGCCAACGCGAGCCCGACCGCCAGGAGCCGTTTCTTCATGGCGCGAAGACAGCCCGGGGCGGGCCGGCCCGCAACACCATTTCCGCCCTTGCCATCGCCTGCCGCCCCGCCTGAGTTCTTGGCCGAATCCCCCCGCATGCCCGGCCGCATCACCGCCCTCCTCCATCCGTCCCGCATCACCCTCCAGGTGCAGGGCACCAAGCGCACCGCGGCGCTCAACGAGGTCGCCCACCTGCTCGAGGGCCATCCGGACGTGGTGAACTTCGGCGGCTTCTACGACGAACTGCTCGCGCGGGACCGGCTCGACACCACCTGCCTCGGCAACTCCGTCGCCCTCCCCCACGCCCGCACCGAGCACGTGAAGCAGATCGTGCTCGCCGTCGGCCGCAGCGCCGCCGGCATCCCCTTCGACGCCACCGGCGAGATCGTGCAGCTCTTCTTCGTCCTCGGCACGCCCAAGTCGAAGCCCGGCGACTACCTCGCCGTCGTGAGCGCCCTCTGCAAGCTGCTCCGCGACCCCGCCGACCGCGGAACCCTTCTGGCTGCCGCCACCCCCGAGGCCTTCATCGCCGCCGTAGCCGCCGTCGAATCCCGACTCGGCCTGTAGCGCGGCGTGGCGCGGCCGCCGCGCAGGTAACAGGGAGCAGGATTCAAGTACCAGGTTTCATTCGGCGCTGGGTTGAGCGTTGAACGTTGAAAGTTGAGCGTCGGGCGTTCCCTCCGCCTTCGATGTCCGAAGTTCGACGTCCGATGTTCGATGTTCGGCCTGTCTACCCGCATGTCGCCCTTGCCAGCGCGCCTTGTCCCCGCTTCGCTGGCCGCGCGTGATCCGCTCGTTCATCTTCAGCGAGGGCAAACTTGTCGGCCAGGAGCTTGAGCTCGAGGCCCTGCGCCTCGTGCGGGCCGACAAGGGCCTCATCCTCTGGGTCGACCTCGAGAATCCCACCGACGAGGAGATCAAGGCCATCCTTGAGGGCGTGTTCCAGTTCCACCCGCTCGCCATCGAGGACTGCGTCACGCCCAGCTCGCTGCCCAAGATCGAGGACTACGAGGACTACCTGTTCATCGTGATGCACGCGGTGGACTTCAGCCGCACCGACAAGTTCGCCACCAGCGAACTCGACCTGTTTCTCGGCAAGGACTACCTCGT
>CAYYGV010000117.1:0-11291 GCA_964471615.1 uncultured Opitutaceae bacterium
AGGGAGCAGACGACCTCCGGCAGCGGCCGGTCGGGCCACACGAACAGCCGGCAGCCGGCGGGCAGCTCGAAGGTCAGCAGGTTGTCGGTCGGACCGTTCCGGGGCCGGATCTCCTGCGGCGCGATCGGCGCGGCGTTGGCATCGGCGGCGGGCGGAAGCGCGGCGGCGCGGAGCTGGGCGTCGACAAAGCGGGTCACGGCCCGCACATGCCGGTCAAACAGCCGCACGTCCGAGTTGCGTCCCCAGATCTCGCCCATCGAGAACACAAACACGTTGAGCGCCACCAGCACGAGCGAAGCCAGCGCGAGGCCGAGGAGGATTTCGAGGAGAGTGAAGCCAAGGGGGCTAATTGCGGATCGCGGATTGCGGATTGCGGATTGGATGCCGGAGGCGCGTCCCGCGCCGCTAGAATTGATTCCGGATTCCGGAATTCGGATTCCGGAATGTATCCCAGCCGCGCTCCGCGCGTGCCGGTTGGGAAATCCGCAATTCGCAATCCGCAATCCGCAATTGCTCACGTTCCCTTCCTCCCCTGCGTTTCCTTGATGTGGTCCTGCACCTGCTGGCGGATCTTGGTGTTTTCGACGGGGTCGGACCAGGTCGGGCGGAGAAGCGTGAAGGTCTCGGTGATGGTCTTCGCCTTCTCGGTCACGCTGCCGCCGCCGGCGCCGAGCTCGCACACGAAGGTCACCTGGAACAGGTCGGGCAGCACCGTCGACTCGATCTTCGCGCTCCACTGCACCCGCCGTCCGTCGGCCGCCTGGTAATCAGAGCCCTTCTCGGCCTCATCGCGGTTGGTGGTCGCCAGCAGCTGCGACCGGGCGAAGCGGACCTCCATCTCGTTGGGGTCGGTGCGCTGCGCGTCGGCGTAGGCGACGAGGACGTTCACATACGCCGCGCCCAGCACGATCGCGGCGAGCGCGAAGACCGCGAGCGCGACGATGACCTCGAGGAGGGTGAAGCCGCGGCGCATGTCAGGAGTTCCCGTCCGACGGCGGCAAGATCTTGGCGCAGGTCCAGGGATCGATCGCGACCACGCGCGCCGTGGCGCCGGTCCGGAACTGCACCCGGAACGAGGTGCAGGTTCCGTCGGGATAGAAGGTGACGTAGGCGATGGGCTTCGACTCCATCAGTTCGCCGCCGACGAGGATGGAGTTGCCCGCGGCCTGGCCCGCGAGGAAATCGACGGTGGCGTCGCGTCCCGGCGGGAGCGTCAGCTTCTGCGGCGCCACGCCATCATCGAGGATGAACACCTTGTCCTTGGCATCGAAACTCAGCCGGACCTCGCGCTCGCCGTTGAGGGCGGCCGAGCGGGCGCGCAGCGTCGCTTTCCAGAACACATCCTCCGCCGTGACCGGCTTGTCGCCGATCAGGTCCGCCGATCCGGACACCAGCACCCCGGCCAGCAGCGCCAGCAGCGCGACGGCGAGAATGACCTCGAGCAAGGTGAAGGCACGGTTGGCCATTGCGGATCGCGGATTGCGGATCGCGGATTTTGCAACCGGCACGCGCGGAGCGCGGCTGAGATCCACTCCGGAATCCGGAATCAGGAATCCGGAATTGAGACCAGCGGCGCGGCGCGCCGTTAGGGATTGGAATCCGCAATCCGCAATCCGCGATCCGCAATGGACCGCCGCCTCACCAGTTGCCGATATCATCCGCGGTGCCCTCGGTCTTGTCGGGGCCCTTCGAGAAGATGTCGTAGCCCGTCTTATTCTTCACGCCGGGATAACGGTAAACGTAGGGCTCGCCCCACGGATCGAGCGGCACCTTCGACTCGGAGAGATACGGGCCGGTCCACTGCTCGGCTTTGCCGGTGGGCGCCGTGATGAGCGCCTGCAGACCGTCGGCTGTCGACGGATAGTCGCCCATCTTTATCCTGTAGCTCTGAAGCGGCAGGCGGATCGTCTCGCGCACGAACAGCTTGGCCGTGGTGAGCTTCGCGTCGTCGAACACGCCCTCGAGGTTCCCAACCGCCAAGCCGATGAGCAGGGAAAGGATGCCGAGGGCGACCATGATCTCGAGCAGCGTGAACGCCGCCCGGCGGGAACGGGACGGAACCAGGACGGAGCGGGGGGCAAAGCGCATGACAGTGAAGGTTGGCGCGATACGCGCGGATGTCGAGACGCCCGCAATTGGGAAAAGTTGCGTCAAACTGCGGCCCAAGGGGCAACTCGGGGAAATGGGAAAATGAGAAACTGGGGCTTCACAGGAGGTAACGGAGGGAACGGAGGTTTGGGCGGGACTAGGGGTGCTGCTGGCGGGCAGCTCGGACTCGGCGTTTTCTTTTACCACGGATTTCGTGGATTTTGACGGATGAGACGGACGAGACGGACGAGGCCCTGCGGACTGCGCACCGACTGACGTCGCTGCGCAGTCCGCAGAGCGAATTCGAGGGGACCCGGTTAGGCCGGATCGTCTCCCAGACCCGAACGGACCGTCGCGTTGCGCTGCGCGCAACGCGACGGTCCGTGAGGACTCCTCCGTCTCATCCGCCAAAATCCGTGAAATCCGTGGTCAAAAAACCACCCCAGCCGAACCACCAAACCCAGCAGCACCTTCACCTCCCGCCCGTCACCTCCGTTCCCTCCGTTACCTCCTGTGAAAAGTCTGTCCTACCTTACCCGCCACGGCGCCTGAATTTAGGTCGCCACCTTAGTTGTCAGGAACAAAACCCGTAGTACCTTCCGGCCCATGCGGACCACTCGCCCACCCCAACGAGTCTGGCTGGTTATGCTCGCACTGTCGGCCCTGGCGCCGACGGTCCGGGCCGCGGACAAGGACGCCGCCAAGGAGGCGCCCGTCCAAATGGAGGCCTACAAGGTCGAGGGAAACTATATCCCGAAACTGTGCTTCGGCATCAGCCTCGACGTCTGGCGCGACAACGCCACGCGGCTGGTGACTTCGATCGTGATCCGCGACGTGCGCGCCGGCTCGGAAGCCGAGCAGCAGGGTCTCGCCTCGCAGATGCGCGTGCTGAAAATCGACGGCCGGCCGTCCGAACAGTACGAGGCCTCGTTCTTCAAGGGCACGGAGCTGAACCACATCTTCGTCGACCGCCGCAACGGCGACACCGTGGAGCTCGAGGTCTGGGATCCCGCCCTGCGCGCCCCGCGGACGATCGTGCTCACCGAGCACCGGAACAACCTGATCGATCTCCCCAGCAAACTCGACCAACTCGGCCGATAATGCGGTCAGAGTCGGAGGGGTTCACAGGAGGGAACGGAGAGAACGGAGGTGGGCGGCGGAGTCTGGGGTGCTGATGGGCTCTGACTTTTTGCGGAGCTGTTTTTTACCGCGGATTGCACGGATTTGGCGGATGAGACGGACGAGGCTCCGCGGACTGCGAATCGACTGGCGTCGCTGCGCAGTCCGCGAAGCGGGTTCGAGGGGACCCGGCTATACCGGATCGTGTCCCAGGCCCGAACGGACCTAGTGTTGCGCGCAGCGCAACGCGACGGTCCGTGAGGACTCCTTCGTCTCATCCGCAATAATCCGTGAAATCCGCGGTAAAGAACACCTCCGTCCCCCCAGCGACCCCCTCAGCACCCACCCACCCCGCCCAACAACCTCCGTTCCCTCCGTTACCTCCTGTGAACATCCCCCGCTCCGTCCCTCACTTCGGCAGGTAGCGGCCGAGACGCGAGAAGCCCATCGCGGTGGCGTAGTGGATCAGCTTCGGGGTGCTGTGGATGTTCAGCTTCTTCATGATGTCGCGACGACGCGACTGAATCGTCGCGGGACTCAACCCGACCGTGGCGGCAATTTCCTCATCCGTCTTGGCGTTGCCGATCAGCACCAGCACGCGCTGCTCGTGCTCCGACAGCACCAGGTGGAACGCATGCGGATCGCGCCGCAGCTCGGCGAGCACCGCCGCCATCACCGGCGAGAAATAGCTCCGACCCTCGAGCACGGCGGCGATGGCGGTCTTTAGGACCGTCACGGACTGCTCGCGCTTGTCGACGAAACCGTGGAGCCCGAGCTCGCGCACGCGCAGGAACGTCAGCGGATCGCGCAGGGCGGACAGCGCCATCACCCGCGTGCGCGGCAACTCGCGCCGGATCTCCGCCGCCACGTCGAGGCCGTCGAGGTCGGGCAGGCAGATGTCGAGCAGCACGAGGTCGGGCTTGTGCTCGAGCAACCCCGCCAGGCCGACGCGGCCGAGCGTCTGCCGCACCACCACCTGCGCGCCGAATTCCCGGGCGCAGACGGTCGCCAAGACGTCACCCGTGATCCCCTCGTCCTCGACAATGCCGATCCGGGGAGCGGGCTCCCGGCGTGAGGGTACAAACTGTGTGGGCATCCACGGGAAGTGGACCCCGCGATTTTTTCCGGCAACGCCGGGCAAAACCTGAAATCAGGTACCGCACTCAACGTCCTGATGCCCGCCCGCTTCCGCGATGGGGAAAAATGATCACACGGCCGCAGGAAACATCGACCGTGCCGAGACCCGTCACGATGCCGCCGAGGCTTTGGCCGCAAAGAAGCGCAAAAGGCGCAGATCGATCCGGTGCTGATCCCAGTCGCGTCGGAGCAAGCCAGGCGAACTCCGCACCCTCCGTTTGATCCAGCAGCCAACCTCTCTTGCGCCTCCTGCGACTTCTTGCGGCCAAACCCCAATCAGAGCACCCGAGCCGAACCCAGCGCGTTCATCCCGCACCAACCAAGCCCGTCATCCCGCACACCAACGCGTGCTTCGTTCCACCAAACTCTTGCTTCGCGCCACCAGACATTCGTGGGAGGCCAACCAACGTTGCACCTGGCCTCACCGAATTTGTACCCGTGCCACCAAATCCTGGAAGGTCCCCAACCCACGTGCGCCACGCGAAAACAAACTCCTGCTTCGCGCTCACCAACGTCTGCTACGCGATAACAAAGTCTTGCTACACGTTTTGCTAAGGACTGCAGCCCCTTCGCCCTCAACACCTTCCCCGCCGTGACCCTGCAACTACACGATAACAGACATTGTTTTCGCGTTCCCGCACACTGGAAATGCGATGCGAAACCCGCGCTACGGAAGAACAGGATTCCGGCACCCGATGCGGGCTAATTGCTAACAGCAAACTGATGTGATTTCTCGACGAACGGCGGGGCGCACGACAGCGCGGAAGACTCAGCCGTTCTATTCTCACTCCATCGTGAGGCCAATTTACTGTGCTACAGCCGCACAGTATCTTTGGTGCCCCCGCCCGGACTTGAACCGGGATGCGCGGTTTAGGAAACCACTGCTCTATCCAGTTGAGCTACGGGGACGCAGGGACCGCCGGAGAACGTGGCGCGTTGCGGCGGGGATTTCACGCCAAAAGGGAGTTTCGCTGATCTGCTGACCAACTCCAACCGTAGAACTACCCTCCCCATTCCCAAATCTTTCCCCTGTCAGCACACGCGCCGGTCTTGCCTTGTTCCTATGGTCAATAGCTGTCCAGATTTCGAAATGCGCCAGCTCCTGAGCGTGCTGATACTTCTGGCGACGTTCATCGGGTGTCCAGCGGCACGCGCCGGTTCGGATGTGGCCCTGTTTGGCTGGCAGGAGTCACGGGATGAGAAGACCGAAGAAAGGCTCTATGGTTTTTATCTCGCGCCACCGGCCGCAAGAAAGGTCTTCGAAGCGGATGCGCGAGGAGACGCAAGAACGGTGCAAGCGCTCTCTGCCAAACTACCGAAAGACACCTGGATGTATGGGCTGATGCTCAGGGGCGAATCTAAGTCCTATCCGAAAGAGAAAATCACACTCTTCGAACCGGGGCCTTGCGGGAGCCTCGTCAAGTTGGTTGCCGGCTCAATTGAGGTCGACTGGAAGGCAGGATCTTTGCGTGTCTCGCTGGAAGTAGACCAAGAAGGGAAACGCAGCGATTTCGTCGGCAACGGAAATTACCGCTTTAGGCGCCCAACGCGATAATCTGTCCCTCACCGGCCCCTCCAAAGCGCGAGGTTCGTGGATCGTATGAAACAACAGCCGAGCCAACCTGCCAGGAAATGGGCATGGATGATGAACTCTAGGGCGATCACCGTAGTCACGCTCTTGGCTCTGGGAGCAGCCGTTGCAGGCGGGCTTGCGTCACTGAGGCGACCCTCCTTCTTGATCGAGGCGACGCTTGCGCGAGCAACTCCGCTCGGCTCGACGAAGGAGGCGGTCAAGAAGTCGATCGAAAGCAAGGGCTGGCACCCGCAGATAAACGCAACCGGGTTCGTTAAACAGGAATCGGGACGGTCTGCCGAGGTTGTCGGGGTGACGTCATTCGAAGTGCCGCTGGGGGAATATGGCTTCCGCGTTCGCACGAGCTTGGTGGCCTTCTGGGGCTTTGATGCCAATGGAAGACTCATCGAGATTTGGGTTTGGAAAACGAACGACGCACCATGAGCAAATTGGCCAATAGACCGCTGATGCCAGAACTTCCAATTGGTTGCTTATGCCAAGCTGGACGCCTCAACAGATTACCTGTTCCCCACCCGACACTCGGCTGATCTGAAGATGAGATTCCGCGCCTTCATTGCACTCGCAGCAGCAGTCATGATGGCTGCATGCGGCGACACACCAGCCCCTCTCAATGCCGCAAGAAAGGAGGCATTGAGAAAGACCCTGGACGCGAAGTTTCTTGCCGCATCAGTTGGGAAGGAAAACGAGGAGGACTTTTTTCGAATTCTGGCTGCCTTTTCCGAGACCCGGAAAGCCGACGAGTACGTAACGAGCGTCAAGTTCGACTCCAGCGATTCAGCCACTGTTTCGTTTTCGGATAGCGGCATGCATGGCGGAGGCATCGCGATCGCAAAGAAGACGCACGGGAAGTGGACGATAGATCAAAAACTCCACTTCATGTGAGACGACGGCATCCTACGCGATAGCCTGTTCCTCACCGACCTCCCTACCACTACGTCCATGAGTGAATCCGTGACCGTTGTCCTCCGCGAGGTCGCGCCGGCAGATCTTGATGCGTTCTTCGTGCATCAGCTCGATCCGGAGGCGAACCGGCTGGCGGCGTTTGTCGGCGAGAATCCGCGGGACCGGGCGGTGTTCGACGCTCGCTGGGCGCGGATCCTGGCTTCGCCGCGGAACGTCAACCGGACGATTGTCGCCGGGGGGCAGGTCGTCGGTCATGTCGCCTGTTTCCCGCAGGACGGCGAGCTCGAGGTCACCTATTGGCTCGGACGGGAATTCTGGGGACGGGGCCTCGCGACCCAGGCGCTCCGGGCGATGCTCCGGCTGGTGTCGACCCGGCCCATCCACGCCCGTTGCGCGACCGACAATGTCGGGTCCCTCCGCGTGCTGCAGAAATGCGGTTTCGTGATCACCGGGAACGACCGCGGCTTCGCCCACGGTCGGGGCGCGGTGACGGAGGAGTACGTGCTTCGCCTAGACGGGACGGCGTCGACCGCACAGGGCTAGGGTGCACACGTCCACCTGGCTTTCCGGCCAGTCATTCGGGCTGTTGCGGGGCAACCGGAGAGCAGTCGCTGTGGGTTTCGATCAAGGCGCACTTTTTTGACCACGGAATTCACGGATCGCGCGGATCAATCCTCCAAGCGAATTCATGCGGCACGTGAGCTGAGCTGCACTCAGCTCATGTGCCGCATGGCCGGGTGGAGCTGAAGACCTGAAGCCGAAGCCGGGTGCGCGACGGAGGTTTCAGGCTGCCAGCTCCATCAAGGGCGAGCGGACCGGGACGCGGCGGTCATGCTGCGTCCCGGTCCGGGAGCATTCGATCGTGGATTGATCCGCGCGATCCGTGAATTCCGTGGTCAAAAAAAACACGCAGTCAGCCCCCGGACTAAGCCGCAGCGTCACTCACGCGTCCATGAACGCGGGTGTCACGATCCAATTTATCCCTCGAATCCGCCCTAGAGGCACTGGAGCGAGATCTTCACGACCCGGCCCTCGAAGAACGCCACGTAGAGTTTGGCGGACTCCATGTCCGGGATGTCGAGCGGCTCCATGCCCGGGTCGCGGGCGCTGAAGCTCGCCTGGTAGGGTTTCTGGCCCTTGCGGTCGAAGGCCCAGTAGCTCTTGCCGTGGGAGGGCCCGAGCACCGACTCGCCGGTGTACGCCCAGTTTTCGGGCGTCTTCGTGACGGCCTTCTGGTCGGAACTCGCGTCCTTGGCGGCCGCCGCGGGCTCGGCCGGCACATAACCCTCCGGGTAGAGGTTGGTGTAGATCCAGAATCCCACCGGGCCACGGGGAGTCTGCCGAATCTCCGTGCGAGTTGGCGCGCCCAGCGCGACATAAACCATGTCGGCCGTGAAGCCCGGCTCGACGATACCGTCGCGGAGCTGCTGCTGAATCTCGGGACGAAGCTGCTCGTACATCGCCGACTTCTCGGAAATGCGGGCGGAGATGCCATTGCTGCAGCCGACCAAGGTCAAACTCAGCAGGGCAACCAGAAGACAGGGGTGTTTTCTCATGAAGCGGGGGGTGATGCTCATGAGCCTAAGACGCCCGACCTGCGGAAGTCAGGTACAAGAAATCGCGCCGCAGCAGGTCGCGGCCCTGCCCGCCATCGAAACCACTACGGACACCGGTGGCCGCGACACCCATACCCCGGCCAGGACGGGGGTTTAGATGATTGCGAGTTCCGTAGCAGCTCGAGAGAGTCGCGACCCGCAATCGGGAGGTCGTAGTCTCCCCAGGAACGATCCGGCCTCTCAAGTCACTCGCCATGCACCCTCTGGCCACACTCCAACCTGTCACCACCCAGGAGAGTTTGCTCTTTCAGTCCACCAATTTCGTCGAAGCGGGCTTGGCCGGCATGGGCTTGGCCCTCGTCATCTGGGGAGCGGCGCGGTGGTTGGGACGCAAGAAACGACCAATCGGCGGCTCCTATCTCACTTGGCAGTGGCTGTTCGTCGCAGGCGGCTGTCTCCTGGCACTGGGAATAGCGTTACACGCCCTCTACCCGGATCCCTGTTTTTGATTTCCGCGTGCCTCCCGATGCGCCCTGCGCAAGATTCGATCCGCCCGATGAAAATCCGGCCCACAGGTCTAGTGGCGATCATGGCGACGTTTCTAGTCGCCGCCCTGGGGCTGCGCTCGGCAAGCCCCACGTCGTGGCGAGGCACGATCGATGCCGAGCTTGCCAAGTCCCGACGCTTGAACCTGACCAACGTGTACGACGTGAGCGCGAGCTCAGTCCACGTCTTGGTTACGGTTGAGATGGCGGCGATCTTCGATTCGCAGCCAGAATCCGAGGTGGTGGCCTATCTTTCGGAGCTGTGCGATCCCCAGCGTCATCCCGAGACCGCGAGCATTCGGTCTCACCTCCGGCGCCTGATCGATCTGCTTCGTGACCACCGCACGCACGGCAGTCCATTCAAACAATCGACATTCCACCGTGACGGTCGCACAGAAAGCGTGGAGGTGGTCGATTATCCGGTGCCTTTCTTCGGGAAGCGCTCGAGGAAAGAAGACACCCACTGAGACGCTCAGTCCTGCCCCGCGATTAGCTCCTCGTCCCCTGACTGGCCTGTGTGATTCTCCAAAGTCCTTTCACCCATGACTCCCATCTCCGGCTATTTCCTGATCAAACCTGACGACCTCGCGTGGCGGCCTTCGAACCAGATGCAGGTGCCGAATGCCGACTACCTCGAGCGCACCAAGAGCCAGCTCCTGGGTGCGCGGCTCTGGCGGCTGCCGCCGAAGAGCGCGAACACGCTCCACAAGCACGTGAAGGCGGAGGAATTCTACTTCGTCCTCGAGGGCACCGGGCGCATGCGCGTGAACGACGAGACCCTCACCGTCCCGAAATACGGCGGTGTCCTCGTCGGCCCGGACGCGATGCGACAGGTCTTCAACGACTCCGACACTGAGACACTCTGGCTGATCGTCGGCGCCCCGGACAATGAACTCGAGCCCGGCGAGAAACTGGACCTCCGGAAATTCTGGCCCGTCGACCCGAAGCAACTGCCGCCGGAACTGAGCGGGGTGGTTTGGCCACCAACTGGGGAGAAAATGCCAAACGCCAAACCGCCAAACGCCAAATAAAGGGGTAAGCTGTAAGCTCTAGGCTGTAGGCTTTAGGCTGTAAGCGGTAAGGCAGAATCAGAGGAAGCAGCGAAGGTGCTCTCGGTGGCTTAGCTTTTACAGCGAATCCCAGCTTCGCCCGCCTCACTCTCCGCTCGCTCACCCCCTTTGCGCCCTTACCCCATACATGCTTACCCCAATATTCGCTTACCCCTTATTTGGCGTTTGGCGGTTTGGCGTTTGGCGATTCTCTGAAAAAATCAGCGGACCTTCAACTTCACTGCTTGCCCCTGGGCCTGCAGACAAAGTTCCGCGGCTTTAAACGCGTGTGCCTGGGTCATCGCCTTCTCGGTGCGGTGCAGACAGTCGAGGATCAGTTCGCCGAAGAAGCGGAAGCCGACCTTGCCGGCCAGTTCGAGATGATGCTCGCCGCGGCTGTCGACCAGGTAGAGCTGGTCGCCCGTCCCGCGCGCCACGTCGGCGTACTTGCGGAGTTCGATGTAGCCGTCGGTGCCGAGGATCAGCGTCCGGCCGTCGCCCCACGTGCTGAGGCCCGACGGGGTCATCCAGTCCACACGGAAGTAGTTCGTCGCGCCATTGTCGGCCACGAGCGTCGCCTCGCCGAAGTCCTCCAGCTCGGGATTCTCTGGGTTCGCGTAGTTCGCCACGGCGGCGTGCATCACCTTCGCGTCGTTTGCCCCGCTGTAGTGGAGGAACTGCTCGATCTGGTGGCTGCCGATGTCGCAGAGGATGCCGCCGTACTTGGCGTGCTCGAAGAACCACGCCGGCCGCGCCGCGCGGTTGAGCCGGTGCGGGCCCAGCCCGAGCACCTGCACGACCCGCCCGATCGCGCCGCCGCGCACGAGATCGCCCGCGTACATCGCACACTCCACGTGGAGCCGCTCGCTGTAGTAGACCATGTACTTCCGTCCCGTCGCCGCGACGAGCGCCCGGATCTCGGCCAACTGCGTCAGCGTCGTGAACGGCGTCTTGTCCGTGAAATAGTCCTTCCCGGCCCGGATCACCCGCGCACCCACCGCGGCACGGTCGCACGGCACGGCTGCGGCGGCGACGAGCTTCACCGCGTCGTCGGCGAGGATCTCGTCGAACGACCGCGCGATCTTCACCCCGGGATATTTCGCCGCGAAGTCCGCGGCCCGCGCCGCCTGGGGATCATAGACCCACTTGAGCGTGCCGCCGGCCTCCATGAGACCGTTGCACTGGCCGAAGATGTGGCCGTGATCGAGATAGGCCGCGGCGAAGACAAACTCGCCGGGTTTCACAACGGGCTGCGGCCGGCCCGTGGGCGCGTAGTTCATGCCGCTCGCTGCTGGTTGCA
>CAYYGV010000118.1:0-11204 GCA_964471615.1 uncultured Opitutaceae bacterium
CCCGGTCCTCGCCAAGGTCATCAACACCGAGCTCGAGCGCCTCTTCCCGAAGGACATCCAGGTGCTCGCCGAGCCCGGCCGCTTCCTGGCCGCCGTCTGCGGCACGTCGGTCGCATCCGTCATCGGCAAGGCCGTGCGGGACGGCAAGACCTCGTACTACATCAACGACGGCGTCTATCACACCTACTCGGGCGTCATCTTCGACCACTGCAAGTACCCCGTGAAGGCGTTCAAGAAGGGCCCGACGTCGATCTGCTCGGTGTTCGGTCCGACCTGCGACGCCCTCGATGTCGTGTCGATGGCCGAGAATCTCCCCGACCTCGAGCGCGGCGACCTCGTCTACAGCGTCAACATCGGCGCCTACAGCCACGCCTCCGCGACCTACTTCAACGGCTTCCCGCCGGCGAAGGTGGTCCACGTCAACCAATAGCGCGGGCCGCGGCCCGCGCAGGTGACAAGTAACAGGTCTTCAAGTGACAGGAAGGCAGCAGCCGGCGCGGCGAAACCGCGCGGACTCCCTTGGTACTTGATACTTGGAACTTGGTACCTGGCGCTTGGCGCCCAGTCTGACGCTCCGACTCCCAAAGACGCGCCGGCCCGTCACCCGGGGCCATAACGGACGTCGTTACCCGCCATGAATCCCCAACTCCCGTCCGCGCGCGGCTGGCGTGCCGCGGCGGTCATCGTCGCGCTCACCATGACGCTCTCCGTCTCCGCCGGTATCGGCGCCCGTTTCCCGTCCGAGAAGAAGGTCGTGCCCGATCCTGTCACGGGGATTCCGCTCACGTTTCTCACCAGCCGTCCCGTCGGCGACTCGAAGATCTATCAGACCCACCATCAGTGGACCTGTGACGGCCAGTGGCTCGTCTTCCGCTCCAATCGCGTGAAAGGGCAGGCCATGGCCGTGAACGAGCGGACCGGCGACATCGTGCAGGTCACCGCCGGCGGCTTCACCGGCATGCTCTGTCTCGCGGATCACTCGATGAACCTCTACTTCGCGCGGTTCAGGACGACCGCCGCCCCGACGGATGTCGGCTCGGCGACCGCGTACCCGGGTGCGGCCGGCACCAAGGACGGCGCACCGGCCGAGTCCGCTGAGATCGTGCGCGTCGATCTCGCCAAGCTCTTCGCTGACAGCGCCGCCGGCCGAGTGGGCGCGGCCACCGAGTACGAGCACGTCTGCGGCACCATTCCCGCCGAGATGGGGGCGGTGGGCGACGTGGCGCTCGATCCGACCGAGGACTTCGTCTACTTCCGCGTCGGCAGCAAGGAGTACGCGGCCCGTCACCTGCCGCCGGGAACGAAGGTGGAGGGTGACTACGGCCCGCGTCACATGGGCGCCGGCCCGACCGGGCTCGCCAAGATGAACGTGAAGACCGGCGAAGTGGCTTTCATCGTCGCGGTGCCTTTTCAGATCGGCCACGTGCAGACCAACCCATGGGTGCCGGGCGAGATCGTCTTCTGCTGGGAAACCGGCGGGAAGTCGCCGCAGCGGACCTGGATCGTTCGGGCCGACGGCTCCGGCCTGCGGCCGCTTTATCCCGAGGCGCCGTACGACTGGGTCACGCACGAGGCGGTGATCACGCGCGACGAGGTCGCGTTCGCCATCATGGGCCACCAGCCGGTGGGTCACCGCGATGAATGGGGCATCGCCGGCACGCGGGAGCACCCGACGGGACTGGCGGTGGTGAATCTCCGCACGCGGCAGATGCGGATCGAGGGCCAGACCAAGCACGGCAGCGGCTTCTGGCACGTGAACGGTTCGCCGGACGGACGATGGCTTGTGGGCGACGACTTTGCCCGCAACCTCTGGCTGATCGACCGCCACACCGGCGAGATGAGGCTGCTCTCGACCGGCCACAAGGAGACCGCCGCCGACCATCCTCATCCGACCTTCAGCCCCGACAGCACGCGGATTGAAATCCAGTCGGCGATGCTCTCCGCCGACAACCGCTCGATGAACATCTGCGTCGTGCCGGTGCCGGAGGAGTGGCTGAAACGCACCTATTCGGTGCAAGTATCAGGAAGCAGGTAGCAAGTAACAGGAAACCAGCGCGGCGCTCCGCGCCGCCGCCGAATTCCTGTTACCTGGTCCCTGGCCCCTGTTTCGGCCGGGGAGCAGAAATAGCCAAACCCCAACCTGCCAAACTCCAAACGGCGAGCGCGCTGCGCGCCGGGTGAGATTTGGCGTTTGGCCGCTTGGCTATTGGAGTTTTCTGAGGCGCGCAGCGCCTCAGCTGCGGTAATCCGCGTTCTCGCTCACGTACTCGTGCGTAAGGTCGGCGCCGTAGACGGTCGCGCTGGCGCCGCCGGTGCCTAGGTCGACCACGATCTCCACGCACCGCTCGTGCGGCGGGTAGTTGACCGGCGCCGTGAAGACCCCGTCCTTCGGCGCCGCGCTGGCGTAGAGCTCGGCCCCTTTCAGGTGGGCCACCAGGGCCTGCTCCTTCTCCGGATTCAGGCGGAACGCGCCGCCGGAGAAAATTTCGATGCCGCCCATGTGCGCGCTCAGGCGCGACAGGTCGGCGCCGGTCTCGTGGGCGCCGACGTGCTTGCCGATGGCCTGGACCAGCCGGCCCACGTTCGGGTCGTTGCCCGCCACGGCGCACTTGAACAGCGGCGCGTTGACCACGGCCTTGCCCAGGGCGCGGGCCAGCGCCGGGGTCGCGGCATGGCGCACCTCGACGCGGATCACATGGCGCACCCCCTCGCCGTTGCGCACCACGTCCTCGGCCAGGTCGCGGCAGACCCGCGTGAGCGCCGTCTCAAAGGTTTTCAGATCCACGCCGGTCACCCGGCTGGACGACAGGAGCGCGACCGTGTCGGAGGTGCTCGTGTCGCTGTCGACCGAGATGCAGTTGAACGTGGCGTCCACCGCGCGGGTGAGGATTGCCCGCAGCTCGGCGCGCGGCACGGCGATGTCGGTGAGCAGGTAGACCAGCATGGTCGCCATGTTGGGCTCGATCATGCCGGCGCCCTTGGCGATGCCCACGATGCTGCCGCCGCCCACGTCGGCCCGGCGGACCTTGGGATAGAGGTCGGTGGTCACGATGCCCTCGGCGGCGGGCAGGATCGAGGGACCGCCGAGCGCGGCGGCCGCCTGCGGGAGATGCGCGAGCATCGACTCGACCGGCAGCGACCAGCCGATCACGCCGGTCGAGCTGGGGAGAATCTCGTCGGGTTTCATGCCGAGCAGGCGCGCGGTCTCGGCGCAGACCTTCTCGGATGCCTCGACGCCGCCCGGCGCGCAGACGTTGGAAATCTTGTTGTTCACGATGATCGCGCCGAGCCGCGGGGCGGCGAGGCGGGACCGGCCGACGATCACCGGTGCGCCGGGAAACGCATTCTTCGTGAAGACCGCCGCGAATTCCGCCGTCGGCCGGTCGAGTGCGACCAGCGTGAGCGTCATCTTCGCGGGCTTCGGCGCCTCGCGGGGCGTGAAGTCGAAGCGGGTCGTGCCGACGCGGAAACCGGCGGGCAGTTTCGCCTGCGACGCGAGCCAGGCGTGGTGCGCCTCGCGGGAGGCGAAGGTGAGGTTGGTGCTGGGCACGGGCAACAAGTGTGCGCGTCGCGCCCCGGTGTGAAGTCGATTTTGCGGCGCGGGCCGCGCGCGGCGTGACCCCGTGGCGAAAATTTTTGTGGAAATGCGCGGGCGGAGTGCCTTATGCATTGCCCGTTTCGCTTTCCACTTCGTGAACACTGCCTCCCGCCACTTCCTCCTTTCCGCGGCCCCGGGCCGCGCGGCCTGATTGCGATGAACGTCGCTGAAATCACGGCCAAGGCGAAGGTGTTGATCGAGGCCCTGCCCTACATCCAGGACTTCCGGGGCTCCACGTTCGTCGTGAAGTACGGCGGGAGCTTCATGGACGACCCCGATCCGGTCGCCCGCACGCGGGTTGCCTACGACCTGGCGTTCCTCGCCGCGGCCGGCATCAACGTCGTCGTCGTCCACGGCGGCGGCAAGGCCATCACCCGCGCGATGGAGTCGTCGGGCCTGAAGGCCAAGTTCGTGAACGGCATGCGGGTGACCGATGCCGAGACGATCGCGGTCGTGAAGCGCACGCTCGACGAGATCGTCAACAAGGATGTCTGCGACGCGATCATCACCGCCAAGGGCCGGCCGAAGGGCATGCCCGGCGACTCCGTGCTGGTCTGCCAGAAGCTTACCACGGATGACGACGGCAACACCGTGGACCTCGGCTACGTCGGCGACGTGACCGAGGTGAAGGTGAAGCTGATCAAGAAGGAGATCGCCGAGGGCTTCATCCCGGTGATCTCGCCGGTCGCCGAGGGGCTCGACGGCAAGCCCTACAACGTGAACGCCGACCTCGTGGCCGGCCGCGTCGCGAGCGCGCTGCGGGCGCGGCGCCTCGTCTACATGAGTGACGTCCCGGGCCTGCTCTCGAATCCCGCGGATCCGGAGTCGCTCATTTCCACGCTCAAGATCAGCCAGGTCGAGGACCTCAAGAAGAAGGGGGTCATCGACAAGGGCATGCGCCCGAAGGTGCTCAGCGCCATGCGCGCCCTCCAGGAGGGCGTGCAGCGCGTCCATTTCATCGACGGGCGCCTCCCGCACAGCCTGCTGCTCGAGATCTTCACGGACCGAGGCATCGGTACCGAGGTCGTCCACGGCTGAGATTCCCTCTCCCGGCTTTGGCGTCCTGTCCCGTCCGGCCCTGCGCGGCCGCCGGGCGGGACGCCGCAATCCGAACCCGCAACCCAACCACCCATGAACCCGCCCTCCATCGTCCGCACCAGCACCGCTGAGCTCTACGACGCCAACGTGCTGAAGAACTACGCCCGCGCCGCCCTCACGCTGGTGCGAGGCCGCGGCGCGCAGGTCTGGGACGACGCGGGCAACGCGTACCTCGACTTCACCTCCGGCATCGCGGTCAGCGCCCTCGGGCACTGCCATCCCTACTGGGTCGAGGCCATCCGCCGCCAGGCCGGCGAGCTGATCCACGTCAGCAATCTCTTCCGCCACCCCAACCAGGGCGAACTGGCCCGCCGGCTCGTGCAGCGCGCCGGTCCCGGCCGCGTGTTCTTCTGCAACAGCGGCGGCGAGGCCGACGAGGCCATGCTCAAGCTTTCCCGGCTCCACGGCGTCGCCAAGAGCGGCGCCGAGGGCAAGTGCATCAAGGTCCTCGCCGCGAAGAACGCCTTCCACGGCCGCATGTTCGGCGGCATGAGCGCGACCCCGCAGGAGAAGATCCAGAAGGGCTTCCGCCCGCTCGTGCCCGGCTTCGCGTTCGGCGAGCTCAACAACCTGCAGAGTTTCGCCGACCAGATCGAGGCCGACACGGCCGCGATCATCGTCGAGTCCATTCAGGGCGAGGGCGGCATCAATCCCTGCACGCCCGAGTTCCTGCGCGGCCTGCGCCAGCTCTGCGACCAGCACAACGTGCTGCTGCTCGTCGACGAGGTGCAGTGCGGCCTTGGCCGGACCGGCAAGTTCTACGCCTTCGAGCACGCCGGCATCCTCCCGGACGCCATCGCCATGGCCAAAGGTCTCGGCGGCGGCTTCCCGATCGGCGCCGTCTGGGTGCGCGACCGCTTTGCCGACCTCTTCCAGCCCGGCAGCCACGGCACCACGTTCGGCGGCACCCCGCTCGCCTGCGCCGCCGGCCTCGCGGTCCTGGATGTCATCGAGCGGGAAAACCTCCTCGAAACCGTCCGGGCCCGCAGCGGCCCGTGGATCGAGGCCCTCGCGCAGCTCGCGAAGGACTTCCCGGCCCATGTCCTCGCCGTCCGCGGCAAGGGGTACCTGGTCGGCGTCCAGATGGCCGCGGACCCCGCTCCCTACGTTGCCGCCCTGCGCGAGCAGGGCCTGCTCGTGGTGAGCGCCTCCAACAACGTCATCCGTGTCCTGCCGCCGCTCGTGGCCACCGCCGAGGAACTCGCCAAGTCGGTCGAGATCTTCCGGAAGGTGCTCGCGGCGAAGTAGCCGTCGGCCCCAAGGACCGGAATCCAGGGGTCAGGTAACAGGAAAATGGCCGCGGCGGCGCCGCGGGACGATCCTGTTACTTGTTACCTGGCAATCGTTACCTCCCGCCGTCGCCATTTTCCGCTCGAACGGGACTGCCGAGTCCTTACGCTCGTTCCTTTTCCGATGAAGGACTTCCTCAAAGAGACCGACTTCCAGGCCCACGAACTCGCGGAGGTGTTTTCCCTCGCGCGCCAGTTCAAGGCCCAGCGCGGTCGGGTCGCCTCGTCGGTGCTCGCGGGCCAGACGTGGGCGATGCTGTTCTCGAAGGCCAGCACGCGGACCCGCGTGTCGTTCGAGGTCGGCATCCATGAGCTGGGGGGAAACCCACTGTTCCTGAACCGGAACGACATCCAGCTCGGCCGCGGCGAGTCCGTCGAGGACACCGCCCGCGTGCTCTCGCGCTTTGTCCATGGCCTTGTCGTGCGGACCTACGACCACAGTGACGTCCAGCGGCTCGCGGCCGCCGCGTCGGTGCCGGTCATCAATGCGCTGACGGATTTCCTGCATCCCTGCCAGATCTACAGCGACGCGTTCAGCGCCGCGGAGCGCTGGGCTGGTGCCAGCGGCGACCTCGTCGGCTCCCTGCGCGGGCGCAAGATCGCGTACCTCGGCGACACGTGCTTCAACATGGCCAACTCGTGGATCCTCGGCGCCAGCCTCTTCGGCATGAAGGTCGCGCTCGCGGGTCCCCGGGTCTACGAGCCCGGCGCGGAGATCCGCGCGCAGCTCGCCGTCGAGGGCCGCCCGGCGGAGTTTGTCTTCACGACGGATCCCGTTGAGGCCGTCTCCGGCGCCGACATCGTCTACACCGATGTGTGGACCAGCATGGGCCAGGAGGACGAGGAGGAGGAGCGCCTCGCGCAGATGCGGCCGTACGCGGCCACCGCGCAGCTCTTCGCCAAGGCCAAGCCCGACGCGCTCTTCATGCACTGCCTGCCCGCCCACCCGGGCGAGGAGGTCGAGCAGGCCGTCCTCGACAACCCGCGCTCCATCGTCTTCGACCAGGCCGAGAACCGCCTGCACATGCAGAAGGCGATCCTCGCGATGCTGGCCAAGCGCCGGAGAAGCTGAGTGGGAAGTGGCGGGTGACGAGGGCCGGGGAGTTATGCCCCGGATTGGGTTTGCTCCCGGGGAGGCGCGGCGTTCACCTTGTCGTTCGCCATGAAAATCGTCCTCGCCTACTCGGGCGGCCTCGACACGTCCGTCATCGTCAAGTGGCTCCGCGAAACCTACGACGCGGAGATTGTCACCTTCTCGGCCGACATCGGCCAGGAGGAGGAATTGAAAGGACTGCCGCAGAAGGCGCGCCGAACGGGGGCGTCGAAGCACTACACGCTCGACCTGGTCGAGGAGTTTGCCCGCGACTTCATCTACCCGATGGTCCGCGCCAACGCGATCTACGAGGGCCAGTACTACCTCGGCACCTCGATCGCGCGCCCGCTCATCGCCAAGGCCCAGGTCGACATCGCCCGCAAGGAAAAGGCCGACACGGTCTCGCACGGCGCGACCGGCAAGGGCAATGACCAGTGCCGCTTCGAGCTGACCTACATGGCGCTCAACCCGCGCCTCCAGATCCTCGCGCCCTGGAAGATCGAGAACTTCCGCAACCAGTTTCCGGGCCGCGCGGAGATGATCGAGTACTGCGTGCAGCACAAGATCCCGGTCGAGGCCTCGCTCAAGAAGCCGTACTCGATGGACCGGAACCTCCTCCACATCTCGTACGAGGCCGGCATCCTCGAGGACCCGTGGTTCGACCCGACCACCAAGGCCAACAAGGGCATGTTCAAGCTCTCCGTCTCGCCGGAGGACGCCCCGGACAAGGCCGAATACGTGGAACTCGACTTCGTGAAGGGCAACTGCGTGGCCGTGAACGGCAAGAAGCTCACGCCCGCCGGGGTCCTCCGCACGCTCAACCAGCTCGGCGGCAAGCACGGCATCGGCCGCGTCGACCTCGTCGAGAACCGCTTCGTCGGCATGAAGAGCCGCGGCGTCTATGAGACCCCGGGCGGCACCATCCTCATGCACGGCCACCGGCAGGTGGAGTCGCTCACGATGGACCGCGAGGTCATGCACCTCCGCGATTCGCTCATCCCGAAGTATGCCGAGCTGGTGTACTACGGGTTCTGGTTCGCCCCCGAACGCGAGGCCCTACAGGCCCTCGTCGACGAGAGCCAGAAGTACGTCACCGGCACCGTGCGTCTCAAGCTCTACAAGGGCAATGTAGTCACCTGCGGCCGGAAGTCGAAGTACTCGCTCTACGACATGAACGTGGCCTCGATGGAGGGCGTAAAGAGCTGGTACAACCAGAGCGACGCGACCGGCTTCATCCGCCTCAACGGCCTGCGGCTCCGCGCCCGCACGCTCGCCCAGGGCGGTCCCAAGGTCTGACGCCTAGGGCGATTCAAATTCCCAGCCCGCGGAGGTTCGCCTTCGCGGGCTTTTTTTCGGGCGGTTATCGGGTGGGGAGGGTCGTCCAATTCCCGCCTCAGGCCGTCGCTCGATCCCGGTTAACCACCAAGATCGCGAAGATCACGAAGGCTGGGCCCTTGGACTCAGGCTTCGTGCCCTTGGTGCGCTTCGTGGCAAGCTAGGCCTGTCAGCTCGTCCCACGCTTGGAGACCAACCCTAGCCGACCTCGCCGGTAGGCCACTTCTGCCGCGCCCGGCCCGCTGTCCGTCGCAGCGGGATCGCGTGTGAGCGGAGTCATCATACGGTGCTGCCATGAAACCCTCGATTCAGGCTCGGATACGCCTCGCGACGTTCCTCTTCGTACTGATGCCGGCCGTGCTCTTTGCGCAGGTGCCGCCTGCGCCGCCGCCGGTCAACCATGACTTCGACTTCTGGCTCGGGGAGTGGGAGGTGACGACGCCCGACGGCAAGGCCGCGGGCCGGAATCGGATCGAGTCGGTGGCGCAGGGGCGCGGCTTGCTCGAGAACTGGGAAGGTGACCAGGCGAGCGGCGGCGGGAACGGCAAGAGCCTCAACACCTACAATGCCGCCAAGGGACAGTGGCAGCAGTTCTGGGTGGGCAGCGGCGGGGGCGTACTCGAGCTCGCGGGTGGCCTCGTCGACGGCCGGATGGTGCTCACCGGCCGGCACACCGTGCGCGGTGCGGCGTTGACCGAGCGCATCACCTGGACGCCCAACGCTGACGGCAGCGTGCGGCAGCTCTGGGAGCAGTCGCGCGACGACGGGCACACGTGGACCGTCGTCTTCGACGGCCACTATCGCCGGGCGAAACGGCAGGACGGGAGCTCGGTCTGAGCCGTCGGGGACAGCCCAGCCTCCTTACGTCAGCTGCTACGATCAATCCGGTAGCAGCCGACGTGAGGAGGCTGTCCCGCCCGTTCGCCTTCCCAATCAGAACAGCGAATTCGCGACGATGCCGACGGCGGTGAGCGGGCCGGAATCGCCGAGACCGTCGAGCGCGCGGTCGGCCTTGCGGAGCGTGGACTGCGCCGTGTTGAAGAGGCCTTCGTCGTTGATGAGCTTGCCGAGCGTGCCCTCGCCCTTGGCGAGCTTGTCGGACACCTGGCGGAGATTGCTCACGGTGGCGCGCAGGTCGGTGGCCGTGGCCTCGTCGTAGACCAGCGTGCCCAGCGGGCCCTTGCCCGACTTCACCTGGGCGAGGATGCCCTGGGCGTCGGCGACAAACGCCTTGGCCTCGGTCGCGGCCGTCCGGATCTCACCGACGGTAGCGACGAGCTCGTCGTGCAGCGCTGGGTCGTTGATGAGCTTGCCGAGCGTGCCCTCGCCCTTGTTGAGCTTGGTGGTGATCTCCTGGAGGTTCGACATGGTGGCGTCGACCTTCGTGCTGTTCTCCGTGACCATGCGGTCGAGCTTTTGGAACAGGCCCGGATTCTTCCCGTCGCCGTTCATGCTGTTGCCGAAGGCGCCGAGTGCGCCCTCGAGCCTCTGGCCGAGGTTGCCCAGCTCGGTCATGATCGCGTTGATGTCAGGGGTGACCTTCGTGCGGATTTCCGAGCCCGGGGTGAGCGGGGGAGCGCCGGCGGAGCCGAGGTCGATGCCGACGTAGTTGGTGCCGATGATGCCGGCCATGATGATGCTGGCGGTGGCGTCACGCGGGATGGAGAAGTCCTTGCCGATGCGCAGGACGGCCTCGGCCCGGCGGCCGGCGAGGCGGGTCTTTTCCACCACGCCGATCTTCACGCCGGCCATGCGGACCTCGTCGCCCTCCTTGAGCTCCTTCAGGCTCTCGAAGCCGGCGACGATGGTGTAGCCCTTGTTCTTGGAGAAAAAGCCGCCGCCACTCAGCGCCTCGTACGTCACCCAGGTGAGGGCGAGTCCGAGCAGGAAAAAGAGGCCGACGCGGATGGTCTGCTGTGCGTTGTTCATGGTTCAGGTCTCCAATTGCTTGTAGCGGGGATTCTGCAAATCGATCTGGGGATAGAGGAACGCCGCGACGCGCGGGTCCTTGGGCTCGCGCAGGTCGGCCGGCGTCCCGAGGAAAATCAGGCGGCCGTCCATCAGGATGCCGACCCGGTCGGCGATGTTCAGCGCGAGGTCGCGGTCGTGGGACACGACCAGGGTCGTGACGTGATACTCGTTCTTCAGGAGCGCGATGATCTCGCTGATCGTGGCCGACATCACCGGGTCGAGCTCGCTGGTCGGCTCGTCGTAGAGCATGAGCTGCGGCTCCATCACGAGCGCGCGCGCGATGGCGACGCGCTTCTTCATGCCGCCAGAGAGCTCGGACGGAAACTTCTCGGCCGCGCCCTCGAGCGAGAGGATCTGCAGCGCGCGGGTCACCTTCTCGCGGATGCCGTTCTCGTCCGCGAGCTCGTGCTCGCGGAGGTAGAGCGCGAGATTGTCGTAGACCGTGAGCGAGTTGAACAGCGCGCCGGCCTGGAAGACGATCGCCATGCGCACCTTCTCGCGGGTCGCCTCGTCGGTCGCGTCAAACTCGTCGACCCGCACGCGGCCGCCCGACGGCTGCTCGAGGCCGACGATATGCTTCAGGAGCACGCTCTTGCCGGAGCCGCTCGGGCCCATCAGCACGAAGATCTCGCCGGGTCGCACGGCGAAGCTGATGTCGTCCAGCACCACGCGATTGCCGAAGCTCTTGCTCAGGCCCTCGATCGCGACGCTGACGGCGGGCGTCTCGTGCTCGGTGAAGGGATTGCGGGTATGGCTGCTGCCGGACATGGCGGGTTACATCAGGACCTTCGTCACGAAGTAATCGAGGACGAGGATGAGG
>CAYYGV010000119.1:0-11183 GCA_964471615.1 uncultured Opitutaceae bacterium
GCGCCGAGGTGCGGAACTGGGATCCGGCGCAGCACATGGATCCCAAGGAGGTCCGGCGCAACGACCGTTACACCCATTTCGCGTTCGCCGCCGCCCGCCAAGCCGTCAAGGACGCTGCCCTCGATGTCACCCACGAGAATGGCGACCGCGTCGGCGTCATCATTGGCTCCGGCATCGGCGGCATGCAGACGATCGAGACCCAGCACGACGTCATGCGCGAGCGCGGCCCGCGCAAGGTCTCGCCGTTC
This sequence comes from uncultured Opitutaceae bacterium, assembly GCA_964471615.1. Classification (GTDB taxonomy): domain Bacteria; phylum Verrucomicrobiota; class Verrucomicrobiia; order Opitutales; family Opitutaceae; genus Opi-474. Next base: position 249 of record CAYYGV010000119.1, read on the forward strand.
ATGATCCCGGCCCTCATCGGCAACATGGCCAGCGGGCTCATCGCGATCGAGCTCGGCGCCCGGGGTCCGAACTTCGGCATCGTGTCCGCCTGCGCCACCGGCACGCACGCGATCGGCGAGGCGTTCCATGCGATCCGTCGCGGCGATGCTGACGTGATGGTCGCGGGAGGCAGCGAGGCCGCCATCACCGAGCAATCCTACGCCGGCTTCTGCTCGATGAAGGCCATGAGCACGCGCAACGACGACCCGCGCAAGGCCTGCCGGCCGTTCGACAAGAACCGCGACGGTTTCATCATGGGCGAGGGCTCCGGCATCCTGGTCCTTGAGTCGTATGAGCACGCCCGGGCCCGCGGCGCCCGCATCTACTGCGAGCTCGCCGGCTACGCGGCCACGTGCGACGCGTTCCACATCACCCAGCCGGACCCCGACGGGCGCGGCCTTTCGCTTGCCATGAAACGCGCGCTGGCCTGCGCCGGCACGCGGCCCGAGGATGTCGACTACATCAACGCCCACGGCACCTCCACGCCGTACAACGACAAGTTCGAGACCCTCGCCATCAAGAAAGTCTTCGGCGACCACGCCCGGAGGCTTGCGATCAGCTCGACCAAGTCCATGACCGGCCACCTGCTCGGTGCCGCCGGCGGCATCGAGTCGGTCATTTCCGTGAAGACGATCCAGTCCGGGATGCTGGCGCCGACGATCAATCTGGAAGAGCCGGATCCCGACTGCGACCTCGACTACGTGCCGAACGCGGCGCGGGCGGCGAAGGTCCGCACGGTGCTCAGCAACAACCTCGGTTTCGGCGGTCAGAATGCCGCCGTGGTCTTCCGCGCCCTGTAGCGCGGCCGGCATGCGCGCCGTCGGCTGGCTCCTGGTTGGGCTCACGCTCGCCGGCTGCGGCCGGCAGCCCGCGCCGCCCCTCGAGCCGCCGCCCACGCGCGCCGACATCTGGCGCGAGCTGCAGCCGCTGGCCGCACGCTACCGGATCGATCCCGGGTTCCTCTACGGCTTGGTCGCGGCCGAGTCGAATTTCGATCCGCGGGCGCGCAACGGCGAAGCCTGCGGTCTGTTCCAGCTCAAGCCCGGCGCCTGGCGCGCGGTCTCCAAGGCGCCGTTCGAGCCCACAGTCTGGGACTGGCGCGCCAATCTCGCGGCCGGCGTGGACTACGTGGCGTACTCCCGCGCCTACCTCCACCGTCATGGCACATTTTCGTATCCGCTCCTGTTGGCCGCGTTTCACCACGGCGTCGACTACGTCGCCCAGCGGGACTTCAACGTCGACCGCATCCCGGTGCCGCCCGGCCCGATCTATCGGCAGATGTGGGAAGGGAACCTGACGCCGGTGCCGCCCCCGTAGCGCGCGCGAGGAGGTCGAAGGTCCCAGGTCGAAGGGGGCAGGTCTCGTGCGGCCGCTGCGCGGCCCTCTGCATGACGTTCGACTCTTCCTCCTTCGACTTTCGACGCGCGACCGCGAGGCGGTCGCGCTAGGCTGCGATCCAGCGCGCAAGGCAGGCCTGAAGTTCGTCGTTCCGCACGGGCTTGGCGAGAAAGTCATTCATACCGGCGGCGAGACACGCCTCCCGGTCCGAATTCCGGGCGTTGGCCGTGAGGGCGATGATGGGCAGCCGGCGCCCCGCGAGCCTGGATCGGATGCGCTGCGTGGCCTCGTAGCCATCCATGCCGGGCATCTGGCAGTCCATCAGCACCGCGCTCCACGTGCCCTGCGCGGCCAGTTCTACCGCGGAGTCGCCGTTGTCGACCACTGCCACCTCCAGACCGAGCCGCACCAGCATCAGGCGAATCACCTGCTGGTTCACCCGGTCATCTTCCACGACGAGCACCTTGCCCTTGAGCAGCTGGCTGGCTGGGAGCGGCGACGCCGAGGACGAGGAGGTGGCCGTGCCGAGGGCAAAGGGGATCTCGAAGCTGAATTCGGCGCCGTGCCCCGGCTCGCTGGCCACCACGATTCGGCCCTGCATGCGTTCCACCAGGCGTTGCGAGATCGCGAGGCCGAGCCCGGTCCCGCCAAACCGCCGCGTCATCGAGCTGTCGGCCTGGGTGAAGACCTGGAACAACCGTTCCTGCATCGCGGGCTCGATGCCGATGCCGGTGTCGACGACCACAAACCGCAGGCGGACCGAGTTCGCCTCGCGCAGGCGCACCTCGACGCGCAGCGTCACGGAGCCGCGCTCGGTGAACTTCACGGCATTGCCCACGAGATTGTAGAGCACCTGTTTCAGCCGGCCGCCGTCGCCGACGACCAGCGGGGGCAGGTCGGCGGGCAGATCCGCGGACAGGGCGAGGCGTTTTTCCTCGGCGCTCACGCGCAGCAGCGAGACGACCTCGCGTGCCACCGAGCCGACGGAAAAGGGGCGCGACTCGAACTCGAGCTTGCCGCTCTCGATCTTGGAGAAGTCGAGGATGTCGTTGAGGAGCCGCATCAGGGTGTCGGCCGAGTTGCTTGCGATGTCGACCTGGGACCGCTGGTCGGGTCGCAGCATGGAGCCGCGGAGCAGCTGGAGCATGCCCATGATCCCGTTCATGGGCGTGCGGATCTCGTGGCTCATCGTCGCGAGGAACTCGCCCTTCGCGAGATTGGCCGCCTCGGCCCGCTGCTTGGCCTGGCTGAGGGTCTCGACCAGCTGCTCGTTCTCGAAGATCAGCTGGTATAGATGGCGGACGGCCGCGTGGTGGAGATGGGTCGTGTGGACGAGGAAGCCGATGTATACGACGGTGATCGTGAAGAGTGCGATGGCGCCGGGTTCATGGCGGGTCGCCAGCCGGGCCAGGATGGGCACGAAGGTGCACACCACATAGAGCCAGTACACAGACGGCACCGGGGCCAGGGAGCGGGCGGCGCCCGCGTTCATGCCCACGACGATGCACACCAGGAGCAGGCGCGGCATCATCTCCGACGTGTCGAAATAGATCCAGCCGGCCATGCCCCAGGTGATGCCCGCGGCGATCAGGCCGACGATGAACCAGAGCCGCCATCTCGGCAGCTGGAGCGAGGTGGGATTGGCCTGGGCAAAGGCCAGGTTGAGCCCGAGACGCGCCAGCGAGATCGCGAGAATGACGGAGAACCACCAGACATTGAGGTGCGGCGGAAAGTACCGCCCGGCCACCAGCACCAGGACCGCGGCGAGGACGAAGTTCGAGAACAGCCCGAAATTCGCCGAGCGGAACAGCAGCCGTGTCATCTCGTCGTCCACCCGGCGCGCCACAGCGGGCTCGGCATAGGGCGAGCGGCTGGTGGGGGCCAGGGCAGGCAGGTCCATGTGGGGCAGGCTCGCGGGGCGGGCGAGGCTGCAAGGTTGCGGGACGTTCCGCCGTGGGCAAGAAAAAGGCCCGCGGTGACCGCGGGCCGGAAGGGGTTGGACTGGCGTCCGGATCAGACCTTGGTGACGAGGCCGGCCTTGATGGCCTTGACCGACACCAGCATGCGCTTCGTGCCGCCGTTCGGCAGACGCACGCGGATGCGCTGGAGGTTCGGGCGGAACTTACGCTTCGTGATGGTCGTCACGTGCGTGCCGATGCCGCCGCTCTTCTTGGACTGACCCTTGCGGTTGATGATCGAGCCTTTGACGGGGCGACGACCGGTGATAGCACAGATTCTGGCCATGGTTTTGCGTGGTTAAAGGGTCACACGTAAAAGTCCGGCAGCGGGTGAGGCAAGGGGAATCTTAGAACCTCGTGGCATGCAGAGCCTGAAACTTCTGGCCGAGGTGCGCCGGATGCAGAAGTTGCTGCAATGACAGCTTCTTGGGACTGAACCGGCCGGCCTCGGCCGCAGTCACGGCAGCCAGATACGCGTTCGCGTGCCGGATGAAGAAGGCTTCCTGTGATTCCACCGCCGGCGAGGTGAATCCCGCCTGAGAAAGCCGTTCCACCAGCCAGTCCCAGCAAACGTGGCAGGTCAGGTCCTGTTCCCCGGGTTGGGAGAGCAGGTCGTTGCCCTGAGTGTGGCGGAAATAGGCGCGGGCCGTGCCCGCCGGGGTAACTTCGGCGAGCTCCTGCCAGGATTTCCCATAATCGAGTGCCAAGAATAGGCCGGTCCAGGGCTCCGCCGCGATTCGGCCGGCCAGTTCCGCCGCCGCGAGTGCCGCATCGATGACGTACCCGTCCGGTGAATCAACCGGCAGGAAAGCAGGGGCGCTGCCGTCCACCTCGACTTCGGCAAGGCCGTCGGGCGTGGCTGCGACTCCCAGCTCGCGCCAGGTCCCTTCCCGTCGCCGGAACCGGCGGCAGGGCTGCGCGTCGAACAGCTCGTTGGAAAACACCACACACGGACCGGAGAGGCGGAGATCCTCGCCTACGCCCACGGTGCGCACCGCACCGAACGGGTGAGTCACGCCGTGCATGACACTGCCGGTCGGTTCCGCGCCGATCTCGACGAACGTGAAGCCGCGCGGATCGCGTCCTGCGAGGAGCTGCACGACCGCGGCCACGAGCAGTTCACCGAATACCGGGCCGCTCGTGCTGGCCGTGAAAAAATCGGTGCCGCGGCCATAGCCGACGCGGGCCCGGGGCTGGCGGTAGTACCCGAGCGATGGGTGGTACAGCGCCAGGTCCATGAAGGCGTCGAACGGCAGCACCCTGGCCGCGCCGGCACGGGCGTGAAACGCGGCGAGAAAGGCGGCCGAGGGAGGAACCGTTGACGAACCCATTTACAAAGCGAAACCAGATGCACACAGTCGCCCGGATGCTCAAACGGATTCTCACCCTCGCCGCCGGCGTCGTGCTGGGCCTCGCGCTCGCGGTCGTCGCCGCCCGGGTGTCGCTGGCGTGGGGTCTGTTTCCCAACCGCGACCTCAATCGGTCGTCGGCGTACTTCAAGGAGGTCCTCCAGCTGGTGAACGAGAACTACGTCGACACCGACGCGGCAGCCTACGACAAGCTCGCCCGGTCCGCCATCCACGGGATGGTTGAGTCGCTCGACCCGCATTCGGAATTTCTCGAGTCCAAGGACTACACCAACCTGGAGGAGGAGCTGAGCGGCGACTTCAGCGGCATCGGCGTCCAGGTCGAGATGCGCAAGGGACGGGTCGTGGTGATCGCGCCGATCGCCGGCTCGCCGAGCGACAAGGCTGGGATCGAGCGGGGCGATGAGATCGTCCGGGTCGACGGCAAGAATCTCGAGAAGGGTCTGCCGATGGACGCGGTCATCGACCGCCTGCGGGGCAAGCCGGGCACCAAGGTGGCGGTCGGGCTCTACCGGCCCAGCACCGGCCGCAATCTGGATTTCACCCTGACCCGGGAACTCATCAAGCAGGCCAGCGTGCACGAGGCCCGAATCCTGCCGCCGCACGTCGGCTACATCCAGCTCACAGAATTCTCGGAGCACACGGGCGACGAGTTCATCGAGGCGCTCAACCGGCTGCTGAAGACTGGCATCGACAGCCTGATCATCGATCTGCGCGGCAATCCCGGGGGGCTGCTCGACGCGGCGGTCGAGGTGGCAGATCCGTTCTTCAAGAAGAACGAGCTCATCGTCTACACGCAGGGCCGGAAACCGGAGGATCGCGACGAATACCGCGCCGGTTCGAACGGCGAGGCGCTCGAGTTGCCGATCGTCGTGCTGATCAATGCCGGCACCGCGAGCGCGGCCGAGGTGGTCACGGGTGCGCTCAAGGACACGGGCCGCGCGGTCGTGGTCGGGGAGCGCTCGTTCGGCAAGGGCTCGGTCCAGTCGATCTTCAAGCTGAAGAACGGCGAGGGCATGCGGCTCACGACGGCGCGCTACTACACCCCCGGCGGAGTCAGCATTCACGAAAAGGGCATCACGCCCCACGTGGAGGTGGTGATGTCGCCCGACGACGACAGCAAGCTGCGGCTCCAGCACCTGCGGTCGGACGTCTCGGATCCGAAGGAATTCAAGGAACGGTTCGGCTTCGAGCCGATCGAGGACCGCCAGCTGAATGTCGCGCTCGACGTGCTCAAGGGCCTCAGCGTCCTTGACGACGAGGCGGCACCACCGACGCACTGAGCCGATGATCCTCGCCCTTGAGAGTTCCTGTGACGAGACCGCGGTCGCGCTGTTCGACCCGGCACGGGGTTTGGTGGGAGAGTGGATTCACAGCCAGATCGCCTTGCACGGCCGCCACGGCGGCGTCGTGCCCGACCTGGCCACGCGCGAGCACCTGCGGAATTTCCCGCCGCTGCTGGACCGCGCCCGGGCGGAGATCGGCTTCGATCGCGTGACGACGGTGGCGGTGACCACGGGTCCGGGGCTGGCGGCCTGCCTGGCGGTGGGGACGGCGACGGCGAAGGCGCTTGGTCTGGCGCTGCGCGTGCCGGTCGTGGGTGTGAACCACCTGCGGGGCCACGTCTGGTCGCCGTTCATCGCGCGACACGCCGCGGCGCCAGCCGGATTCGACGAGGAACTGGAGCGGTTGCTGCCGCATCTCGGCCTGATCGTGTCCGGCGGCAACACGCTGCTGTTCGAGCTCGATCGGGCGCGGCGGGTGACGGTGCTCTCGTCAACGCGCGACGATGCCGCGGGCGAGGCCCTGGACAAGGGGGCGAAGCTGCTGGGACTGGGCTATCCGGGAGGTCCGCTGATTGAGCAGCGTGCCGTCGGGGGCAACCCTGCGGCCTACGACTTTCCGCGGGGCATCGGACGCCGTGACGAGCTCGATTTCAGTTTCTCGGGACTGAAGACGAGCCTGCGCTACCTGATCGAGAAGATGTCGCCGGAAGAAGTCCGGGCCCGGATGCCGGACCTTTGTGCGAGCTACCAGCAGGCGGTGGTGGATGCGCTGATGCGGAAGACCCGTGGGGCGCTCGAACTCGGGGCGGGCAAGTACCGCAGCGTGGGCTTGTCGGGAGGCGTGGCGAACAACGGCCTGCTGCGGACCACGCTCGAAAACCTGGCGCGACGCGAAGACCTTCCAGCGCTGATCGCCGAGCCGCGTCACACCGGCGACAACGCTGGCATGATCGCCTTCGCCGCCTGGGCGGACGAAGCCGGGACAGACCGCACCAGCGGCATGGCCCTGCAGGTCGCGCCTAGTGCGGCGCTTTAACCATTGCGGATTGCGGATCGCGAATTGCGGATTGGAAGCCTCGTCTTGCGGACGCTGCACCGATTCAGCGCGAATTGCGTTCTTGGTGACCGGCTAGAATTCGGGCCGGCAATTCGCAATCCGCGATCCGCAATCCGCAATCAAGTATAGTCTCTCCGCAGGTTGCTCGGCAGGATGCCGAGTTCCTCGCGGTACTTGGCGACGGTGCGGCGGGCCAGGGTGAGGCCCTTCTCCTGGAGCTTGGCGACCAGTTCCTGGTCGCTGAGCGGGCTGGAGCTGTCCTCGATCGCAATGAGGTCGGCCAGCATTTCCTTCACGCTGGTGTTCGAGACGGCAGCGCCGCTCTCGGCCTGGTAGCCGGTCGTGAAGAAGAACTTGAAATCGAACACGCCATGTGGCGTCTGCATGTACTTGTTCGCGATCGCGCGGCTGACCGTGGTCTCGTGCACGCCGACGATGTCCGCGATCTGGGTCATCGTGAGCGGCTGCAGGAATGCCACACCCTTCTCGAAGAACGGGGTCTGGGCCTTGATGATCTCGCGAGTGATGCGCTCGATCGTGCGCTGACGCTGCTCGATGGAGTCGATGAGGAACTTGCCCGAGCGCATCCGCTCGGAGAGGTAATCCTTCTCCTGCTTGGACAACGTGCCCTTGGCGATGAGCTCGCGGTAGGTGCTCGAGATGCGCAGGCGAGGGATGTAGTCGTTGTTCAGCTCGATCTTCCACTCGTCGCCGTCCTTCTCGACGATCACGTCCGGCACCACCACGCGGTTGCTGTCGTCCGCGAACCGGCGGCCGGGCGCGGGGTCCAGCTTGCCGATCTCCTCGATGGCCAGCTGGATGTCGTCCGCCGCCGCCGCGAGCTTTCGCGCGAGCTCCGGGATGCGGCGGCGTGAGAGGAGGTCGAAATGGTCGCGGATCATCCGGGCGGCGAGCGAGTCGCCGCGGCCCTTGGCGACCAGCTGCGCGAGCAGGCAGTCGGCGAGCGTCAGGCTGGCGATGCCGGGCGGGTCAAAGGACTGGATCAGCTTGGTCGCCTCGAGGACTGACTCGTACGGCAGCCCGGTCTGCAGCGCGATGTCGGCCGGCGGCTGCGTGAGGTAACCACGGTCGTCGAGGCTGCCGAGTACGTGCTTCATCGCCTCCTGCACCTTCGGCGCGAGCTCGATCAGGGCCGCCTGCTGCAGGAGGTGCTCCTGCAGCGAGGTCTCGCTCACGAGCGAGTCGAAGAAATGTTGCCGCCGCTCGGCGTCCTCGGACGTGAACGGCTGGGCGCCGCCGGCGTTGGCCATGTGGTCGCGCCAGTCCTGGTCCATCTTGCCCAGGATCTCGAACTGCTTGTTGAAATCCATCTCCTCATGGCGGGCGTTGTCGTCGGGGTCGGCGGCCGAGCCGGCCTCGGGATCGGGTGGAGCGTCGTTGAGCCGGTCCAGGCTCTCGCCGTCCATCGGCTGTTCCTCGAGCGTCGGGTTGGCCTGCAGCTCCTCCTGGATCACCGAACGGAGGTCGAGCGCCGCCACCTGGAGGATCTTCAGGGACTGGCGCAGCTGCGGCGCGAGAACAAGGTTTTGAGTCTGGCGCTGGCGGAGGTCGTGACTAAATCCGGGCCCGCTCATGAACGGAATTTCGGCGCGGGATCCTCATGCCTTGGGGAGGGGCTGAGGCGGACGCGAGGCCGGCGCAGTGCCGCCGGGCTCATTGATGCCAAACACTTCCTTGAGGTAGACGCCGAGCTTTTCGTTGGTGGGACCGTAGCGGTCGCTGTAAAGGTACATCTCCAGGTCGGTCAGGACCTCGAAGGCCGATTGGTAGCGCTGCTCGCGGTCGCGGGTGAGCGCCTTCTGGATGATCGCCTCGAGCTTCGGGTCGATGTCCGGCCGGAGCTTGCCGAACTGCGGGATCGGCATCGAGAGGATGTTGCGGCGCGACTGGTTGCGATCGAGCGAGCGGAACAGGTTCTTGCCGAGCAGGAGCTCGGTGAGGACGATGCCGAGCGGGAAAAGGTCGGCGCGGGCGTCGGTGACGGCGTAGCTGGCCTGCTCGGGCGAGAGGTACTCGTCCTTGCCGGCGATCACCTTGCCCTCCTCGTTGTACATCAGGTCGAGGGCCTTCGCGATGCCGAAGTCGGTGAGCTTCACGTCACCCTCGTAGGCGAGCAGCACGTTCTTCGGGCCGATGTCGCGGTGAACGATGTTGAGATGACGGCCCTCGCGGTCGCGCTTCTGGTGCGCGTAGGCGAGGCCGCGGGCGATGCGGGAGATGATGAACGCCGCGAGGTCGACCGGGATCGGCTTGCCGATCTGGCGGTGCTTCTCGATGAAAGCCTCGAGGTTAACGCCCCGGACGAACTCCATCACCATGAAGTACTGGCCGCCAATCTGGCCCAAGTGGTACGTCTGGACGATGTTGGTGTGGATGAGGTCGGCCACCAGGCGCGCCTCGCCGATGAAATTCTTCTGGAATTCCTCGATGGCCGAGAACTCCTCGCGAATGAGCTTCACCGCGACCACCTTCCGGAAATTACCGGCGCCGAGCTGGACCGCCTCATAGACGACGCCCATGCCGCCCTCGGCGATCTTGCGGACCATCTCGTAGTGAATCTCGTTGAAAATGTGTTTGATGGACGCCACGGGAAGTCAGGAAAGGGGCGTATCGCGTTACTGGCAAGTGCGCAGTCTGAATTCGGCGCGAAATCTGCTGTGCCGAGATTTGACAGGGGAGAGGCACTTTCTACGGTGCGAACATGATTACGCTCTCCGCCCGCGCCGCGACCCGCGTCCGCACCATGCAGGCCGAGTTGGCTGCGCCCACCAAGCGCTTGCGCGTGTTCGTCGAGTCCGGCGGCTGCTCCGGCTTCCAGTACGGCATGTCGTTCGACGAGCGCAAGGAGGGCGACTCCGAGCTGGAGAGCGAGGGCGTCCAGTTCCTGGTCGATCCGACCAGCCTCGCCTACCTGAAGGGATCAAACATCGACTTTGACGACGGCCTGCACGGCAAGGGTTTCGAGATCAAGAATCCCAACGCGCAAAGCACCTGCGGCTGCGGCAAGTCGTTCAACTAGCGTTCGGCGTCAGGGCCGGATCTGCCGCGAAGCGCACCAAGAGCGCGAAGGCTCGTCGGCTTGGCGTGGCGCTTGCGGGATTGGTCCGGATCGAGGTGACGAGCTTTAGGCCTCAGCCTAATCGTTCGCATCAGCGGGTCGCAGAGTGCAGCGCCACGGTCCCGGCGCTCAGGCCTTCCGCCTCTACGTCGGCAAATCCAGCCGCGCGAATTTCTTCGGCGAGGACAGGGCGACCTGGAAACTCCTCAATCGTCTCGTTCAGGTAGACATACGCGCCCTTGTCGCCGGTCACAACGCCCGCGATCCGGGGCAGGAGGTGTCGCAGGTAGAAGAAATAGAATGGCTTCACGACGGCCCACGGCTGCGAGAACTCGAGCACGTAGAGCCGCCCACCGGGTCGCAACACGCGGCGCATCTCGGTCAGCGAGCGGTGACGGTCGGCCATGTTCCGCAGGCCGAACGAGATCGTTACGGCATCGAAGCTCTCGTCCGCAACAGGCAACGCCAATCCGTCGCCTTGGCGGAAGGTGAGTTGCGCTTGGCGATCCGGTGGCAAGACGGCCTTTTTTCGCTCGGCCTCTTCCAGCATGGGCGCACAGAAATCCATGCCCGTGATGAGCGTTCCGGCGGCCAATCCGCGGTTCAGGGCGAAGGCGACATCGCCGCTGCCGGTGGCGAGATCGAGCACATCGCGGGGTGAATGACGACGCACCGCCGCCACCAACCGCCGTCGCCACCAGATGTCCAAACCAAAGCTCAACAGGTGGTTAGCCAAGTCATAACGCCGCGCGATACGACCGAACATGGAGTTGACGGCGACGGGATCAGGCATGGAAAGTGGCGTTTGGC
>CAYYGV010000120.1:0-11170 GCA_964471615.1 uncultured Opitutaceae bacterium
TCAAGGTGAAGCACATCATGGTGGTCGGCCACTACAACTGCGGCGGCGTCCGCGCTGTCCTCCGCTGCGAGCGAGTGGGGCTGGCCGACAACTGGCTCCGGCATGTCCAGGACGTCCGGGAGAAACACGACCAGTGCCTCTGCACGGTCGCCGACGAGAATTCCCGCAGCGCCCGCCTGTGCGAGCTGAACGTCATCGAGCAGGTGGCGAATGTCTGGCAGACCACCATTGTCCGCGACGCCTGGGCGCGCGGGCAGCCGCTGACCGTGCACGGTTGGATCTACGGGCTGCGCGACGGCCTGCTGCGCGACCTGAACTGCTCCGGCAGCAATGCCGAGGAGGCCGCCCGCAATCACGCCGCCGCCATCGCGGCCGTGACGAAATAGTCCCGGTCGCGGCGCATTCCGTCGATGGACGAACGCCGGCGCCAAGCCGGTGCTTCGACCTTCAACCGACAGCTTTCAGCGATCGAGCCCGCCTCAGGCGCGGCCGAGGTAGCTGCCGTCCGCGGTGCTCACCTTCACGATCTCGCCTTCCTTCACGAACAGCGGGACCTGGATGATGAGGCCGGTCTCGAGCTTCGCCGGCTTCTGGACGTTGCTGGCGGTGTCGCCCTTCACGCCCTCGGAGCTCTCGATGATCTTGAGCGCGACGGTGGAGGGGAGTTCCACGGTGAGGGGCTTCTCGTCGACGAAGAGGACGTCGACCTTGCCGCCGGCGGTCAGGTAGTTCCGCACGTCGCCGAGGGTCTCGGCGCTGAGCTCGATCTGCTCGAACGACTCCGGGTCGATGAACGCGTAGCTCTCGCGGTCAGCGTAGCTGAACTCGAGGCTCTTCTTCTCGGTCGGGAGCACCTCGATGGTGTCCGTCGAAGCGAAACGCTGGTCGAGGGCCTTGCCGTAGCGAAGGTTGCGCATTTTGATCTGCACGAACGCGCGGAGGTTGCCGGGCGTGCGGTGCTGGGTCTCCATGACGAGGTGCGGCTCGCCGTTGAACTTGATGACTTGGCCTTTGCGGATGTCGTTGGCTGCGGGCATGACGAAGGTCGGTTGGATGCGGTTTTGTGAAATGAAAGGGTCGAGAGTGAAGAACCGCCTTCAATCGTGTCAAGGCCGAGCCGGGGCAATTCACGCCGGGATTACGCTGCTGCTAGAAACCCCGTCGCCCGAGGGGATTCCGTCGTCTTTCGCGGTCGACTTGGACGCGGGATTCGGCGCAAACTCGGTCCGTTGTCCGCTTGCATCTCCGCGCTTGCGCTGGGGCAGGGGGCCTGCCGAGACTGCCGTAAACCTATGAAACAACGCACCCTCGCGCGTGAGGTTTCGATCACCGGCAATGCGCTGCACACAGGCGAGGCCGTCACCCTGACCATGAAGCCGGCGCCGGCGGACACCGGCATCGTCTTCCGGCGCATCGATCTCAACGGCAGTCCCGAACTGCGCCCGCGGATCGATCAGGTCACGGACTTGGTCCGCGCGACCACCATCCAGGTCGGGCACGCGAAGATCCACACCGTCGAGCACGTCCTCAGCGCCCTGCACGGCTGCGGCGTCGACAATGTCATTCTCGAGATGAACGCCTCCGAGCCGCCGATCATGGACGGCTCGGCCAAGCCGTACGTGAACATGATCCTCCAGGGCGAGCCCGTGGAGCAGGACAAGGAGCGCGAATACTTCACCCTCGACGCCCCGGTCTCGGTCACCAAGGGCGACTCGTCCATCATCGCCCTGCCGTGCGAGGACCTGAAGATCTCGTGCACCTCGGCCGACAACCGCGGCATCCACACGCAGCACCTGTCGCTGACGATCGACCCCGACACCTACATGACCCAGGTGGCCGCGGCCCGCACGTTCACGATCTACGAGGACATCGAGGAGCTCCTGAAGCTGGGCAAGATCAAGGGCGGCTCGCTCGACTGCGCCGTGGTGATCCGCGGCGACAAGATCATCTCGAAGGAGCCGCTTCGCTTCAAGGACGAGTTCGTCCGCCACAAGATTCTCGATATCATCGGGGACGTCGTGCTGCTCGGCCTGCCGCTCAAGGCCCACCTCATCGCCACCCGCCCCGGCCACGCGATCAACGCGGAGCTGACCAAGGCGCTCTTCGCCAAGCTCGAGGAGCGGCGGAAGGGACCCAAGAAGAAGGCGCGCCCGGCCACGGTGCTGCCGACGGAGACGTCTCTCGATATCCGCCGCATCCTCGACACGATCCCGCACCGCTATCCGTTCGTCATGATCGACCGGATCGTCGAGTTCGTCGGCCAGGACGAGCTGGTCGCGATCAAGAATGTCACGATCAACGAGCCGTATTTCACCGGCCACTTTCCCGAGAATCCCGTGATGCCCGGCGTGCTGCAGCTCGAGGCCATGGCCCAGGCGGCCGGCATCGTCATGCTCCGCCGCAGCGGCAACAGCGGCAAGACCGCGTTCTTCATGAGCGCCGACAAGGTCAAGTTCCGCAAGCCGGTCCGGCCCGGCGACCAGATCATCATCAATGCGAAGATCGTGAAGTACCGCGGCGACAAGCTCGCGGCCGCCGAGTGCCACTGCACCGTCGACGGCCAGGTTGTCTCCTCGGCCGAGATGATGTTCGCCATCGCCGAGGACGACGAGAGCTGAGCGCATGGCCGCGAAGATCCATTCCACCGCCATCATCGAGCCCGGCGTCCAGCTGGGCGACGGGGTTGAGGTGGGCGCCTATGCCTACGTCGGCGGCACCGCGGTCATCGGCGCCGGCACCCGCATCCACCATCACGCCACCGTCGAGGGCAACACGGTCATGGGGCGCGAATGCCAGGTCTTCCCCTACGCCTGCATCGGCGGCAAGACCCAGGACCTGAAATACAAGGGCGGCAATCCCGGCGTCCGCATCGGCGACCGCAATGTCTTCCGCGAGTACGTCAGCGTCCACGAGGCCACCGCCGACGGGAAGTTCACCGTCATCGGCTCCGACAACTTGATCCTCGCCTACAGCCACGTCGCCCACGACTGCGTGCTCGGGAGCCGGATCATCATGAGCAATTACGCCGGGCTCGCCGGCCATGTGGTCGTCGAGGACTGCGTCGTCGTCGGCGCCTTCGGTGGCGTCCACCAGTTCTGCCGGCTCGGCGCCCACGGCATGCTGTCCGCCTGCTCGAAGCTCGTGCAGGACCTGCCCCCGTACTTCATTGCCGACGGTTCGCCCGCCACCGTCCGGGCCTACAACAAGGTCGGGCTCGAGCGCCATGGCTACTCCGCCGAGCAGCTCGACCGGGTGCGCCAGCTCTACCGCCTCCTGTACCGCGACGGCCTGAACCGTTCGCAGGCCATGGAGCGCCTGCTCGCCCATCCCCAGGCCGAGAGCGACGAGTTTCAGCGCATGATCGCCTTCGCCCGCTCGAGCGAGCGCGGCCTCGCCCCCGCCGGCAGCTGAGGGCCGCCGGTCAGCTGACGCTGCGGGCCACGCGGATCATCGCTTCTGCGCTCCGGTCGACGTCCTCGTCGGTCGTCGACCAGTTCGACACGCTGATGCGCATCGCGGTGCGGCCCTGCCAGCCCGTGATGCCCGCCCAGCAGGTGCCGTCGTCCTGGATGCCCTGGATCACGCGCTTGGTCCGCTCGGCGTCGCCGAAGGTCACCAGCACCTGGTTCAGGACCACCTCGTTGAGGATCTCGTGACCCGCCGCGGAGAGTTTCTCGGCAAACCGGCGCGCCTGCGCGCAGTTTCGCTCGATCAGTTCGGCCAGGCCGCTCCGACCCAGCGCGTGCAGCGCCGCCCACACTTCGACGCCGCGCGCGCGGCGCGAGAGTTCTGGCGTGAAGTCCGAGGGATTCCGCTGCTCGCTCACGGTGGGAAGGTATTCCGCCGTGATGGCCATCGCCGCCTTGAGCGCATGCGGGTCGCGCACGAACGCGAGGCCGCAGTCGTACGGCACGTTGAGCCACTTGTGCGCGTCGGTCGCCCATGAGTCGGCCAGCTCCATGCCCGCCGCCAGCGGTGCGCGCGTCGGCGCCGCCGCCGCCCACAGGCCGAACGCGCCGTCGACGTGGACCCACGCACCAGTGCCCTTCACCCGCCGACAGATCGCGCCGATGTCGTCGAAGGCCCCGGTGTTCACGTTGCCGGCCTGAGTGCAGACGATGGTCGGGCCGGAAATCGGCGGAATCTGGTCGACGATCATCCGCCCCTGGCGGTCAACCGGCACCTTCACGACGCGGTTGCGACCGAGCCCCAGCACGCCGAGCGACTTCGTCACCGACGGATGCGCCTCGCCACCGACGATCACCGTGATGGCTGGCGCGCCGAACAGGCCGTCGGCCTCGACATTCCACCCGGCCCGCTTGAGCACCACCTGGCGCGCCGCCGCGAGGGCGCAGAGGTTCGCGACGGTCGCGCCCGTGACAAACGTCCCGCCGCACTCGGCCGGCAGGTGCAGGGCCTCGAGCAGCCAGCGCAGAGCCACCTGCTCGATGAAGGCGGTGCTCGGGGTCGACCGGAACAGCGCCGAGTTCTGGTCCCACGCGCCGGCCAGCCAGTTCGCCGCCAGCGTCACGGGCAGCGAGCCGCCGATCACGAAGCCGAAAAACCGCGGACCCGCCATGGCCATGGTCGCGGGCGAACCCGCCTCGTCGAGCAACTTGAGCGTGTCGGCCGGGTCATGCCCGCGTTCGGGCAACGGCTGGTCAAACGCGCGGAGCCCGGCGATCGCGTCGGCGCTGGGCGCCACGGAACGGTGAGGCAGGCCTTCCAGGTAACGCAGGGAACGCACCGAGGCGTCGAGGAGAAGTCGGTTCATGGCGGGGTATTCCGCCTACGCTGCGAGAATTCCTCCCGCGGGCAAGCGACGGGATCATTCGGCTGCAGGGGAGCCGGATGGCGGATCGGGTCGGTCCGATTGTCATTCCGGTAAGAAACCCATGCTGTCCCTCACCGGCTTTCCCTTCCTGGGCCGGAGGTCGCGCGCCGCCGCGATCGCCGGGCTCGGACTAATGCTGATCGCGGCGGCGGCGGCGGTCACTTCCAGTCCTTACTGGAACTGGCGCAATCCGCTGCCGCACGGCAACGACTTCAACGCCGTGGCCTATGGCGGCGGACAATTCGTCGCTGTCGGTCGCGGTGGGGCGATCAGTTGCTCTCCCGACGGCCAGAATTGGACCACGGCCATCTCCGGGACGACCGTGGAGCTCACGGACGTCGTGTACGGAAACGGCCAGTTCGTCGTGGCCAGCTACGCCCTGAACGGCGTCCTCGTTTCCAACGACGGCCGGACGTGGATTCGCCCAGTGATTCCACCGTCGTACGAATGGCTGCGGGCGACTCGCCTGGCTTTCGGCTCCGGCCGTTTTGTCGTCGCGGGCGACTCTGGCTATGTGGCCAGTTCGACCGACGGCCGCACCTGGTCCGCGGGCGCCAGTGGCCTTAGCTCGATCATCACCGACATCGCCTATGGCGGCGATCGCTTCGTGGCGGTCACCGACACCGGGGAAACCTGCTACTCGACGGATGGCCAGCACTGGACCATCGGCGGCTTCACGGGCACCCCGTCGCCGATCTTCCGCACCCGGGTGGCCTACGGCGACGGCCGGTGGCTGACGTTGGGTTCGGGCCGGGTGGCGACCTCGACCAACGGGCTGACGTGGACCCGCACCACGGCGGACCTGAGCAACGGCGCGGGTTGGGTCTATGACGCGCTGGCGTATTTTCGCGGCCGATTCTTTGCGTGGGGCGCGGGGCTGCCGCTGCTCTCGTCGGTGGACGGCACCACGTGGAGGGTCGAACTGGAGACGCCCAATCCGCTCTTTTTTCCCAATGCCCTGGCGGCCAGTTCGGACCGGCTGGTGGCAGCGGGCCGTTTTGGCGGGCTGCGTTCATCAGCCGATGGCGCGACTTGGACCAACCACACGGTCAACACGGTGAATGGCGATCTCCGCAGTGCGGCCTATGGAGCCGGCCGCTGGATCGTCGCGGGCACCCAGGGCTTGGCGGCCTCGAGTGACGCCGTGACGTGGCAGATGCTGCCGGCCGCGGCGGGCTATGACGGAGGCACCGTTGCCTTTGGCAATGGCCGGTTCGTGGCCGGGGCCAGTGACGGCGGCATTGGCATTTCCCAGGATGGCGGGGAGTCCTGGACCCGGGTCGTCACGCGACCGACGGCGCTGCTTCGAATCACTTATGGCAACGGACTGTTCGTGGCGGCCACCAATTCCCAGAACTGGATCAACGGCGTCTTCTACAGCGAGCTGATCAGCTCCGCGGACGGTGTCACGTGGAGTCCCGGCTTCCGCCTGCCCGGTGACACGGGGGCCTGGCGCGACATCATCTTTGTGGATGGCGCGTTTCTCGCCGTCGGAACAAAGGGCACGGACGAGCATGCCGTCGTGGCCCGCTCGACGGACGGCGTCAACTGGACGATCACGGGCGCGTTCGACTTGGCCGCGTACGCAATCGGGGGACGGAGCGGTCGCTACGTCGTTGCGGGGTTGGTCGGCGACATCTGGACCTCGTCCGACGGCTTGACCTGGAACCATGCCCCGGGTCGGCCGCTCGAGTCAGCGGGTCCGCCGTCGGCCCTGACCGTCATTGGGGACAAATTCGTAGGCTCGACGTATTACGGGAAGATTGTGGCCTCCGACGACGGCGTGACCTGGTCCATCGAGGATTTCTCCGCGTCGGGCATGATGTGGTACATCGCGACCGGTGGCGACCAGGTCGTGGCGGTGGGCAATGCCGGGGCGATTTGGCAGGTCGGTACGTCACGCTTTGTGAATAATGCGACCCGGGCCCGGGTGAGCGGCGGCAGCGGCGCCCTGATCGCGGGATTTGTCGTCACGGGCGCGGCGCCCAAGACCATGCTGATCCGTGGAGTCGGCCCGACGCTCGCGGATTACCAGGTGACCGATCCGCTCGCGGCGCCCGTCCTCAAGGTCAACGAGAACACCACGGGCCAGCTGGTCGCGTCGAATCGCGGCTGGCAGAATTCTCCCGATCCGGCGGCCTTGGCGGCGGCGGCGCGGCAGGTTGGGGCGTTCGCCCTCCGGGCCAACAGCGCGGATTCAGCGCTGCTCGTTACGCTCCCGCCGGGCGTCTACACTGCCACCGTGACCGGCGAAGGGGCTGCGAGCGGTGTGGCCTTGGCCGAGGTTTACGAGGTGGGAGCGAACGCCAGCCGGATCATCAACATGTCGACCCGCGCCAATGTGGGCACCGGCGCCGACGTGCTGATTCCAGGCCTGGTCATTGGCGGCGACGCCCCTCGTCGGGTCCTCGTCCGCGCGGTCGGCCCGACCCTCGCCTCGTTCGGGGTCGACGCCCCGCTCGCCCGGCCGGTCCTCACGCTCCTCAGCGGTCAGACCGCGTTGGCGACCAACCAAGGGTGGGGCACGGCCGACAATGCCACGGACATCGCGGCGGTGGCGCAGCAGGTCGGTGGATTCCCGCTGCCGGTGGGCAGTGCCGACTCCGCGCTGCTCGTGACGCTCAACCCAGGCGTCTACAGCCTGCACGTCACCGGCGCCAATGGCACGACCGGCGTCGCCTTGGTCGAGGTCTACGAGGTGCCGTAGGCGCGGGGCGGGCGGGACCCAGAGCTTCAACCTTCAACTTTCAACCCGCCCCGACTCCCGGTCCTCCGACCGTCTCAGGTCTTCTTCTTGTAGACCATCGCCGGATCGAACAGCCGCTCGGCCGTGAACTGGAGCTTGAGCGCCGGGTCGGCGAGGTCGGAGAGCCGACGGTAGAAACACGACTTGTAGCCGTTGTGGCAGGCCGCGTTGGCGGAGCCCGTCTGCTCGACCTTGATCAGGAGCACGTCCTGGTCGCAGTCCGTCCGGACCTCCTGCACGTGCTGCACGTTGCCGGACTCCTCGCCCTTTACCCACAGCTTGTTCCGCGAGCGGCTCCAGTAGGTGGCCTTCCGCGTCTTGAGCGTGTGGGCCAGCGACTCGGCGTTCATGAAGGCGAACATCAGCACCTCGCCGGAATGGACGTCCTGAGCGATGCAAGGGATCAGGCCGTCAGGCCCGAATTTCGGCTGCAGCGTCGTGCCGAGTTCGATCTCGGCCGTCGTCGTGCGGGCAGGAAAGACGTAGGTGCTCATGGGAAAAGGGGACTCAGGTAGAGCCGAGCTTGCGGAGATAGTCGTAGGTGTAGAGGCCCGTGCGGTGGCCGTCGCTGAAATCGAACCGAACGGCGTAGTTGCCGACCTTGGCCCAGCCCACGACTTCGACGCCGGTGAAGTTCTTCGGGCCGTCGCCGCCGTACTGGTGGCCGAAAATGTCGCGCTCACCCTGAGTCTCCGCGCTCGGCGAGGCCGCCCGGAGTTTCTCCGGGTTGTAATAGGTCTCGGCGCCGTCATCCCACCGGATGGCGACCTCGGAGCCGATCAGCTGGATTTCAACTGGGGCATTCATGCGCAGGGCGGAATGAGTAGCGTCCTTCGGCCCGGGGTGAACAGCAAATTTCGGCTCCGCCGCCGTGGCCCCACGGCGTCCGTTGCAATTTCGGCCGACCATCCCAGATTGGACCCCATGTTCTCGTCGCCCTCCCCGCTGCCTCATATCGTCGTCATTGGCGCCGGGTTCGGCGGGCTGTCGTTCTGCCAGCAGTTTCCCGCCCACCTGGCCCGCATCACGGTGATCGACCGGCAGAACCACCATCTCTTCCAGCCGCTGCTGTATCAGGTCGCCACCGCGGGGCTCTCCGCGGTCGACATCGCGCAGCCGATCCGCGCGCTGTTCGGCGACCGGCCGAATCTCGCCGTGATCATGGCCGAGGTCACCGCGCTCGACCTCGCCGGCCGGCGGGTCGTCCATGCCCGCGGCGAGCTCACCTACGACTACCTCGTTGTCGCGGCCGGCGGTCGCACCAGCTACTTCGGCCATCCCGAGTGGGAGCAGTTCGCCCCCGGGCTCAAGACCCTCGACGATGCCCTCGCGATCCGGCGCCGGATCCTGCTGTCGTTCGAGCGCGCGGAGACCGAGTCCGACCCGGCGCGACGCGAGGCGGCGATGACCATCGTGGTGATCGGCGGCGGCCCGACGGGCGTTGAGCTGGCCGGCACGTTCGCCGAGCTCACCCGCACGGTTCTCAACCGCGATTTCGACCACATCGACCCATCGAAGGCGCGCGTCATCCTGATCGAGGGCAGTCCGCGCGTGCTCGCGGCCTATCCGCCGGACCTTTCGGCCAGCGCCCAGCGCCAGCTTGAGAAACTCGGCGTCGAAGTCCGCACGGCCACGCGCGTCGAGGCCATCACCGAGGGCCGCGTCGTCGCCGGCGGCCAGGAACTGCGCGCGGACAACATCGTCTGGAGCGCCGGGGTCGCGGCGGTGCCGCTCACCCAGCAGCTCGGCGGCGAGCTCGATCGCGCCGGCCGGGTGAAGGTGCTGCCCGACCTGAGCGTGCCCGGCCATCCCGAGGTCTTCGCCGTCGGTGACCTCATCTCGCTGGTCGACGCCAACGGCGTCACCGTGCCCGGCGTCGCGCAGGGCGCCATCCAGACCGGGCGCCATGTGGCGCGCCTCCTTACGCGGGAACTGCGTGGCGAGCGTTTTGCCCCGGCGGGACGCGAGCCCTTCGCCTACCGCGACAAGGGCAACATGGCGACGATCGGCCGCTCGTCGGCGGTCGCCGAGCTCGGCCGCGTGCATTTCAGCGGCTATCCGGCGTGGCTCGCCTGGCTCGGCGTGCACCTGCTGTTCCTGGTCGGCTTCCGGAACAAGCTCTCGGTGCTGCTGCAGTGGACGTACTCGTACTTCACGTACCGGCGCGGGGCCCGCGTGATCAGCGGCGTCTCCGGCCCGCCCGCGCATTCGGCGTGAGGGCGGCCGCGTGGCGCGGCCGCCGTTGAAAGTTGAAGGACGTCAGCTGAAAGCCGCGCGCGAAGCTGGCGTCGGAGCCAAGTAATTCCGGCGACGTTCCGCCGTGATCGGCCTTTCAACTTTCAACCGCCATCTTTCAACTTCCCAACCTCACCGAGGCCGGGCTCTTCAAGACGGCGCGTAGGTGTTGTACCCGTCGGCGGTCGGGCGGTGGTTTTCTTCCCACCAGCGGCGCACGACCCAGGACTCGACCACGGCTTCGACGTCCGCCGGGAGATTCGCGTGCACGGCGAACTTGAGGGCGGCGCCCGACCAAGCGCGGTTGAGACGGACCTTGTAGATGAGCCACGAGCAGCCGAACGACTGCGTGTTGCCGTGCTGGCGTCCGTCGGGCACCGGGATCAGCTGGACCTTCTCACCGTCCACGCTCGCCAGCACCTGCACGATCTGCACGACGGTCGGCGCGTATTTCCACTCGGCGTCACCGCGGCGCAGGCGGATCACCACGGCCAGGATCGGCTGGTCGCCCGCGAGCGCCGGCAGCGTGGCTGCATAGGTGCTCACCTTGGGCGTGAGGCCTTTCTGGGCAAAGAGCGCTGCGTCGACGAACCGCACGTCGAGGCGCGGGTCGGCGGCGACCGGCGTCAGCGCCAGCGCCTCGCCCAGCGGCGCGTACGCGGAGGCGGCCAGGGTCCGCGGCGGGAGTCGCCGCGCGCGTGCGTGGGCCGGCGCGACCTCGAGCATCAGCGTCTCGAACGGACGGAGCCAGAGTTCCAGCGTGTCGCCGGCCTGCCACTCGCGCCGCCGGCCCGGCCGCACCTCGCGCCGCTCGGGGAACAAGGTGGTCACGTGGAAACGTGTCGCGGGGGTCGCGGTCAGGCCGAGGCTGTCGTCGAGCCGGAGCGTGACCGGCCGCGCGGCGAAATGCGCATTGTGCAGGAACACCGCGGCCCGCGGGCCGCGCCCGTGCGCGTAGCCGTAGGCATGGTTGCGGAACGGGTCGCCGCCGACGGTCCGGCGCCGGTGGAACAGGTCGGCGTGGTCGCGCGCATACCGCGTGATCCACGCGAGGAACTTCACGTCCTCGTCGGTCAGGTGGCGCAGGTTGCCCCACAGGTTTGGAAACAGCCGGCTGCCGCGCCCGAGGTCCATGACGAGGCTCTCGCGCCAACGCTCGCCGCCCATGAAGTTGCCCCAGCGCGTGTCCGACAGCCACACGCCGAGGCTGTCCTTCAGGCGCGGCGGGATGTTCCGGGCGTGGACTGCATTCTGGTCCTGCGCGAGCGTGACCGAGTCACGGTAGTAAAGGGTGGGGGTGGAGCTGGTGCCGGAGCCCTCCATGAACAGGCCCGACTCGAAGATCGCGTCGCCGT
>CAYYGV010000121.1:0-11161 GCA_964471615.1 uncultured Opitutaceae bacterium
CGCTCGCGGGCAAGTACCGCCTGGTCGACATCCCGATCAGCAACTGCCTCAACTCGGACATCAACCGGATCTTCCTCCTCACGCAGTTCCAGACCGCGTCGCTGCATCGTCACGTCCAGGGCACCTACCACTTTGATCCGTTCGGCGGAGGCTTCGTCGACATCCTCTCCGCCGAGCAGACTGAGAAGGGCTCCGACTGGTACCAGGGCACCGCCGACGCGGTGCGGCGCAACCTAATCCACTTCCGCTCCTTTCCCCACGACCTGATCCTCATCCTCTCCGGCGACCAGCTGTACCGGATGGATTACCGGAAGATTATCGACCAGCACCTCGCGACCGGTGCCGATGTGACGATCGCGTCGATCCCGTTCCCCGTCTCGAAGGTCGCCGGCCTCGGCCTGATGCAGGTCAACGATAACCTCTCCATCGGCCGCTTCGTCGAGAAGCCAAAGGACCCGGCGGTCATCGAGAGCCTCACGCTGAGCCCGCTCCTCGAGTCGCGCCTCGAGACGCCCTCGAAGGAGAAGCACTGCCTCGCCTCGATGGGCATCTACGTGTTCAACCGCGCCACGCTCGCCGAGGCGCTCGACAACACGATGACCGACTTCGGCAAGGAGATCATCCCGAGCCTGCTCGGGCGGAGGAAGCTCTTCGCGCACATCTTCGAGGGCTACTGGGAGGACATCGGCACCGTCCGCGCGTTCTTCGAGGCCAACCTCGCGCTCGCGCAGCCGCTGCCTCCGTTCAATTTCTTCGATCCGACCGCGCCGATCTACACCCAGGACCGCTACCTGCCAGCCTCCAAGCTCAACAAGTGCGCGATCGACCATGTCGTGATCGGCGACGGCTCCATTCTCACCGACTCATACCTCAAGCACAGCGTGCTGGGCATCCGGTCGTATGTCGGCGAGGGGTCCTCGCTCGAGGACACCGTGCTGATGGGCGCGGACTACTACGAGACCGACGACCAGCTGGCCGCCAACCTCAAGAAGGGCCGCCCGCATCTCGGCGTCGGCCGCAACTGCCGGGTCAAGGGCGCGATCATCGACAAGAACGCCCGCATTGGCGACGGCTGCGTGCTCGTGGCAGATGGCAAGGCGGACGGCAACTATGCCAACGGCGCGGTTATCATCCGTGACGGCGTGCTCGTCGTCCCGAAGGGCGCCACGCTGCCGCCCGGCACGATCGTCTAGGTTGTCGTCGGGATCGAGGACGCGGTGTCACGTAGGCCTGTCCCGGATCATGCGGGTTTCCTCCGCTCGGTCGCGTGCGCCAGCGTCGCGGAAATACCGGCTTGAATGTCCGGAAAGTGGTCTCGATCGTCGCCGGGTGTTTCGCGGTTTCATGTCATCAGTTCGAGTTGTCGCAGTGGTGCTAGGGGCACTGGTCCCGGTCGTCGTCCACGCCCAGGTCAGCATCCAGCTCAATGACGTGATCGGCGTTACCGGCACGAATGCCGCCACCGTTGCCGGGGTGGGCAACGCGGTCAATTGGACCGGCTATGCGGTCAACTCCGGCGCGACGACGCTCACGGCGAGCGGCAGCAGCGGTTCGTCGACGTTCGATTTCAATACCGGTTTCGCCGATACGCTGGACCGGGCCACCGGGAGCACGGCAGGGGCGCCGAATGTCTGGGCGAACCTGAAATACGACAGCGCCACGACCAGTCCGCTGATCCTCGACACGAACAACGACGGCTCCTTTTCCGGTGAGAGTCCGCTCCTTGGCTTCGGCATGCACGGCGACACGTTCATCACCTTCGACCTGGACGTGCTTCGGACGAGCTATGGGCTCGCTCCCAACGCGACCTTCACCCTCACCGGCATCGCGGGCATCGCCAACACTGTCACGGCGCCGACCAGCGGGGCGATCATCGCGGACAGCACCCAGCTCGCCGTCTTTGACTGGACCAGCGGGGCAGGCAACCTGACGAGCGCGTTCTCGCTCTCAATTAGCGGCAGCACGCATTACCTGACGTTCATCGGACTGTCGGGACTCGATGCCGACAACTTCTACGCGCACGTCGGTTTCGCCAACGTCCAGCTGCAGTCGGTGCCCGAGCCGCCGATCGCGATCCTGCTGTTGGTCGGATCCTTTCTCGGCGGCGCGGCGTATTTCCGGCGTCGGACCCGGCAGTAAAGCGGTTCGCGCCCCGCGAGGACGGGGCGGGCCGGCTAGGCCTTCGGCCTGAGGTCGGGGCTCTTCCACGCGATCAGGAGCAGTCCGGCGGCCACGAGGAAGATCGAGTAGAAGGTGCCGCGGCTGAGGCCCAGGATGAGGTTGGCGTCGGGTTCGCGGAACACCTCGCCGATGGCGCGCAGCACGGCGTAGGCGATCAGGAACCAGCCGCTCAGGCGGCCGGGATGCTGGCGCACGAGGTTCGTTTTCCAGAACAGGACCTGCATCAGTCCCAGCAGCACCAGGCCTTCCAGGGCGGCCTCGTAGAGCTGCGACGGGTGGCGCGGCACGTGCGGATAGGGGCTGCCGGGGAAGATCATCGCCCACGGCACCTGACTCGGTTTGCCCCAGAGCTCGCCATTGATGAAGTTCGCCAGGCGGCCGAAAAACAGCCCGGCGGGCGCCACGGAGACGATGAGGTCGCCGAGATGACGGAAGGGGATTTTCTCGGACCGGCTGAACCAGATCAGCGCCACCGCCACGCCAACCATGCCGCCGTGGCTGGCCATGCCGCCTTCCCAGAGGCGGAAGAAACTCAGCGGGTCGTGGAGAAGCTGCTCGGGGTGGTACAGGACGAAGGATCCGATCCGTCCGCCGAGCATGACGCCGAAGATGATCGCGACCATGAGGTCGGCGACCTTCTCCGTCGGCAGCAGCGAGCGGTCGGTGCGGGCGTACCGCACGAGCAGCCACGCGGCGGCGACGAACCCGAGCAGGTAGGCGAGGCCGTAGTAACGGATGCCGAAGGCACCCCAGTGCGGGCCGAGGAACGGACTGAGATTATGTTCCCAGTAGGCGAGCGGGATCATGCGGTCGTGGGCCACTCAGGGCTTGGCGGTGAAAGGGGCGGCGCTCGCCTGGTCGGGGCGGCGAAACCGTGTCGTCTTCTGCTGTTTCGCGCGCGCGAGCTCGCGCATGTCCACCGCCACGTCGTCCTTCTCGAAGATCTCGCGGCCCAGCAGCAGCTCCATCGCGTCCTCCATCGTCACGACGCCCGCCGTCGACCCGAACTCGTCGACCACCACCAGCAGTTGCTGGTGGGTCTTGAGGAACACCTGGAGCGCGTTGGCCACGGTCACGGTCTGTGGGATGAAATGGATCTCCTGCATGACCGCCTCGACCAGCACGGCGTCCTGGTCGTTGGCCTTCGCCTTCAATAGGTCGCGCCGCCGGACCATGCCCACGATGTCGTCGAGGTTGCGCCCGTACACCGGCATCCGGCCGAAGGGCAGATTGGGGTGCTCGCGGAACACGTCGCCGACCGTGGCGCCCTTGTGGAGCGCGGTGACCACGGTGCGCGGGGTCATGATCTCGCTGACCCGGACATCGTCGAGCGCCAGCGCATTGGTGATGATGCTCGACTCGCTCTTCGTGAGCGTGCCCTCCTCGGCGCCGCGCTCGGCCAGGAGGAGGATCTCCTCCTCGGACGCCTGCGGCGCGTGGCGGTGCGGCACGAACGGCCGCACCACGAGGTTGCAGAGATAGCTCACCGGCTGGAGTACGCGCCGGATCCACCACAGCGGGTAGACCACGTGCGGGAGCAGCGAGCGCCGGTAGGCGACGCCGAGGTTCTTCGGCAGCACCTCGGCGAACACGAGCACGCCGATCGTCAGCGCCGCGGTGAGAATGCCCAGACCGAGGTCGTCGAGCTGGTGGGCCGCCAGTCCGCCGATGACCATTGAGCCAAGGGTGTTGGCGATGGTGTTGAGCGTGAGGATGGCAGAGATGGTGGCGTCGATCTGGCGCTTGATGACCTCCAGCAGCTCGCCGCGGCGCGGGTGACGGCGCCGGAGCCCCTGGATGTCGGCCGAGGTTGTGCTCAGCACCACGGCTTCCAGCAGCGAGCAGAAGAAGGAAAGGCTGACGGTGAGCGCGATCGCGGTGACGAGCCAGGACATGACCCTAGTTTATGGAGGGGCCGTGCGTTGCGAATACAAACTTTGACCCCCTGCGCAGGGCCAAAACAACCTTGCGACGGCCCGGGCGGCCGCGCGTAGACTGCCCCATGAGCGAACTCAAACGTACCCCTTTGCGTGACTTCCACGCCGCCCACGGTGGCCGCCTGGTGGACTTCGCGGGCTGGGAGATGCCCGTGCAGTACAAGAGCATCCTCGAGGAGCACAAGGCCGTGCGCCGCGCGGCCGGGCTCTTCGACGTGAGCCACATGGGCGAGGTGGACGTGCGGGGGCCGGACGCCGGGCGTTTCCTCAATTTCCTCGTGACGAACGATGTCGCGAAGCTGTTTCCGGGCCGCGTGCTGTATTCGCCGATGTGCTATCCGAGCGGCGGGGTGGTGGACGACCTGCTGGTCTATATGCGCGGTCCCGAGGACTATTTCCTCTGCATCAATGCCGGCAACGTCGACAAAGACCTGGCGTGGATCAAGGAGCAGGCCGCCCGGTTCCAGGTTGCGATCACCGACCGCAGCGCCGACTACGCGCTGCTCGCCGTGCAGGGACCGAACGCCGCCGCGATCGTGCAGTCGCTGACGCCCGCCGACCTCGGCGCGATCAAGTACTATCATTTCGGCCACGGGGAGGTGGCCGGTGTGCCCTGCATCCTCAGCCGGACCGGCTACACGGGTGAGGACGGCTTCGAGCTGTATCATCCGACGGCGCAGGCCGCCAAGCTGGCCGAGGCCGTGCTCGCCGCCGGCGCCGCCCATGGGCTCGAACTCGCCGGGTTGGGCGCCCGCGACAGCCTGCGGCTGGAGGCCGGCTATCCGCTCTACGGCCACGAGATCACCCAGGACGTCTCGCCGCTGGCCGCCGGGCTGGGCTGGACGGTGAAACTCGACAAGGGGGCGGACTTCAACGGCCGCGCCGCGCTGGTCGCGGAGAAGCAGCAGGGCCCCAGGCAGCGGATCGTGTACTTCAAGACCGGCGACCGCCGCATCGTGCGGGCGGACACGCCGGTGCTCGGCGCCGATGGCACGGTGGTGGGCAAGGTGGCGTCCGGCACCCTCTCGCCGATCCTCAACGAGGCGATCGGTTCGGCGCTGGTCAACTCGGCCGCGGCCGGCGCGCCGCTCGCCGTGGACATCCGGGGCGCCAAGCTCAATTTGCAACTGGTCAAACCTCCCTTCGTCGAACTAAAGAAAATCTCATGAGCAACGTCCCCACCGAACTCCGTTACGCGAAATCCCACGAGTGGCTGAAGCTGGAGAGCGACGGCACCGCGACCGTCGGGATCAGCGACTACGCCCAGAATTCGCTGGGTGACATCACCTACGTGCAGCTGCCCAAGGTCGGCTCGTCCTTCAAGGCTGGCGAGACCTTCGGCGTCGTCGAGTCGGTCAAGGCCGCCAGCGATCTCTACGCTCCGGCCGCCGGCACCGTCGTCGCCGTCAATCCGGCGCTCGAGTCGGCCCCCGAGACCGTCAACAGCGCCCCGTACGAGGGCGGCTGGATCATGAAGCTCAAGCTCGCCAACTCGACCGACGCAGCCGCGTTGCTCGATCCGGCAGCCTACGCCCAGCACATCGGCTGAGGTTTCTGGTCCGGGCTTTCTCTCGGCCGTAGTCAGGCGGTTCGCCTCTTGGTGCCCTTCGCGCTCTTCGTGGCGGGATGATCAACCGTGAGCGGACCGGCGCCGTTGCCGAAACGTAACGCGTTTCACGCAGGACTGTCCGCCGTGATTGTTCGCGGCGCCGTTTTTCACGGTTGCGACCGTGACCCCTTCGGCGCTCTGATGGCTGTCCCATGCGAAGCCGCCTCCAGCGCCCGCTCTCCATCGGTCTCCTCGCCGCTGCCGCCGTGATGGCAGGTTGTTCGCGCAACCCTCGTTCCGTGGCCACCGCCACCAACGCCACGGTCCAGCCGGTCGAGGTCGTGAACGTCGCCCGCCGCGACCTGGCCGATGAGGTCAATTTGGTCGGCAGCGTCGCCGCCAACGAGTCGGCGCAGATCCGGGCGGAAATTGCCGGCCAGGTCCGCGAGATCCTCTTCGAGGAGGGCCAGCACGTCACCCGCGGCCAGGTGCTGGTGAAGATCGACGACTCGGAACTGGTGTCGCAGCTGGCCCAGGCGACGGCCTCGTTCCGGCTCGCGGAGCTCAATCTCGAGCGCACCGAGAACCTCGCCAAGAGCAACCTCATCTCCCAGGCCGACGCCGACGCCGTCCGCTCCGAGCACGCCTCGAGCAAGGCCGCGGTCTCCCTGCTCCGGACGCGGTTGGCCAAGACCGAGCTCAAGGCGCCGTTCGATGGGGTCACCGGCTCCCGTGAGGTCTCGGTGGGCGACTACGTCAGCACCAGCACTGGCACGCCCGCGATCACCACGATTAACGACCTGTCGCGCCTGAAGATCGAGTTCCAGGTGCCCGAGCGGTATCTCAGCCAGGTCCGCCCCGGCTCGCGGTTCAAGGTCCAGGCCCGCGCCGATGGCGTGCGCGCCGAGCTGGCCGGCGAGGTGTATTTCGTCAGCGCGGTCATCGACCGCACCACCCGGTCGAGTGAGGTGAAGGGCTACCTGATCAATCCGCCCGAACAGATCCGCCCCGGCATGTTCGCCAACGTCGAGCTCGTCCTCGCCGTGCATCCGGGCGTCCTCACCGTGCCCGAGGGCGCCATCCTGGTCACCCCGCGTGGCGCCCAGGTGATCGCGATCGGGAAAAAGGACGGCGCCGACGTGGCCGAGTTCCTGCCGGTCACGCTCGGCCTGCGGGTCCGCGGCGTCGTCGAGATCCAGCCTGCCGACCCCACGCGCCTGCGCGAGGGCACCGCGGTGGTCGCGGCCGGAGTCGGCTCGCTCATCCTCTATCCCGGCGCCCGGGTCGAGCCGCGCCCCCAGCACCGCGAGTTCTCCGCCGGCAACTGACCGATGCTGTTGTCTGACCTTTCCATCAAGCGGCCGGTCGTCTGCGTCGTCGCGTCGATCTTCATCGTGCTGGTCGGCGCGCTGATGTTCGTGCGGCTGCCGGTGCGCGAGTACCCGAACATCGACTCGCCGATCGTCTCGGTCGAGACGACCTACCCGGGCGCCTCGGCCGAGGTGATGGAGTCCAAGGTCACGGAGCCCCTCGAGAAGGAGCTCTCGTCCATCGACGGCATCCGCACCCTGCGTTCGTCCTCCGCCGAGCAGCGGACCAACATCACGATCGAGTTCAACACCGACAAGGACATCGACGAGGCGGCGAACGACGTGCGCGACCGGGTCAGCCGCGTCCGCTCGCGCCTGCCGGAGAACATCAACGAGCCGCAGGTGACCAAGGCCGACGCCGACTCGTCGCCGATCATCTCCGTCTCGTTCTTCTCCGATCGCTACAGCCGCCTCGAGCTCACCGAGATGGTTGACCGGCTCGCGGTGCAGCGCATCCAGACGGTGCCGGGCGTCGGCGCCGTCAACATCCGCGGACCGCGCTACGCGATGCGCCTGTGGATCGATCCGGACCGCCTCGCAGCCTACAATCTCACGGTCACGGACGTCGCGACCGCGCTCCAGCAGCAGAATATCGACGCGCCGAGCGGGCGCATCGAGTCGCTGTCGCGCGAGTTCCCCGTGCGCCTCGAGGGCACGATGCTGACCCCGGTCGAGTTCGAGGAGCTCGTGCTCGCGACGCGCGGCGGCTACCAGGTCAAGTTCAAGGACATCGGCCGGGTGGAGCTGGGCGCGGCCGACTACCGCAACGACGCGTTCTTCCGCGGCCGCTCGTCGGTCAGCGTCGCCGTCCAGCGCCAGTCGCAGTCCAACCTGCTCGCCGTGGCGAACCAGGTGAAGGCGATGCTCCCCACGATCCGCCGCGACATGCCGGAAGGCGTGCAGGTCGAGGTGAGCTTCGATACAAGCGTGTTCGTCGAGCGCTCGATCAAGGAGGTCTACTTCACGCTCGGTGAGGCGGCGGTGCTGGTGATCCTGATGATCTTCCTGTTCCTGCGGGACT
This sequence comes from uncultured Opitutaceae bacterium, assembly GCA_964471615.1. Taxonomy (GTDB): domain Bacteria; phylum Verrucomicrobiota; class Verrucomicrobiia; order Opitutales; family Opitutaceae; genus Opi-474. Next base: position 8,059 of record CAYYGV010000121.1, read on the forward strand.
GGCGCGCGACGCTGATCCCGCTGCTGGCGATCCCGATCTCGGTGATCGGCACTTTCGCCGTGATGAATTGGCTGGGATTCACGCTGAATGTCCTGACGCTGCTCGCGCTGGTGCTCGCGGTGGGCTTGGTGGTCGACGATGCGATCGTCGTGCTGGAAAACATCTACCGACGAATGGAGACGGGCGAGACCGTGATCCGCGCCGCGGTGTTCGGGTCGCGGCAGGTGGCCTTCGCGGTGATCGCGACGACCCTCACGCTGGTCGCAGTGTTCGTGCCGGTGGCATTCCAGTCGGGGCAGATTGGGCGGCTGTTCTATGAGTTTGGCCTGACGCTCGCGATCTCGGTGTTCGTCTCGGCGTTCGTCGCCCTGACGCTCACGCCGATGCTCTGTTCACGCCTGCTGAAGGTGAAGCTCGTGGGCGGCCACCGGGAGCACGGCCGCTTCTACAACCTGACCGAGCCGTTCTTCGTCTGGCTGAACCGCGTGTACGCGCGGCTGCTGCACCAGGCGCTGCAGAGGCGCCTGCGGGTGATCGCGGCGGTCACGTTGTTCACCGGTTTGGGACTGTACAGCTATACCCGGCTGCAGCGGGAGTTGGCCCCGCTTGAGGACCGCGGGATTTTCGTGGCGAATTTCATCTCCCCGGTCGGGTCCACGCCGGCCTACAACATTTTCTACGCCCGCGAGATGGAGCGCATGATCCTCGATCTGCCGGAGGTGGACCGCACGTTCAACCGGGCGGGCGAGGGCACCCGCGGGTTCATCTTCGTGACGCTCAAGCCGTGGGAGGAGCGCGAGCGGAAGACCCAGCAGATCATCGGCGAACTGCGGCGGAAGTTCCAGCAGACGATCACCGGCGGGCAGGCCACGGTCGCACCCGCCGGCTCGCTCGGCACGGGCGGCGGCGGCGGTGTCCAGATTGTCCTTCAGGGCAGCGATTTTGAGAAGCTGCAGGACGTCGGGAGCAAGCTGATCGAAAAGATGCGGGGCAGCCCGATTTTCAACCAGCCGCGGCTCGACCCGTCTCCCACCAAACCGCAGTTGCTCGTGCGGATCGACCGGGCCAAGGCCGCGGACTTGAGCGTGGCGATCTCCGACATCGGCGCGTCGCTGGAGACGCTGCTCGGTGGGCGGCGGGTCACGGAATTCCAGCGCGGTAACCAGCAGTACGACGTCATCGTGCAGGTCGAGGACGCCGACCGCAGCACGCCCCGCGACCTTGCGCGGCTGTATGTGAAGTCCAAGACGGGCAATCTCGTCCAGTTGAACAATCTCGTGAGCTATCGGGAAAACGTGGTGCCGGAGAGCTACCCGCACTTCAACCGGCTCCGGTCCGTGACGGTCTCGGCCCAGGTGAACATCGGGTGGACCCTCGGGGACGGCGTCGACTTCCTTTCCCGCGAGGCCCGGGTGCTGCTGCCCGAGGGGTACAGCTTCGCGTGGGACGGCGGCACGCGGGACTTCGTGGAAGGCCGCAGCGACACGTTCCGGATCTTCGCCCTCGCGCTGGTGTTCACCTTCCTGATCCTCGCGGCGCAGTTCGAGTCGTGGATTCATCCGGTCACGATCTTCACCGGCGTGGCCATCGCGGTGGCCGGCGGCCTGCTGGTGCTCTACTGCTCGCGCTGGTGGGGGACGCCGCTGACCGACAATCTGTTCTCGCGGTTCGGCCTGATCATGTTGATCGGGCTCGTCGCCAAGAACGGCATCCTAATCGTGGAGTTTGCCAACCAGCTCCAGCTCGAGGGCAAGGACGCGATGACCGCGGCGTTCGAGGCCGCCTCGGTGCGCTTCAGGCCGATCCTAATGACGGCCATCGCCACGATCCTCGGCGCCGTGCCGCTGGCGGTGGCCACAGGTGCCGGTGCTGAGACCCGAAATGCTATGGGCGCCGTAGTTGTGGGCGGGCTGACCCTGTCGACGCTGATGACGTTGTTCATCGTTCCGATCTTCTACGTCCTGATGGACCGCCTGAGCGTGCGCCTCACCGGTAAGTCCAGCGCCCACGGCCTGCTGAAGGCCCGCGACATCGCCAAGGACGTCGCCACCACCGCCCCAGGCGCCGACTAGTCTCAGCCGTGAGTCCTTCGACGTTCTTAGAACGTTCCGAGGTCGGCGATCTGGCTGGACGCGCTATGGCAGTACTTTTTGCCACGGAATTCACGGATCGCGCGGATCAAGGCACCAAGCGAATCCACGCGGCACGGGAGCTGAGTTGCCCTCAGCTCACGTGCCGCGTGGCCGGGTGGAGCTGAATACCTGAAGAAGATATAAGCGATAGGGCGGCAGTCTCAGGCTGCCAGCTCCATCAAGGGCGAGCGGACCGAGGGGCTGCGGTCACGCAGCGCCTCGGTCCGCGAGCAATCGACCGGGTATTGATCCGCGCGATCCGTGAATTCCGTGGTAAGAGAACATCGGATTAGCTTCGTCAGGCCCGCGTGGAGGCAAGGTCCGGACTGGCGGGGTTGACCTCGACCCGCCGGTCGCGCGGCCGGACCACTAGGTCCATGTCCTCCATGGGAATCGCCCCGAGCAGGCACTGGTCACCCATGACGATCGCACCGCAGAAGCCGGCGCGATTCGCGAAACGGAGCGCGATCGGGCCGACATAGGGGACTTCGCGTCGGCTGCCGTCGGCCAGGGTCACGCTCTCTGTCCTGTGAACAGCCAGCTGGAGTTGCCGCTGCATCGTCGCAGGGATCACGAGGTGCACGCAGCCCGTATCGGCTAGTGCCTCGGCCTCGATCGGCGGCAGGTCGGGACGACGGGGGTTGGCGAGGACGAGCGCAGCAGCAGATAGACCCATGGCGGCGACGGTGGCCCCGGGTCGGGCACTGACAACTTCCGAAACGATCACACGGCGACCGGACAAAAAAAGAGCCGCGGCGTGGGCCGCGGCTCCGAATTGACAGAGGGCTGGACTCAGCTCTCGAGCTTGGCCTTCTTCGCGGCCTTCTGGCGCTCGGTCTGGCCGAGGATGCGCTTGCGGAGCCGCAGGCTCTTCGGCGTGACCTCGACGAGCTCGTCGACGGCGATGTACTCGATCGCGCGCTCGAGCGAGAGCTTGGTGGCGGGCGTGAGGCCGGTGGCGACGCCTTCAC
>CAYYGV010000122.1:0-11043 GCA_964471615.1 uncultured Opitutaceae bacterium
ACCACTGGCAGGCGTTCAACATCGCCAAGGCCGTGGCCCGCTTCTCGTTCGGCCTCTCCAAGAAGGACGAGACCTCGCGCCTGATCGAGCGCATGGTCGAGCGCATCAACGCGACAAGCTCCGCCGGCTTCTTCGACGACGCCACCCACGGTTTCGGCGGCAATTTCAATCTCTACGGCGTGATGAACTTCGTGTTCATCCGCTCCGCCCTCCAGCTCCACGCCAACAGCGGCGTGCGCGACCGGAAGCTCCCGACCCTCCGCACCTACGCGGAGAAGTACATCAAGATGATGCCCGACCTCGTCCGCGCGGACGGTCTCGGCTGGGCATTCGGCCGCGCGGCCGGTGCGTACGGCCAGATGCACTGCATCAGCATCATCCTCCAAGGTCTCCGCGACGGCTGGATCGCCGACGACCAGAAGGTCCGCTATTTCGACATCCTGCGCCGCCTGTTCATGTTCTTCTACGAGACCTATCTCGACCAGGAGCAGGGCTTCCTCGATCTCCGCGACACCGAGCGCACCGCCTACAATTCGCACACCACCCGCATGGCGAACTTCGACGCCGCGCGCTACCTGTGCCAGTGGTCGCGCCTCGCCAAGACCGTCCAGATGCCTCCGGGCGCCCCGAAGATCGAGCCGCCGCGGACTTCCGGCCGCTTTGTCATCTTCGACAAGGGCAACCGCAAGGAGCAGGGCCTCTTCCTCTACCGCGACGCCGAGAGCGGCCTGCACGCGCAGATCCCGCTGATCAGCTCGGGCACGACCCTGACGAGCGACTCCCTCCCCTTCCCGCACTGCCCGGGCGTGTTCGACTGGCCGAACAATGTGTACCTGCCGGTCATGCTCCCCGAGCTCACGTTCGGCGACCAGGTCACGATCCCGGCGTTCTACGGCAAGAACTGCGTCACGGGCCTCGGCCTCCGCAACAGCTTCTACTTCCGCTACGAGCAGCCCGAGCTCATCAACACCAAGGAGGAGTTCGTCAAGAATCTCGGCAGCGTAAAGGTCCAGTGGAATTTCTCCGGCCCCAAGATCAGCTGCGAGTTCGCCTACACGGTGAAACAGCAGGTCACGCTCGACAAGTTCCGCTACGTCCTCGCGATCGCCGCGCCGCACTCGAAGTACCATGTCGCCGGCGCCCTCACGCTTGGACCCCAAGGTCACCGCTGCACGGTCGCCAAGGACGACTTCCAGGGCACCTGGCAGGAGACCGAGGTGGTCAGCGCCGACGCGACCTACCGCACGAACTACGGCAAGGTCCACTACCTGCAGTACCTCGTGCGCGACCACCCGCTGATCATGCGCCCCGGTCACGTCTACCGCCTCGCGGTGAACTTCGACCCGGACGTGGCGCACGCCTAAGCCGCGCCGCGGCTCAGCGCGGCAGTAGCGAGTAGCGCGTAGCGGGTAGGGAGCATCGGCCGAGCCGGGCGCTTGCCTCCGGCTGCACCTACCGCCCGCCGGGATATTCTCGCCCATTCTTCGCTAGAATTCCTTCTCGCTACCCGCTACACGCTACTCCACCCCATGCTCTCCCGCCGCATCATTCCCTGCCTGGACGTCAACGCCGGCCGCGTGGTCAAGGGCGTGAAGTTCCAGCAACTGCGGGATGCCGGCGACCCGGTGCAGTGCGCGCGCGCGTATGACGCCCAGGGCGCCGACGAGCTCATCTTCCTCGATATCACCGCCTCCAGCGATGAGCGCCGGATCATGCACGATGTCGTCGCCGCCACCGCCGAGCAGTGCTTCATGCCGCTCACCGTCGGCGGCGGCCTGCGCTCGATCTCCGATATCGAGGCCATGCTCAAGGCCGGCGCCGACAAGGTCTCGCTCAACACCGCCGCCATCAAGCAGCCCCAGCTCATCGCCGACTCGGCGGATCGTTTTGGCAGCCAGTGCATCGTCCTCGCCATCGACGCCAAGCGCGAGCCCGACGGCCGCTCCTGGCGCGTCTACACCCACGGAGGACGCAATCCGACCGAGCTAGATGCTGTGACCTGGGCGCGTCGCGCCGTGGAGCTCGGTGCCGGCGAGATCCTGCTCACCAGCATGGATCGCGATGGCACAGGAATCGGGTACGACCTCGAACTCACCCGCGCCGTCAGTGACGCCGTGTCCGTGCCGGTCATCGCCAGCGGCGGCGCCGGGAAGCTCGAGCACCTCGCCGAGGTGCTGGACCAGGGCCACGCCAGCGCCGTGCTGGCCGCCAGCATCTTCCACTTTGGAACCTTCACGATCCCGCAGGCGAAGGAGTTCCTCGGCCGCAAGGGAGTACCGGTCCGGAACTGACGGGAAATTCAGCTTTAGGCTGTATGCGGTAAGCTGGAAGCTCTCACCGATCAGCTGTCAGCATCGGGCTGCGGAACGTTGCTGGCAGATAGTAGCTGGTAGCTCGAATGACGCCCGGCTCACGGGCCGCCGATGCGCATTGGCTTTAGTCCGGCTCATGGCTGATGGCTGATCGCCTACAGCCTATCGCCTGCAGCCTTAAGCCTACAGCCTATCGCTTACCGCCTATCGCCCCGCGCTCCCCGAACCCAGCGTCCGGCTGGGGCTTGTGTGACAATTGGGTGTCGTGGCCTTATCCGCTCGTTTCGGTCGGCGTTCCCACTAGATTCAACGTGGCGTCATCGCCCTACTTTGTGACTCGAGGAAAAAAGATCTCCAAGCTGCCAGCCGGTCCGGCGAAGAACGGCATCAAGCCCCGCGCCGGCATCGACGCCCGGCACACCTACGCCAACCGCGAGCAGAGCTGGCTGGCGTTCAACCGCCGCGTCCTGGAACAGGCGCAGTCCGCCGAGAATCCGCTGCTGGAACGGGTCAAGTTCCTCGCCATCGTCAGCTCCAATCTCGACGAGTTCTTCGAGATCCGCGTCGCCGGACTCATGCAGCAGGTCGAGTCCTCCTCCGGCGAACTGAGCCTGGATGGCCTGACTTCGCGCGAGCAGCTCAAGAATGTCCATCGCGCCGCGAACACGCTCGTCCACGAGCAGTACCGCTGCTGGCACGAGCAACTCGTTCCGTTGCTGGCCCGGGAGGGCCTGATGTTTCGCACCGGCGCGCAGTTGGACGCCGATGAGCGGGTCTGGATCGAGGACTATTTCCAGAAGCAGGTTCTGCCGGTGCTCACGCCGCTGGCCATCGACCAGTCCCACCCGTTCCCCCAGATCGGCAACAAGACGCTCAACGTCCTCGTCTCCCTCGACAATCCCGACACGCCCGAGCACGAGAAGATGATGGTGATCCTCCCGGTGCCGCGGATCCTGCCGCGCATCGTCCAGATCAACCCGGCGCAGGAGGGACCGCAGCGCTTCATCTTCCTGAGCGAGATCATCAAGCTCTGCGCGTTCACCCTCTTCCCCGGCTACAAGATCAACGGCGCCCATGCGTTTCGGCTCACGCGCAACAGCGACCTCTACATCGACGAGGAGGAATCGGAGAATCTCCTGAAGAAGATCGAGGAGGAGCTCCGCAATCTCCGCCGCGGTGCCGCCGTCCGGCTCGAGATCGAGGAGGGCGTCGACGAGTCGATGTTCACCACGCTCTGCGGCTATCTCGGGCTGTCGCTCGAGTACGCGTTCCGGCTCCAGGGTCCGCTGAATCTCCTCCGGCTGATGAGCCTGTACGAGATGATCGAGCGGCCGGACCTCAAGTACCCACCCTTCAGTCCGGCCGAGTCGCCGGCGCTCCGTGGCGCCGCCAGCATCTTCGACGTGATGCGAGAGCGCGATCTTCTGCTCCATCATCCGTACGACTCGTTCAACCCGGTGGTCGACTTCGTCGAGCAGGCCGCGCGCGACCCCGAGGTGTTCGCGATCAAGCAGACGCTCTACCGCACCAGCGGCGACTCGCCGATCGTGCGCGCCCTGATGGATGCCTCGATGAACGGCAAGCAGGTCACCGCGCTAGTCGAGCTCAAGGCGCGATTCGACGAGGCCAACAACATCCACTGGGCCCGCCAGCTGGAGGAGGCCGGCGTGCATGTCGTGTACGGGCTCGTCGGCCACAAGACCCACTGCAAGTGCAGCCTGGTGGTCCGGCGCGAGGGCGGCGGGTTGCGCCGCTACGTCCATCTCGGGACTGGCAACTACAACCCGAAGACCGCGCGACTCTACACCGACATCAGTTTCTTCACCACCCGCGAGTACCTGACCGAGGAGGTGGCCCAGCTCTTCAACACGCTGACCGGGTTCGGCCGCTCGCCGGAGTTCAAGCACCTGCTCATCGCCCCGTTCAACCTGCACGTCCGGATCCAGGACCTGATCGCCAACGAGACCGCCAACGCCGCCGCGGGCAAGCCGGCGCGGATCATCGCGAAGATGAACAAACTCGTGGACCAGACGACGATCGACAACCTGTACGCCGCTTCCAAGGCCGGCGTGAAGACCGACCTCATCGTCCGCGCCACGTGCTGCCTCTTCGCCGGCGTGAAGGGCCTCAGCGAAAACATCCGCCTGCGCAACATCGTCGGCCGCTTCCTCGAGCACGCCCGCATCTTCTACTTCGAGAACGGCGGGCAGCCGCTCGTTTACTGCGGCAGCGCGGACTGGATGCCGCGAAACTTCTTCCGGCGGGTCGAGCTTCTCTTCCCGATCGAGGATCCTGAGCTCCGCAAGCGGATCATTGATGAGATCCTGCCCACCGAGCTCCGCGACAACGAGGACGCCCGGGAGCTGCAGCCGGACGGGGCCTATGCGCGTCCGGTCAAGGCGGCGGGCGAGCCGGCATTCTCCGCCCAGCGTTACTTCATGGCCGCCGCGCGCCTACGCGCCGTGCCTCCGGCCGAGCCCGTCGTCTGAGCCCGCATGCCGGTGAAAGACTCAGGGGGTCGCAGGAGCGGGGGCCGGTTCCGGCGCCACCGCCGCCGGCGCCTTGGGGCTCCCCACGAGGAGGTCCAGCTGACCCTGGATGTTCACGAAGAAGGCCTCGTCGAGAGTGCCGACCGGCACCTCGTAAAGCAGGTGGCTGCGGGCGTGCTCATAGACTTGGCGCGCCTCGTCCGCCGTCCGGCCCCGCGGGCGCAGGACCTTCTTGCGCTCGAGCATGAGGGCCAGGAACTGCAGCATCGGCGTGTTCGCCGGATTCGGCTCCACCGCCGGATCGGCCAGCGTCACGAAAAGGTTCTCCGCCGTCAGCTTGAGCGCCCGGCCGGGATTCTCGATGCCGTGGCGCGGCTTGAAGCTCACCGTCCAGCTGCAGAGGACCTGCCCGGTCTTCGCATAGGCCGCATCCGCGGAGACCAGGAGGTCCCGGCGCGTGATTTCGCCAGTCGGCTCACGCATGAGGTGGCAGATCACGCGGTCACCCTCGGCAAACACCTGACCGGTGGCGTGACAGACCTTGGAAAGCGGATGCAGCGTCAATTCCATGCGCCCTTGTGTTTAGGGCCGGTCCGCCTGAATGCTAGCCCGAAAGTACCCCGCGAAGGACGCGCATGAAGGGCCGACTCATCGCCATCGGCGACATCCACGGTTGCCACCGGGAATTCGAGGATCTGCTCCAGAAACTCGACCTGGAGCGGCATGATCGCGTCGTCCTGCTCGGCGACTTGGTCAACCGCGGTCCCGACAGCGCCAAGGTGATTTCCCTCGCGCGCAAGCACGCGTGGCGCGCGCTGCTCGGAAACCACGAGCTCCGGCTGCTGAACTACCGCAAGACCGGCGACCCGACCCACCTGAAGCGCTCCGACTACGAGACGCTGAAGCAGCTCAACGACCGGGACTGGGCCTACCTGAACGCCATGCCCCTCACCTACCACGATGCCGCCCATGCCGTCGTGTTGGTCCACGGCGGCTTCCTGCCCGGCCAGAACTGGCGTCGTCAACCCGCGCGAATCGTCACCCGCATCCAGGTGGTGGGAAAAGACGGCACCCCGAAGAAACGTTCCGAGGAACCCGACGCCCCGCACTGGTCCGACTTGTGGAAGGGACCGCCCTTTGTGATCTACGGCCACACCCCGCGCCCCGACGTCCAGCACCTGAAATGGTCTCTCGGCATCGACACCGCCTGCGTCCTCGGCGGCGCCCTCACCGCCTGCTGCCTCCCGTCCCGCAAGATCGTACAGGTCAAAGCCCGCGAGAAATACTTCACCGCCTAGCGGCGCGAGCGCCGCTAGGCGGTAGTGACGAGGGACGAGTGACAAGTGACGAGCTGTTCTAGCGGGATTACCGTTCTTGTTTTTTATTTCCGATCTCGTCACTCGTCCCTCGTCACTGCCAAATTCCCCTTGTGTCTGGCAGTCGCCGGCCTGAAACCAAGCGCATGCCGGATGCCGCTCCGAATTGGTCCACGGTCCGTGATCTCAAGGCGCTCGAGGGCGCGAATGGGCAGGTTTTCACGAGCGTGCTGGTCGTCCGAAAGCTCGCAGCGAAGACCGCATCCAACGGCAATCCCTTCCTCGGCGTCGACTTCGGCGACCGCACCGGGTCGTTCAGCTGCACGGTGTTCAGCGACAGTCCCGTCTTTGAGACCATCAAGGCGGCTGGTGAGGGCGCGGTCATCCGGGTCGAGGGCAAGGTTGAGTACTACCAGAGTCGCCTCTCGCCGCGCCTGACCAAGGCCGGCGTCCTGAGCGACGCGGAACTCGCGGCTCCGGGGCTGCTGGACAATCTCGTCGAGCTGTCGCCCGAGAATCCCGAGGTGCTCTGGACCGAGTTCAACAGCTTCATCGACGCCCTGTCCCATCCCGAGCTGAAGGCCACCGTGCGCGCGGTCTTCGAGGAGATCGGCGAGACGTTTCGCTGGATTCCCGCCGCGATCTCGATGCACCACGCCTACCGTCACGGCCTGCTTGAGCACACGGTACACATGGCCCGCGCGGCCAAGGCCCTCCTGCCGCTCTACCCGGAGGTCCATGCCGACCTCGCGATGGCCGGTATCCTTGTCCACGACACCGGCAAGGCCATCGAATACGAGGGTGCGTTGGCTACGCGTCGCAGCCGGCGCGGGATCCTTCAGGGTCACGTGGTCCTGGGTTACCAGCTGGTCCGCAAAGCCGGCAAGAAGTGCAAGCTGGGCGACGACCTGCTCGAGCGCCTTGAGCACATTGTCCTAAGCCACCAGGGCGAACCCGAGTGGGGCGCCGCGGTCTACGCCGCCACGCCCGAGGCCGTCTTTGTTTCGATGGTCGACAACCTCGACGCCAAGATGGGCATGGTGCAGCGCGCCCTGCGGCAGGCGAATGACGGCGACGAGTTTTCCGAGCGCCTGCCCGGACTCAGCGCTTCCCTGCTGACCCGCCCTCCTGAGGCCTAGTCCGCGCCGGACTCGTCCACGAGCCATGCCATCGCTTTCGCTCGATCCGTGAAAAGGCGGACTTCGATGCCGCGGTTCGTGCACGCGGTCTCCCAGAATCCCGCCATCTCCGCCGTCGCCGCCGCCTTCGGAAGAATGATTGCCTCTCGATAACGGCCGGCAAGGCCGCGGCGGTGAATCTCGTCCACGAGAACGTAGAGATCCACAATGCTGTGCCCGCCAACCAGCGTGGTCAGGTCCGTCAGCATCCGAACCCGCTCCTTCTTCTCGAGCCGATCCAGCAGTTGCTTCACCACGGCAGCCAACTCCGGCGGCGGGATCGTTCCAGAATAGATCACTTCGACGATCTCTGACCCAGGTGGTTCGACGATGGACCAGGGCATGGCGGGAGTTTCGATCCTAAGGGTTCCAGCTCCGCCTGCAAGGACGGGGATTCCTGTTCCTATTGCAGATGCTGCAACACGCCAATCATCGGCAGGAACAGCGCGACCACGATGGTTCCGACGATTAGCGCCATGCCGACGATCAAAAGGGGCTCCACGACCGCAGCCAGCGCCGCCACGGCCTGATCGACTTCCTCATCATATGCGTCCGCTACCCGCCGCAGCATTTCAGGAAGTGTCCCGGTCTCCTCGCCCACCCTGATCATGCCCGCGACCAAACCCGGGAAAATCCCTGCCCGCTCAATCGGTCCCGCGATTCCTTCTCCCCGCTGTAATCGCTTCGATACATCCGACAAGGCCTCGCTCATCGGTGCGTTGCCGCAGGCACCCTGGGCAATCGCCAGCGCCTGGGTTTCCGCCACTCCGGACTCCAGCAGTGCGCCGAGCAATCCCGCCACGCGGGCCACCGCCGCCTTCAAGATCAGATCGCCGAAGAGAGGCACGCGCAGCAGCCCGCGGTCGCAGAGCTTTCGCCCCCGCGAGGTACGGCTCCACGCCCGGACCACCCAGCCCAAACCAAGTGCAACGACGACGCCCACGACGCTGTACGTCCGCAGAAAATGACTCACGGCCAGCAAGCCCTGGGTCATGACCGGAAGCGGCTGCCCTCTCAGCAGCCCGCCATAGATCTGCGCGAACTTCGGCACCACGACGGTCACGAGAACCATCACGATCAGGGTGGCGATCACCAGCACGACCGCCGGATACGCCAGCGCCGCCTGCAGTCGTCCACGCACGCGCTCCTGTTTTTCCAGCATCAGAGCCTGCCGGGCCAACACGTCAGCCAGCACGCCTCCCGTTTCTCCCGCAGTCACAATGGCAATGAAGCTCTCGTCGAAGATCCGCGGCCTTCGCCGCATCCCGTCCGACAGCGTTCCGCCGTTTTCAATCACGCCGCGGAGTTCATCCGCCATCTGACTCACGCCTTGGTTTCCGTCATGCGCTCCCACGATTGCCAATGCGCGGGCCAGCGGCACCCCTGCCTTGACCAAGGTGGCCAGTTGCCGGGTAAAGCCGCGCAGGTCCTTCGACCGGATGAATGTGGTCCCGCGTCGCTTCGTCTTCACGTGAAGGCCAGGACCTCCTCCAAGCTCGTTCGGCCATCCGCCACCGCGGCGAGGCCTTGCGCGCGCAGGCTCCGCATGCCCTGAGCCGTCGCCATCTGCCTCAACTCCTCAGCGGTGCAGCCGAGTCCGATGCGCTCGCGCAAGCCGGGGCGAATCGGCAGCCACTCATACAGGCCCACGCGGCCGACAAAGCCAGTCCCCTGACAGCGTGCGCAGCCTCCGCCCCGCTCCGCAGGAGCTCCCTCCGACCTGGCGCCACGACACGTGGGACAGATTCCCCGAACCAGCCGCTGCGCCAGAACTGCGTCCAGCGTGGCCGCGACCAGGTACGGCTCGACTCCGAGGTCTACCAGTCGCGTGACAGCGGTTGCCGCATCAATCGTGTGCAAGGTCGTCAGCACCAGGTGTCCCGTTTGCGCCGCCTGCACGGCGATGGCCGCCGTCTCCTCGTCACGAATCTCTCCCACGAGGATGACGTCTGGGTCCTGGCGCAGGAAGGCCCGGAGCGCGGTGGCAAAGTCCAAACCCGCCGCCGGGTTCACACCCACCTGCATGATGCCCTCGAGTTCGTACTCCACGGGATCCTCCACGGTGAGGATTTTCCGATCCACCGTGTCGATCGTCCGCAGGGCGCTGTAGAGCGTGGTGGTCTTGCCGGATCCGGTCGGCCCGGTCACCACCACGAGCCCATGCGGGCGTTCCACTGCTTCGCGCAGGCCCGTCTGCACCGCTCCGGGCATTCCGAGCGAGGCAAGGTCCAACCGCGTGGCCCGCGCATCCAGGACCCGCAACACGATGCTCTCGCCTCCCTGTGTGGGCAGCGTCGAGATGCGCAGGTCCACGTCCCGGTCCTCGTGCCTCAGCCGAATGCGCCCGTCCTGCGGCACCCGACGCTCCGCGATATCCAGACTGGCCAGCACTTTCAGGCGTGACGCCACCGGCTCCGCCAGTGCCAGCGGCGCCGGGAGAAAGTCGCGCAGCGTCCCATCAATCCGGCAACGGATGACAAATCGGTCCTCGAACGGCTCAAGGTGAATGTCACTGGCCCCAGCTCTGATTGCCTCGTCCAGCACCCGATGGACGAACCTCACGACCGGACCCGCATCGGCCGGTTCCTCGGTCGGTGCGCTCACGGTCGGCTCAGGCGGGTCCTCTTCCACCCGCCCTGCTTCGGGCTCAACGGGAGGATAGCTCTGGGCTTGGAGCCGCTCCACTTCCGCGGCGGGTGCGCGGACAACTCTCACCCGGCGTCCGAGCGAGAAGGCTAGATCCCGGCCCAGTCCAACCCGGTTTGGGTCGACCGCCGCGACGTCCACCACGCCCGCGTTAATCCCGAGCGGAACCACCCGGTAGGCTTGGGCCAGGGCACCGCTGATCAGGTCACGGATTTCCGGTGCAAGCACCGACGGGAGCCTGACTCCGTCTATTGGGTGAGTTGGTTTCTCTGCGGTCACGCGCGCTGTCGCCGACAGCGCGCGCGAGAAACCGGCGTACCGGACGGCGCGCAACCGCGATTATGATCACAGGCCGACTAAATCACGCAGGTGCAACCCTCGCACACGAGGGGCCCTCCTCGCCTAGCCGCCGTGCCGTTGCGTCAGAGCGCCTTCAGGTGAGCGCCGGCGGCCACGAGCTTCTCCCGCATCACGATCGGATCCTGCGCCTTTTCCACGCATTCATCCGCGCTGATGAGCTCGCGGTTGAAGAGGCTCATGAGGTGCGTGTCCATCGTGATCATGCCGAGGTTCGCGCCCGTCTGGATGTCCGAGGGAATACGGAAGGTCTTGTTCTCGCGGATCAGGGAGGCGATCGAGGTCGTGTTGACCATGATCTCGTAGCCCGCGATGCGGCCGCCGCCGATCTTCTTGCAGAGCACCTGGGAGATGACCGCCTGCACCGACGAGGCCAGCTGCGTGCGGATCATGTCCTTCATGTTCGCCGGAAACGCGTCGACGATACGGTCGATGGTCTTCGCAGCGCCGTTGGTGTGCAGCGTGCCGAACACCAAGTGACCGGTCTCGGCCGCGCTGATCGCCGCTTCGATGGTCTCAAGGTCGCGCATTTCACCGACGAGGATGATATCGGGATCTTGACGGAGCGCGCGGCGGATGGCTTCCGAGAAGCTCGGCACATCCGAGTGCACCTCGCGCTGGGTGACCACGCAGCGCTTGTGGTTGTGGTAATACTCGATCGGGTCCTCGATCGTGATAATGTGACCGTCGCGGTTCTCGTTGATGTAATTGATCATCGACGCGAGGGTCGTCGACTTGCCGGAGC
>CAYYGV010000123.1:0-10758 GCA_964471615.1 uncultured Opitutaceae bacterium
ACCCGGCTCGCCGGCCTGTACGGCGGGCGGACCCCGCACTCGCTCCCGCGCGAGCAGCGGCTGACGGGCGACAAGATCCGCCGCCTCGCCGGCGTGGCCTGAGGGCCCTCGCGGCCCCGCTGAACGTTCGCGGCGGCCTGAATGTTCGGAGGCTCACCGCTTGAAACGCGGGGGGGCCTGCCCTTTCCTGCCGGTGGATGCCAGCCCTACTCCCGCGCGGGCTGCTCCTGGCCTGCCTCCTGGCCGTCACCGCCCGCGCCTCCAGCCTCGTCTCGGTCACGACCACCCCGCTGTCGGCGGCGGACGTCGCCGCGCTTGGCCCGGGGACGACCGCCGCCTACGACTGCCAGGGCACGCCGGTGATCCCGGGTGGAAACCTGGACGGCGTGCATCTGCCGGGGCTGGATCCGTCCCTGCGTCTAGCCACCGCGGCGGTGCAGGACGGAGCACTTTACGTCTGGGCCATGGACGCCGCGGGGCACCCGTCGTGGTGGCGCCATACCGCCCACGACGGCTGGGCGCGCCGCGCCGCGCCGACGGCCACGGTGCTGCCGGCCGCCCGGGCCGTGGGCGCATCGCACGTGCTGTTCCTCGCGCCCGCGCCTGACGGCCGGCACGGCCAGCTCGTTGCCTACCACACCATCACGGACACGTGGGCCGATTTCGGCGGCTGGGAAACGACTGAACCAGTCGTCGAGGCCCGGCCGGCCGGCTCCGGCTTTGTCGTTCTCACCCGCGACGCCGCGGGCCGCCAGCAGGCCAGCCGGGTCGAACTTGTCTCAACGCAGCGCGGGCTGAAGCCCGTCGACTACGCGGTGATCGCGGTCTACTTCGTGGTCGTCGCGGGCATCGGGCTCTACTTCTACCTCACGAGCCAGAAGGACACGACGAACTTCTTCGTCGCCGGCCGCCGCGTGCCGTGGTGGGCGGCCGGTCTCTCGCTCTACGCCACCGGCACGAGCGCGATCAGCTACCTCGCCATCCCGGCCAAGTCGTACGCGACCAACTGGCTCTACCTCGCCCAGAACGTGATCACGTTCATCGGCTCGGTCTACGTGGCCTTCGTCGTCATCCCGCTCGTGCGCCGGCTGAACCTGATGTCGGTCTACCACTACCTCGAGCTGCGCTTCCATCCGGTGGTCCGGGTGATGGCCTCCTTCATCTGCATCGTGCAGCATCTCGCCGGCCGGATGGCCGTGGTGCTGCTCCTGCCGGCTCTGGCGCTGTCCGCGGTGACCGGCGTGACCGTGACGGCGAGCATCCTCGTGATGGGAGCGATCACTACCCTCTACACCTTCCTGGGCGGGATGAAGGCGGTGATCTGGACGGATGTCCTCCAGGTGTTCGTGATGGTGGGCGGGGCCCTGTTCGCGATCACCTGGATGGTGGTCGGCACCGGGGGTCTGGGCGCGGTGGCGCGGATCGCCGCCGCCGACCACAAGACCCACCTGTTCGACTGGAGCCTGGACGTGTCGGTGCCGAACGTCTGGACGTTCCTGCTGCTCCTGGTGGTGGTGACGCTGACGTGGCCGCAGGACCAGGTGATGACGCAGCGCGTGCTCTCGACAAAGGACGACCGGGCGGCGCGCAACTCGGTGCTCATGCTCACGGCGATCGCGCTGCCGGGCAGCGTGATGTTCTTCAGCATCGGGACCCTGCTCTACACGTACTACAAGACCCATCCCGGGCTGCTGAATCCCCTGCTGGCGACGGACCAGATTTTCCCGCAGTTCATCGTGAGCGACCTGCCGCCGGGCGTGACCGGCCTGATCATCGCCGGGATCTTCGCGGCGTCGATGGCCACGCTGAGCTCGAACATCAACTCGATCGCCACCCTGATCTCGGTGGACTTTTACGAGCGGTACGCGCGGTCGCCCTCGCCCAAGGTCAGCGTGCGCCTGGCGGAGGCCGTGACCCTGCTGGCGGGCGTGGCCGGCACCGGGCTGGCCCTCTATCTTTCGCGGCTCCAGGTGCAGTCGCTGTGGGACAAGTTCATCGAGCTGATGGCGCTGCTCGGGGGCGGCTTCGCGGGCATCTATGCGCTCGGGATGTTCACCCGCCGCGCCAACTGGCAGGGGTGCGCGATCGGGATCGTGGCCAGCATCGTGGCGACCGCCCTGGTGAGTGCCTACACGCCGGTGCACGTGATCGCCTACGCGGTGGTCTCGGTCGGCACCTGCATCGTGTGCGGCTACCTCGGCAGCCTCCCGTTCCCCCGGCCCGCCCACTCCCTGGTCGGGCTGACCATCTACACGCCCCGGCCGGCCGGCTCCGCCTGACGATTTTCCTCCTGTCCCCGCTCCATATCCCCTTTCCTCACCACCCCCCATGAAAACGTATCGCGCAGTCATCGTCGGCACCGGCGGCATCAGCGAGGCGCACGTCCGCGCCGTCGAAGCCACGCAGGGCCGGGTCGCGCTGGTCGCGGCCTGTGACATTGACGCGGGCCGGGCCCGCGCCTTCTGCGACCGGTTCAAGATCCCGACCGCGCACACCGACTATGCGGGCATGCTCCGGGCCGAGCGGCCCGACCTCGTCCTGATCGCCGCGCCGCCGGGGCTGCACGCCGACATGAGCATCGCCGCGATGGAAACTGGCGCGTGGGTTCTATGCGAGAAGCCGCTGTGCGCCTCGCTGGCCGAGTTCGACCGGATCGCCGCCGCCGAGCAGCGCACCGGCCGCCGCACCGCCTGCGTGTTCCAGATGCGGTTCGCCTCGTCGAACCAACACGTCCGGTCGCTGCTCGCCTCCGGGCAGCTCGGTCGCCCGCTCGTCGCGGTCTGCCACACGCTTTGGTACCGCGACGCCGCCTACTACGCCGTGCCGTGGCGCGGCAAGTGGTCCACCGAGCTCGGCGGGCCGACCATGAGCCAGGGCATTCACGCCATGGACCACATGCTCAACCTGCTGGGCGACTGGACGGAGATCCGGGCGGTGGCGGACACGCTCTACCACAAGATCGAGGTCGAGGACGTCTCGATGGCGCTCGTCACGTTCGCCAGCGGCGCCCGCGCGTCGTTCGTCAACAGCGTGCTGTCGCCGCGGCAGGAGACCTACCTCCGGCTGGACTGCGAGCATGCGACCGTGGAACTCACGCACCTCTACGCCTACAAAGGGGAGAATTGGAAGCTCACCCCCGCCAACCCCGACACCGCCGCCGGCCTGCAGGCCGCGTGGAACGCGTTCCCGCCCGACGTGGGCTCGACCCACGGCGCGCAGCTGGTGGAGCTCGTCCGGAACATGGACACCAACACCGTGCCGCTCACCAGCGGACCGGAGGCGCGCCGCACCCTCGAGTTCCTCACCGCGATCTACAAGTCCGCGTACACCGGCGCCGCTGTCACCCGGGGCACCATCCAGCCCGGCGACCCCTTCTACACCCAGATCAACGGCGGCCTGGCCCCCAAGCGCCAGAAGGGCTGAGGCCCCGGCTGGCTCCCGGGGCCGTTTCCCGGGGCGCGTCAAGCGGGATATGACCAAGATGCCGCACCTCTTGGCTTTTCTCCGCGGCTGATCATCCTACAACTCCCGCCGACGCCTCCCCGGCCCCGCCCATGTCCCAAGCCTCCCCCAATCCGCTCGAAGCGCGCAACCTCGCCGCCTACGTCTGGGCCGCGCGCGGCCGGTTCAAGGGCGGCGTGACGCTCGCGATGCTCCGCAGCCTGGCGGCGGCGCCGTGCACGCTGCTGATCCAGTGGATCGTCGACAAGCCGCTCAAGAACGGCGACGTCGGGGGCGTCATCAAGTACAGCCTGTGGTTCGTGCTGTGCCTCGTGCTGCACTACGGTTTCTCGGTCTGGGGCGCGAACTCGATCGCGAAGACCATGGCCGAGCTGCTGGTCGAGATGCGCAGCCGCATCTTCTTCCGCCTGCAGTTCCTCAGCTTCAGCTACCTCGACGGCCAGAAGACGGGCCGGCTGCTGTCGAAGTACGCGTTCGACACGCAGAAGATCGAGGGCCTGCTCACCGCCGTCCTGAACCAGCTGCTGCCCAACCTGCTCATGGGCGTCTGCATCCTGTGCATCCTCGCCTGGATGAACTGGGTGCTGCTGCTGGTGCTGCTCGTGGCCATCCCGATCTACGCCACGGCGAAATATTTTTTCTTCAGCCACATTCAGCGCGCGAACAATGAGAACCGGCTCGCGCAGGAGAAGCTGACCGGCGCGGCCTCCGAGTACATCTCCGCCCTCCGCCTCGTCCGCAGCTTCGGCGAGGAGGCGCAGGTCGAGCGCGAGCTCGACCGCAGCAGCGAGACGTTCGCCCGCAGCCGCGTCGCCCAGTCGTACATCAACGCCCTCTTCGGCACCTACGTGTACGTGGGCATGCAGCTGCTCTCCCTCATCGTCATTGCCGGCGGCTCGATCCTCGCCATCAAGGGCAGCATCTCCATCGGCACGCTCTTCGCGTTCATGGCCGGCTTCGGCTACATCCTCTCCCCGGTGCACATGTTCATCGGCCTCAGCGAGCCCTACTTCAACGCGCAGGAGGGCTACGCGAGCATCAAGGAGCTGATCGACTCCCGCTACGTCGAGGCCTGGCACGGCAAGCGCCGCGAGGAGCGCATCCGCGGCGACCTCTCCTACGAGAACGTCTCCTACTTCTACCCGTCCGCCCCGGACAAGATGGTCATCCGGAACCTCAACCTGTCGATCCGCCCCGGCGAGCACGTGGCGTTCGTCGGCCCCTCCGGCTCGGGCAAGAGCACCCTGGCCAACCTCCTCCTCGGCCTCTACGCGCCCTCGTCCGGCCGGATCCTCATCGACGGCGTGCCGCAGTCGGAGTGGGACATGCGCTGGATCCGCCGCCAGCTCGCGGTCGTGATGCAGGATTCCATCCTCCTCTCCGGCACCGTCGGCGACAACATCCGCTTCGCCAAGCCCGACGCCACCGACGCCCAGGTCCGGGAGGCCGCCCGCCTCGCCAACGCCGAGGAGTTCATCAGCCGCATGCCCGAGGGCTACAAGACGGCCGTCGGCGAGCGCGGCGTCGCCCTGTCCGGCGGCCAGCGCCAGCGCATCGCCATCGCCCGCGCCATCCTCCGCAACCCGCCGGTCCTCATCCTCGACGAGGCCACCTCGGCCCTCGACTACGAGAGCGAGCGGCTCATCCAGGAGGCGCTCGACCGCCTCTCCCAGGGCCGCACCGTCATCACCATCGCCCACCGCCTCAGCACCATCCGCAACGCCGACCGCATCGTCGTCCTCCGCGAGGGCGTCATCGTCGAGCAGGGCAGCTACCGCGACCTGGTCCAGCTGGGCGGCGTGTTCGCCGAGCTCATCGCCGCCCAGGCCGGCGACGCCGAGTTCCTCGAGGCCTGATTTTTGCGGCACCCGCGCCGCCGCCGCTTGTCCCAGCGACCCATCCCGCCCAGACTTTTCCCCATGAAAAAGCTCATCCCCTGCCTCCTCCTGTTCGCCGCCGCCGTCGTCGCCCAGACCCCGCCGCCGGAAAACTTCCCCGGGATCAAGGCCGTGATGACGCCGGAGGATTTCGCGCGTTCCGGCCTGTCCTCGCTGACCCCCGACCAGCTCGGGATCATCGACGCCGCCATCATCCGCCACTACACCCGCACGGTGAAGACGGCCGCCACCCAGCAGGCCACCCAGATCGTCCAGCAGACCCAGGCCGCCGAGGCCGAGCGCAAGCAGTCCTTCCTCTCGAAGTTCGGCATCCCGGACCTCGGCGATGACTGGCAGGACCGCCCCGCGCTCAAAGCCAAGTGCACCGGCTGGGTCAGCGGCAACGCCTTCAAGCTCGACAACGGCCAGGTCTGGGAGGGCTTCGAGCCCATCACGGTCGACGTCGAGGGCAAGGACATCGAGATCCAGGCCCGCCCGAACGGCCAGTTCTGCCTCTACGTCGACGGCGAGAACACCACGCTGCGCGTCCACCGAATCAAGTAAGGCAGATTTCGGATTCCGGAATCCGGATTCTGAATTCCCAGTGATCTGACTCGGCGTGGCCTACCCGTCCCACGCCAAGCTCGATTCCACTCCTCTTCGCGCCAGCCTCCGGAATCCGGAATTCGAAATCCGGAATCAACCCAATGCTCCAGCTCTCCAACTCCTCCCTGCAGGTCGACCTGCTTGATCCCGCCGACGCCACCGACCGCGCGCGACAGGGCACGCGCTACTGCTGGGGCGGCTATGTCTGGCAGGTCACCGATCCGTCCGTCGGACCTCTGCTCGCCGGCCCGGAGTGGCCGGAGCCCCGCCCCTTGCCGTTCAATGGCCAGGGTCTGCCCGAGTCTTTTCGCCACGCCGAGTTCGGCACCGGGCGGCCGCTCATCCTCGAGGATCGCCGCGGGTTCATCATCGGCGTGGGCGACGTGGCGCCGGACGACGGCGGCGAGCTGGGCGTCACCCGGCCCTGCGACTGGACCGTCACGCGCAGCGTCGACGCCCTGGAGCTCTGCACGAGTCAGGCCGGCCTGGGTTATGCCTGCCAGCTGACCCGCCGGATCTCGCTCGCCGGCCGCACGCTCTCCTCCGCCACCGCCCTCGCGAACACCGGTAGCCGGCCGCTGCCGCTGCATTGGTTCGCCCACCCGTTCTTCGCGCTCACCGACCGCCGCCTGACCTGCACGCTGCCCGCGAGCTGGGGCATGGCCGTGAATGTCGGCTTCGCGCTCGAGTCGGGCAACACGATCACGTTCCGGCGGCAGTTCCAGCACAAGGACGACGGCCATTTCGAGCAGCTCCTGGTCGGCCCGCACACGCCGCTCCGCGCCACGGTCTCGCACCCGCGTCTCGCTGGTCTGACATTCTCCTCCGACTTCACGCCCGACCGCTGCCCGATCTGGGGCAACAGCAACACGTGGTCGATCGAGCCCTACCTCACCACCGAGCTGGCGCCCGGCACGCGGCGGGAGTTCACCCTGCGCTACGACTTCGGCGCCGCCCGGTCCGGCTAGGCCGGGTGCACCAGCGCGGTCAGCTCGGGCGCCTCGCCCTCGGGCAGCGGATGGTGCTCGCCGTTGCGGTAATAGAAGGCCGGGCCCACCTCGATCGTCACACGCCCGCGGTGCAGCCGGGCCACCGCGCCGTTGCCGATGCCGATGACCGTCTCGGCGGGATTGAGCCGCGTGTAGATCTGGATCTTGTTCACACGCCCGCCGAACTCGGCGTCGGTCGCGGCCGGATGGTGCGGGTTCACGACCGCCGGGAAGATCCCGAACGACGTGCGCGTCGGCACGTCCACCACGGGAAAGTCGTTTGTGGTCCCGATCACCGGCCCCGCCACGTTGGAGCCGGCGCTCGATCCGTTGTACGGCACGCCGGCCAGCACCCGCTCGCGGATCAGCTCGAGCTGCCCCGTCTCGATCAGCGTGCGCAGCAGCAGGAAGGTCTCCCCGCCCCCGACGAAGAACGCCTCGGCGGTCCGGATTTTCTCCATCGCCTCGTCTCCCTGCCAGTGGTGCAGCGACTCGACCTCGAAGTTGTCGTCCGCAAAGAGCATCCGGAGCTTCCGCTCGTCGAGGTCGCGCTTCTCCGGCTCGCTCGCGTGCAGCACCAGCAGGATCTTCTTCCGGTCACCGTAGTGGAGCTTGTGCGCGGCGCGGACGCCGTCGGTGAATTTCCCGTTCTTCGTGATCGTCCCGCCGCTGATCATCACCGAGGCCAACGGGCTGGTGTGAAAGTTGGGCGCCGCCGGGAACTTGCCGTCTGCCGGGACAAACCCGTGGTGCAGGCACCCGGGCAGGGTGGCGGCCGCCCCGGCGAGGGCGGCGGTCTTAAGGAATTCGCGGCGGGAGAGGTGCATCGGGACGGCGGAAAAGGGGACGGACGGGCAGAGGAGGCGATCAGGGTTGCGGGCGGTCGCGAGGCGCGGGGTTACGTAGTGACGTCAGGGGCGCCGGCGAAGGTTACGCGGGATTCCGGGTTTGTCACGGGGCCTTGGCTGCCGCCGGCTTCGGCGGGGCTGCCGGGGGCGGTTCCGCGAACGGCCACAGACCGACGCCCTTCATGCGGGTCTCGAGCGCGAACTTCCGGAACAGCGCCTCGGTGTCGGCGGCGGACACCCGCGCCGTCGTGAGCCCGGGCTCGTTCGCCAGGCGGTAGACGAGCGCGGCCACCGCCGCGGTCGCCTCGGGAATCAGCTTCGGGTCGAGCTTGTCGAATGTGTCGGCGAAATCGTGGTAGTACCGCACGGATTCCGGCGGGATCAGCCCGCCGAACGTGATGCCGCGGATGCCCTCGAGCTGGAACGGCGTGTGGTCGCTGCCGAACCAGTTGATGTTGCCGACGCCCTGCTTCAGCTTGTGCTCGCCCAGCGAGGCGTTGTAGCGCTCGAGCAGCGGGACGAGGTCGTCGTAGCCGAGCGAGTTCACCGAGAGCGGGAACCCGACCATGTCGAGGTTGATCATCGCCGCCACCGGCTGGTCCCGGAGCGTCGGGGCGTGGATCCGGGAGCCCCACAGGCCCTGCTCCTCGCCGTTGAACCACACCAGCTGGACGGTCCGCAGGTTCCGCGGCGCGTGCGCCTGCAGCACCTTCGCGATCGCGAACAGCTCGCCCGTGCCCGTGCCGTTGTCCATCGCCCCCTGGCCCAGGTCCCACGAGTCGAAGTGCGCGCCCACCACCACGAGGTCGGGTGTGCGGCCCGGGAAAGTGGCCACCACGTTGGCCGTCTCGATCGTCTCGCAGTGCGAGCGCGTCTCGAGGCTCACGCGCACCGGCACGCCGCGCCCGAGCAGGCGCAGCATCCAGTTACCTTCCTCCTGGGTGATGCTGTACACGGGAATCCGGAGCGGCTCGCCGGTGAACGACCCGGTCCGGGCCAGCAGCTGGCCGCCGTTGACCCGGTCGATGAACAGGATGCCGCGCATGCCGTGCTTCACCGCGGCGGCCTCGTACTGGCCGCGCGGCACGGTGGTGTTGGGGGCCAGCAGGCCGACCTTGCCCTTGGCGTCGAGCGGCGCGATGTCCTCCTCGCGACCGTCGCCGATGTTCACGACCTCGGCCTCGAACCGCGGATGGGGCTGCGTGTAGCTCAGTGAGGCGGCGCGCAGCGTCCGGTGCACCGGCGCCAGCATCTCCACCTCGTCGCGGCCGCGCACCCAGCCCGGCATGCGGAACGGCTCGAGCTTCGCGTCGACGCCCAGCGCCTTCAGCCGCTCCACCGTCCGCTCCAACGCCGCGCGGTTGTTCGGCGAGCCGGTCAGCCGACCGCCAAAGTCGTCGCACAGGTCCCGCAGGAACTCGTGTCCCGCCGGGTCGGTCTTCGCCTCCGCGTAGATCGCGTCCTGCACCGCCTGATCCGGCTGGGCCGACAGGCGCGCCGGCGCCAGCAGGGCCATCGCGATCAGGCAACCGAGGAGTCCAGGACGGGATTTGAAATCGTAAAGCAAGGTCATGATTCGTTGATCCAGACGCGCATCTCGCCCTCGCCGCGGTTCGCCCACAACGCATAGGGAATCGCCCGCAGCGGCTGCGGGACCGTGGCGGGAGTGCCGGCCTGGTAAAGTTGTGCGCTGCGCTGGGTCCGACGGCCCAGTCCCTCGATCACCACGCAGCCTCCCAGCAGTCCGGGATCCGTCCGCGCCGTGAGCGCCGCGTCCCGCGGGAGGGCCACCGCCGCCAGGTTGTCCCCGTGGTCCGGCTCCTCAAGGCAATAGACCACCGGCCCGCGCTGCAGCGCGACCCGGCCGGCGACCGGCGCCACGCGCGGGTCCGCGTACACGCGCTCGATCGGCATCGGAAAGGTGAGTTCGACCTTGTCGCCGGCCGTCCAGGTCCGCCGCAGTGCCACATAGCCGTCCTGCGTTGTGGGCGAAGTCCGTTGGCCGTTGACGGCCATGGTCGCCCCGCGGCACCAACCCGGGATGCGCAGGCGCAGCGTGAATTCGGTGGGCTGCGCCGGGCGGACTTCGATCGCCACCGTTTCGGTCCAGGGATAATCAGTGCGCACCGCCAGCCGGACGTCCCGGCCCGCAGCGGTGAAGCGCAGCTCGCCCTCGGCGTAGAGGTGCAGCGCGAGCCCGTCGGGCTGCTGCGAGGCGAGGTATTCGCCCAGCGAGGCGAACAGGCGCGCGAGATTCGGCGGACAGCAGGCACAGCCAAACCAGCCGACGCGCTGCGTCTTCACGAGATGGCACTCGTAGCGGCGCTTGGCGACCGACGGGATGAGCTCGAGCGGGTTGACGTAGAAGAACTTCGTCCCGTCGAGCGACATGCCGCTGAGCACGTTGTTGTAGAGCGCACGCTCCATCACGTCGGCGTACTCGCCGCGCAGACCCAGCTCCAGCATGCGGCGCGCGAAGAAGATCACGCCGATCGCGGCGCAGGTCTCCGCGTAAGCACGGTCGGGCGGCAGGTCGAACGGGTCGGTGAACTTCTCGCCATAGGGCTCGGAGCCCACGCCACCCGTCAGGTACAGGTGACGCTGCACGATGCTCGCCCAGAGCGTGTCGCACGAGCGCCGCAACGAGTCGTCGCCGAGGTCACGCGCCAGGTCCGCCATCGCCGCCAGCAGGTACATCTGCCGGACCGCGTGACCCACGGGTTCGGTCAGCTCGCGCACCGGCCGCGCCGCCTGCAGCGTCGCCAGGCCGTCAAAATACATGTGCCACGGCAGCTTGTCCTCCCCGCGGCGCCGCGTCTCCTCCATCAGGTAGTTCGGCTCCCGGCCGCGCTGGTCGATGAAGTAGGCGGCAAGCCGGGCGTAGCGCGCCTCGCCCGTCGCGCGGGCGAGCTTAACCAGCGCGAGCTCGATCTCCTCGTGGCCGCAGTAGCCGGGGATTTGGCCGGGCCCGAGCCC
>CAYYGV010000124.1:0-10562 GCA_964471615.1 uncultured Opitutaceae bacterium
ATCCGGCTCCGGGCGGCGGTGGCATGGGCGGCATGGGCGACTACTAAGTCGTTCCTCGCTCCCTGCGAACCACTCGGGCGCCCCGCGTCGGCGGGGCGCCTTTTTTGTGCCTGGTGCCTGCGGGCGTCGCCGGCGTGGATGCGGAGCGTGGGGTGGACGGAGGTCTTCTGACCACGGATTTTTGGATTTTCGCGGGAGAGCCGGAGCCGGAGAATCCTCGCGGGACCGGCGGCGCACGCGCCGCCGGCCCCGCGAGGACTTTGGTTGGTCAATCCGGTGATCCTGGAGTGGGTCGCCTCTCTTTCGCTCACCACGTGGGTGAGGGACGTAAGGAACCGGATCCCCTCCACTTCGTCCCGCAGAGTGGCGAGCGACGCCGAGTCGCTCGCCACTCTGCGGGACCTCGATCGACCTCCGGGCCGCGTTCCCGAAATCCGTGGTCGACCCACCGCGCGAGAACTTCGAGCAACCCCGCGCCGAAGCAATCGACCTCAGGAAAGAAATCCGGAATCCGGAATCCAAAATCCGGAATTCAAGAAAACCGCTCGTCAACCTAGACCAAAGGCTAGCTAGGCGGTTTCCCGCGTTCTGCTATCGTCACCGCATCCCCGGGTCCTCCGTGCCTGCCGCATGGGCACCGGGGGATGGGAGATGAACGGGAAAGGCGGGGTGGGGCGCGGGTAACGGCGCGCCCCACCTTTGCCCTTCACTTCCCCGTGACGCCGGTGTTCCGTCTCCCAACCATGGAAGTGATCTTTCTCGGCTCCGGCACGTCGCAGGGCGTCCCGATGATCGCGTGCGACTGCGCCGTGTGCCGGTCGCCCGACCCGCGCAACCGGCGCACCCGGGCCTCGATCCACGTGGTGATGGACGGCCTGCACATCCAGGTCGACGCGCCGCCCGAGTTCCGCCTGCAGTGCCTCCGCGAGGACGTCCGCCGGATGGATTTCTTCATCCTCACCCACGGGCACGCCGATCACATCACCGGCATGGATGACCTGCGCCGGTTCTGCGACCTCATCGGTGGGCAGGCGCTAACCGTCTATTCGACCGAGCTCGCGATCAATCGCGTGCAGTCGATTTTTCCCTACGCGGTCGCAGAGCGTCCCGTGGCCAAGGGCTACGCCGCCTTCCGCCTGCTCGCGATGCCCACGCTCCTGGATCTGCCCCAGGGCACGATCCAGTCGACGCTGCTGCCGCATGGCGGTGTCGAGACGCTGGGACTGGTTTTCACGGAGCGCAGTTCCGGGCGGAAGTTCGTGTACTACACCGACTGCAAGACCCTCACGCCCGCCGCCGTCGAACTCGCCCGCGGTGCGGATGCCGTGGTGCTCGATGGACTGCGGCCGATGCCGCATCCGTCGCACATGAGCATCGCTGAAGCGGTCGACGCCGCCCGCGAAATCGGCGCGCCGCGCACCTGGCTCACCCACCTGACCCACGTCAGCGATCACGCCGAAACCGAAACCGGCCTCCCCGAAACCGTGCGCCTGGCCTACGACGGCCTCCGCATCCGACTTTGATGGCTGGCCGATTTTGGCCGCGGGAAGGCGCAAGAGGCGCAATCCGGTAGTTTGCGGCGGTGGTTTTTGACCACGGATTTCACGGATTTTGGCGGATGAGACGGGCGAGGCCCTGCGGACTTCGCACCGACTGGCGTCGCTGCGCAGTCCGCAAGGCGGGTTCGAGGGGACCCGGCCATACCGGATCGGCTCCCAAGCCCGAACGGACCGTCGCGTTGCGCGCAGCACAACGCGACGGTCCGTGAGGACTCCTCCGTCTCCCCCGCCAAATCCATGAAATCCGCGGTAAGAAAACCCCCGCCAACCCAGCGAGCCCCGAGTATCAAGGTCCGACCTGAGCCCTGCCTGAAAGGGCATCCTGCGCCTTTTGCGCCTTATTGCGGCCAAAACCTGCGGGTAGATACTCCCTCGTCGAACACGCCGGATCCGCCGGTCGCGTCATAGCGTAAAAAATTCAAAATCAGGGCTTGCCTTAATCCCTACTAATTTAATGTAGATTACAAAAGTGCCCAAATGAAGCTTTCGAAAAAAGGCGAATATGCGCTCCGGTCGCTGATCAACCTCGGCATTGCCGCCGAGGTGGGTCGGTCGCTGGTGCAGGTCGCCGAGCTGGCCGACAACGAGCAGCTGCCGGTGAAGTTCCTTGAGCAGATCATGCAGGCGCTGAAGGAGGCCGGCTATGTGACCAGCGCCCGCGGCAAGTTTGGCGGGTACCGCCTGGCGAAGCCGGCAAAGAAGATCACCATCGGCGAGGTCGTGCGCGTGCTTGATGGCCCGCTGGCACCGATCGGCTGCGTGAGCCAGACGGCCTACGAGAAATGCACCTGCCCCGACGAGGCGCACTGCGGGTTGCGGATGCTGATGCTCGACGTGCGCAATGCGATCGCCGGCATCCTCGACCGCTACACGCTGGCCGACGTGGTGGAGATCACGCTGCGGAAGCTCCGCCGCGACAATGTCCCGCTGCCGTTCACCGCCGAGGCTGAGAACTCGCCCGGTCCGCTGCGGATTCCCGCCCGCCACGCCCGGCGTCTGGCCCGTCAGGGGACGAAGGCCCGACTGGATGAGACCGAGGGCGTGCTGCACCAGCTGCTCGGCGACTACACCATTTGAGACCACCGCCATGAATGCCGACAGTCACTCCCTGACTCCCGCCGCCGCCGAACCCGCCTGGGTGGCCATCGTGCGGGAAAAGGTCGCCGGTCTTCGCTACGGCGTGGTCCAGCTCGTGGTGCATGACGGCCGCGTCACGCAGATCGAGCGCACCGAGAAAACCCGCCTCGCGCCCGGCGCGCCCGGCGATGCCACCCCATTTCCGCCCACCGGCCAACCGCCGGCGGCCACGAAAGCCTGAACCTCCACCACCACGCGAGGACTGACCCGACCCCGGGAGGTTTCTCCTCATCAGACCGATCCATAGTTCCATGAGGACCATCATTCGAATCACGGCCGCGCTTCTACTCGCGGTCCCCGTCATTGCGGCTCCGGCCGACCAGGCGGATCTCCAGGCCCTGCGCGAGCAGGTGCGCGCGCTTGAGCAGCAGCTCAAGGCCCTGTCCCATCAGCTCGAATTGCGCGAGGTGGCCGCGGCCGCCGAGACCAAGGCCGCGCCCAAGGTGACGATCTCCGACAAGGGGTTCACGCTCGCCTCGCCCGACAACGCCAACTCGATCCGGCTGCGCGGGCTCGTGCAGCTCGATTCCCGCCTGTTCTTCGGCGATCAGGGCGTCACCAACAACGCCTTCGTGCTGCGTCGCGCCCGGATCATCACCGAGGGCACGTTCGCGAAGAACTTTTCGTTCCAGCTCGTGCCCGAGTTCGGCGGGAGCAGCGTGTCGATCCTCGACGCCAACGTCGGCGTCGCTGTCTCCAAGGCGCTCCAGCTGAAGTTCGGCAAGTTCAAGCCGCCGGTCGGCATCGAGCTCCTGCAGTCGGACTCTTGGACCTTCCTCAACGAGCGCTCGATCGTGACGAATCTCGTGCCGAACCGAGACCTCGGCGTGCAGGCCTCCGGCGACGTACTCGGTGGCACGCTCAATTACGCGGTTGGCGTCTTTGGTGGCGTAGCTGATGGCGGCTCGTCGACCAACACCGATTTCGACAACGAGAAGGACTTCGTTCTCCGGCTGTTCGCCACGCCGTTCAAGAATGACAAGGAATCCGGCCTGCGCGGGCTGTCGTTCGGCGTGGCCGCGAGCGTCGGCCGCGAAAAGACCGCCGCTGGGCGCACCGCGGGTTACCGGACCGACGGACAGCAGACTTTCTTCGCCTACAATGCCGCGACGATCGCCGACGGCCGCACCTGGCGCGTTTCGCCCCAGCTGGATTTCCGCCACGGGCCGTTCGGGGCCATCGCCGAGTATGTCGTGTCGACTGTCAATGTCCGTCCAAGCGCCGCGGGGCCCAAGGCCGAGATCCGCAACGAAGGCTGGCAGGTCGCGGGGGGCTACGTCCTCACGGGCGAGGACTCGGCCTAC
The DNA here is from genome assembly GCA_964471615.1 of uncultured Opitutaceae bacterium. Classification (GTDB taxonomy): domain Bacteria; phylum Verrucomicrobiota; class Verrucomicrobiia; order Opitutales; family Opitutaceae; genus Opi-474. Next base: position 4,001 of record CAYYGV010000124.1, read on the forward strand.
AGCGGCGTCGTGCCACGCACGAATTTCGATCTCGAGGCCGGGACCTGGGGCGCGTTCGAGGTCACCGGACGGGTCGCGAATCTCTCGGTCGACGACGCGGCGTTTCCCCTCTACGCTTCGGCCACCTCCAACGCCAGCGAGGCGACGGCGATCGGCGCCGGCGTCAACTGGTACCTCAGCAAGACGGTCGCCTTCAAATTCGACTATTATCAGACGAGGTTCGGCTTCCCCGTGGGTTCACCCGCGGTCTCGGCTTCGCCCATCCTCCAGCAGGACGAACAGGTCCTGATCTCCCGCTTCCAAGTCAGCTTCTGACCCTCCCCCCGTCATGAAATTCCTCAGACTTTGGATCCTCCTCGCTCTTTCCGTTTCCGCCGGCCTGGCCGCGGCGGAGAAGACCGTCCTTCGCGTCGGCTATTTTCCCAACGTCACCCACGCCCAGGGCGTCATCGGCAGCCACTCCACCCGCACCGGGCATGGCTGGTTCGAGCAGCGGCTCGGCCCGGACGTGACCGTCCAGTGGTTCGCCTTCAACGCGGGCCCCAGTGCGATGGAGGCGATCTTCGCGGGCTCGATCGATCTCACCTATGTCGGACCGAACCCGGCCCTCAACGCCTACATCCGGTCGCGCGGCGACGAGGTGCGCGTCTTGGCTGGCGCCGCCGAGGGCGGCGCGGCGCTCGTGGTGAACGGCACCACGGTCAAGCAGGCCTCCGACCTCAAGGGCCGGCGCCTCGGGACCCCGCAGCTGGGCAACACCCAGGATGTCGCGGCGCGGGTGTGGCTGAAGGAGCAGGGCTACCGCGTGACGCTCACGGGCGGCGACGTGGCCGTGCTGCCGACCGCCAATCCTGACCAGCTCGGCCTGTTCAAGCAGGGCAAGCTGGACGCGGTGTGGACCGTGGAGCCGTGGGTCTCGCGGCTCGAGCAGGATGCCGGGGCCCGCGTGCTGATCGACCAGCACGACGCGGTGACGACGATCCTCGTCGCGAGCGCGCGGCTGCTGAAGGACCACCCGGACCTGGCCGCGAAATTCCAGTCCGCCCATGCGGAGCTGACGGCCTGGCTTCAGGCGCACCCCGAGGAGGCGCAGGGCCAAGTGCGCGCCGGGCTCACCGCGGAGACGAAGCGCGAGATCTCCGCGACGCTGGTCGCGAGCGCCTGGCGCCGCCTGCACTTTACGGACCAGGTGACACAGGCTCAGCTCGCGTCCGTGGTGAAAGATGCCCAGAAGGTGGGCTTTCTGCGCGACGCCATCCCCCTCGATCGCCTGTTCAGCCGACAGCCATGACCGTCCAATCCGAACTCCAGAACGAGACGCCTTCGAAGCTCTCGGTCCAGCACGTGAGCAAACGCTTCCGCTCCGGCGGCCGCGTCATCCATGCGCTGGCGGACGTCTCGCTGGAGGTCGGGGAGGGGGAGTTCATCTGCCTCGTCGGGCCCAGCGGCTGCGGCAAGTCGACGCTGCTGAACATCATCGCCGCGCTTGAGACGGCCGACGAGGGGCGCGTGCTCACCGGCGGGGCGCCGATCACCAATCCGGGGCGCGACCGGATGGTGATGTTCCAGGAGTCGGCACTCTTCCCGTGGCTCGACGTGCTGGACAACGTGCTCTTCGGCCTGGCGCTCAAGCCGGGCCTCTCGAAGGCCGAGCGCATCGAGGTGGCGCAGTTCTACCTCAAGCTCGTGGGCCTGGAAAAGTTCGCGCAGTCGTACATCCACGAGCTGTCCGGCGGCATGAAACAGCGGGTGGCGCTCGCCCGGGCGCTGGCGCCGAACCCGCGGGTGCTGCTCATGGACGAACCCTTCGCGGCGCTGGACGCCCTCACGCGCGAGCAGCTTTACGGCGACCTGCAGCGCATCTGGCAGGAGCACCGCAAGACGATCGTGTTCGTGACCCACAACGTGCGCGAGGCCGTCTGTCTCGGCGACCGCGTGGCGCTCTTCTCGCTCCATCCGGGGCGGATCACGGCGCAGTTCCCGGTGACGCTGCCCCGGCCGCGCGACATCAACAGCGTGGACCTGGCCCGGCTGGCAACCCAGATCACCGCGGCGCTGAAGGGCACCACGAACCCGGCGGAGGAGTTTGCCATATGAACCGGACGCTGCGCGCCGTGTTGTTCTTCGTGGCCGCCGTGGCCGCGTGGGAGGTCCTGTTCCGGGCTCGGATTTGGTCGCCTGTCCTGGTGCCGTCGCCGCTCACGGTCGGGCGCTATCTCTGGGACGCCGCGATCGACGGCACGCTGTGGGACGCCACGGTCGTCACGATGCGCCGGCTGCTGCTCGGCTATCTGTTCGGCATCGTGCTCGGCCTCCCGCTCGGGCTCCTCACGGCGCGTTACCGGCTGCTGGGCGACACCCTGGGCCTGGTGGCCCTCGGCCTGCAGACCCTGCCCAGCGTGTGCTGGGTGCCGCTCGCCCTCCTGTGGTTCGGCCAAACGGAGTCAGCCATGTTCTTTGTCGTCGTTATGGGTACATTGTGGTCGATGATCATCGCGACCGACAACGGCGTGCGGAATGTCCCGCCGATCTATGCGCGGGCGGCGCGCACCATGGGGTCGTCCGGCGTGCACATCTGGGTGAAGGTGATGCTGCCCGCCTCGCTGCCCTTCATCGTCAGCGGCATGAAGCAGGGCTGGGCGTTCGCCTGGCGGTCGCTGATGGCGGCCGAGATCTACGTCACGATCCTCAGCGGCTTCGGCCTCGGCAACCTGCTGCACTATGGGCGCGAGCTGAACGCGATGGAGCAGGTCATCGGAATCATGCTTGTGATCATCGTGATCGGCCTCCTCGCCGACAAAATCCTGTTTTCCCCGTGGGAGCGCTTCCTCCACCGGCGCTGGGGCACCGCCCGCTAGCGTCTGCCGCCGCCGAACCGCCACTTTTCCGTCAACCTGAACCTCACGACCTCTATGGCCAAGATATACAACGACATCACCGACACGATTGGTAATACCCCCCTCGTCCGTCTCAACCGGACCGCGGCCGCCCATGGCGCGCAGGCGGAGATCCTGCTCAAGCTCGAGTTCTTCAACCCGCTGTCCAGCGTCAAGGACCGCATCGGCTTCGCCATGATCGACGACGCCCTCAAGAGCGGGAAGATCAACAGCAACACCGTCCTCATCGAGCCGACCAGCGGCAACACGGGCATCGCGCTCGCGTTCGTCGCCGCCGCCAAGGGCCTCAGGCTCATCCTCACGATGCCCGAGACGATGAGCATCGAGCGCCGCAAGCTGCTCAAGATCCTCGGCGCCCGCCTCGTCCTCACCGAGGGGCCGAAGGGCATGAAGGGCGCGATCGCCAAGGCCGAGGAGCTGCAGGCGAAGATCCCGAACAGCGTGATCCTCCAGCAGTTTACCAACCCGGCCAACCCGGCCGTCCACCGCCGGACCACGGCAGAGGAGATCTGGCGCGACACCGACGGCAAGGTCGACATCATCGTGTCCGGCATCGGCACCGGCGGCACCATCACCGGCGTGGGCGAGGTCCTCAAGTCTCGCAAGCCCGGCATCAAGATCGTCGCCCTCGAGCCCGACGCGTCGCCGATCCTCTCCGGCGGCGCCCCCGGCCCGCACAAGCTGCAGGGCCTCGGCGCCGGCTTCGTGCCCGGCGTGCTCAACACCAAGGTCTACGACGAGGTCATCCGCGTGAAGGAGGCCGACTCCGCCCCCGTCTCCAAGCAGGTCAACCAGCTCGACGGCATTCCGATCGGCATCTCGTCCGGCGCCGCCGTCTGGGCCGCGATCCAGCTGTCGAAACGGCCGGAGAACAAGGGCAAGCAGATCGTCGCGGTCATCCCGTCGAGCAGCGAGCGCTACCTCTCCACCTGGCTGTTCGCCGACATCAGCCCCGAGAGCGACTCGCTCGAGGACATCCTGCCGAAGAGCTGAGGGGGGGCTGCGCCCCAGTTGAATGTTGAAAGTTGATGGTTGAAAGGCCTGGCCCGGCAAACCCGCCGCCCGGCTTTCAACCTTCAACCGACTACCTTCAACTAACAAACCAGCGCGCTCCGGGTCACACCGGGTCGCGCTGTTTTTTTTGCCAGTGGTAGAAGGCCACGCCGAATGCGATCAGCGACACGGCGATGCTCACCAGCTTCATCATCACGCCGGCCAGCAGCTGGTCGTCCGCGGGACTGAAATCCGTCACGATCCGCGGCGCATACTCGTAGGTCGGATAGAGGATGTCCGGAGTAAACGTGATGTACGCGAAGAGCGGGGTCATCGCGATCTCGATGGCCAGCAGGTAGAGCATCTGCGCGCCGTAGCCCGTGGCCGGAAACGCCCGCGAGGGACTGATCAGCGGCCACCAGAAGGCGAGGGACGCCGCGAAGAAGCAAAGATGCTCGCCGACGTGGACGAGCTTGTTCTGCAGGGCCCACTCGTAGAGCAGGGGCGCGTGCCAGACGCTGATCACCAGGGTCGAAATGATGCCGCCGCCGAGCGGAGTAAGAGCGAGGCGCAGCGGGAGACGCAGGATGCGGTGGTCAAGAACGCGGTCAGCCATCCAGGCCGGCATGCCGCAGAGGAACAGGACCGGCACCGGGTACATGAGCAGCTGGTGCTGAAACATGTGCGCGCTGAACAGGAACCGCTCGCCGATCTGGTCGAGCGGCGAGCCGACCGCGAGGTAGAACAGCACCAGTGACGAGTATAGGCACCAGGCGTGACGGCGGGGGTAGGGTTCGCCCGGCGCGAGTCGCGAGCGCAGCGGCCCGGCGGCGAGGGCCCAGAGCCAGCCCAGCAGCACGAGCCCGCCCACGAGGTACGGTTCGTTGTGCCAGTGCCGCCAGTCGATCATGCGGCCAATAAAAAACGGCGGCCCGGGGGCCGCCGTAAAGCTTTTCCGGTCGGGGACCGAACCGTCAGGCGAGACCCGTCAGGTGGGCGACCGTGTTCAGGCTGACCGTCAGCGGGATGCTGTCCGACACCGAGAACAGCTTGAGCAGGGCCCACATCGTGGCGCCGGCGATCACGAGCCCGATGAAGAACAGGATCGTGCAGAACACTTTGTCCCACCGCAGGTGCATGAAGTAGAAGATAACGTACATGAACTTCACGGCGGAGAGGACGACGAGCGTCGTGACGAGCAGCCACTTGGCGAAGGGCAGGCCGATCACCGCGATTTCGACGCCGGTGATCACGGCCAGGATCATGGCGATCCGGACGTAGATCTGGAACTTGTTCTCTTCGGCCTGGTGGCCGGCGGCGGAGGCGTGGGAGTCACTCATGGCGGGATCAGAGGTATTCGAGCAGGTAGACGGCGGTGAAGATGACGATCCAGACGATGTCGACGAAGTGCCAGTAGAGTCCCATCGACTCGACATCGATGGCGTTGGCCTCGCCGAAGTGCACCGGACCCTGCGGCTTGGCGAGGATCACGGAGGCGACCAGGGCCACCACGAACGCGGCGACCAGGGGGAGATTGTGGCTGGCGAAGGTGCCGAAGGAACCGCCGGCCTCGCGGGTGTGCACGAAGGCGAGGACGGTGAACATGGCGCTGAGGATCAGGCCGATCATGACCGCCACGTGCAGGAGGTTCCGGAAGAACCAGAAGGGATGCGCGGCGGTGTCGGCCGGCTTGAACGAGCGGACGTACATCATGATCAGCCACAGCACGCCGATCGCCACGTGCGTGCCGTGGGTGCCGGTCAGCGTGTAGAACGTGGTGCCGAGGATGCTGTTCGTGATGGTGAGGTGCTTCTCGTGGACGAAGTTCGTGAACTCGTACACCTGGCCGCCGAGGAAGATCGACCCGAAGAAGATCGTCGTCAGCAGCGAGAACCGCATGCTCCGGAGGTTGCCCTTCTGGATCGCGTTCACCGCCAGCGCCATCATCAGCGACGACATCAGGAGGATGAACGTCGAGAACGACGTCAGCGGGATGTCGAACACGTCGCGGGGCGACGGGTTGCCCGGGGGCGGGTGCAGCCGGTAGATGAGGTGCGTGGAGATCAGCGAGCCGAAGAACATGCAGTCCGAGGCCAGGAAAGCCCACATCAGGAGCTTCTTGTTCGGAATGCCCGTCGTCGTCGTGTGATCGTGGTGATGATCGATGGTGGCGGAGGCAGCTTGACTGCTCATGGAGAGGGGAGGGTTTAGTGCTTCGCGTGCGGGTCCTCGACCGGGCGGCCCTGCGCGTCGAGATGGAGGTGGTAGCCTTCGTTGCCCTCGAGCGCCCAGAGATAGACGCCGGCCAGCAGCACGGCGGCGCCGATCAGGGCCACGTTGAGCGTGTGGTAGCAGGCGCCGAACGCGCCGATCAGGGCGCCGAGGCTGGCGACGAGCGGGTAGATGGACTGGTGCGGCATGTGGATGCCGCCGTGCGCCTCGTCATCCTTGGCGTGCTGCGCGTTCTCCTGCGCGATCTCGTCGCGGTGGTGCTTCTCGTACCAGTAGGCGTCGCGGGCGTGGACGGTCGGGATGACGTGGTAGTTGTATTCCGGCGGCGGGTTCGGCAGCGACCACTCAAGCGTGCGGCCGTCCCACGGGTCGCGGCCGACCTTCACGCCCTTGAAGTAGGTGTAGATGATCACCGCGAAGTAGATCGCGATGCCCACGCC
>CAYYGV010000125.1:0-10523 GCA_964471615.1 uncultured Opitutaceae bacterium
CGGAGATGATCACCTTCTTGGCGCCGGCGGCGAGGTGGCCCTTGGCCTTCTCGGCATCGGTGAAGAGGCCCGTCGACTCGATGACCACCTGGACGCCGAGCGCGGCCCACGGCAGCTCCGCCGGGGTCTTGGCGCTGACGACCTTCATCTCGTGGCCGTTGACCACCAGGACGTCGTCATCGGCCTTGTCCGGGGCCGACTTCTTGGACGAGACGGTGCCCGCGAAACGGCCCTGGGAGGAGTCGTATTTGAGGAGGTACGCCAGGTTATCCGCCGGCACGATGTCGCCGACGGCGACGACGTTGAACGTCGTGCCAAGAAGCCCTTGTTCGACAAGAGCCCGGAATACGAGGCGGCCGATCCGGCCGAAGCCATTGATAGCGACTTTGACTGCCATGGGATGTGAGTTGGTTTAACGATTAGGCTGACAGAGAAATTTCAAGTAAGCGCCGTGCCGTTTTTCTGGCAAGGGACTTTTGCGTTTTATGTCCCGGAATTCACAGGTTCGTGCGCGGACTGTTCGATAGCTAATACCGTGCGGATTCGTCGCGGTAAGTAGCAGGTGGCAGGGGATAAGTAGCAGGAGTCGTCCGCGGCTTCGCCGCTGCCCGTTTTGAGGTTGGAAACGGCCAGCCTCCGGCACGGACGACTCCTGTTACTTCACCCCTGTCACCTGTTACCTCAGTGCCCTACCCTGCGCTCACCCACAACCCGCACCCTAGCGCCGGCACCAGGAGTTCGGCTTCCACGGGCTGGGACGGTCCGGGGGTCGTCGAGCGGAACAGCTCGTGGTCGGCAACCTGGTGCCAGCTGAATCCGGTCACCTGATCCGGCAGACGGAGAGTCACGTCGCCCAAGGTCGGGTTCACCGCGAAGAGCAGGCGCTGGTCGCCCAACGAGCGGTCGGCGTTGTAGACCACGGCAAAGGCCGGCGAGTCTCCCGTGCGGTAGAACGCGAAAAACCCGTCCCCCGGCCGCGTGTGGTGCCGCAACAGGCGGCCCAGTTCGCTCCGTCGGAAGGCGATCCAGCCCGCGAAGTAGGCGTGGGTGCCGAGGTACCGGTAAAGCCGGCGGTAATCCAGCGCGTTGAGGTCGCCGCGCAGGTAGGTGTTGTTCACGCCGTGCTTGGACCGGAGGAAGTCCTGGCCCGCCGCCACCATCGGGATGCCGAGCGACATGAACAGCAGCGCCGCCATCAGGTGCGTCCGCCGGCGATCGTTGCCGGTGGGACCCGAGCCGTCGAAGTTCGGATTCTCCGTGATGACGTCGATCCAGGCGCGGTCATCGTGGGACTCGGTGTAGTTCACCGTCTGGGCCGGCCATTTCGCGAAGAACCACGGCGAGCCCTTGAGAAAATACTCCATCCGCTCGGCGCTGCCGCCGCCGCGCACGTAGTCGCGGACGAAGTCGCGGTAGCCATCGTTCCACGACGCCCAGCCCGTGTCGCGCAGCACGCCCGCGATGTGGCCGCGGAAGCTCCACGGCTCGGCGATCAGGATCACGCCCGGCTTCGCCCGCTTCAGCGCCGCCTCGATGTCGCGCAGGACTTCCACGCCGAGCAGTTCCGCCAGGTCGAAGCGGAAGCCGTCCACGCCGTACGTCTCCACGAGGTGGAGGCAGCTGTCGACGATCAGCCGACGCGCCATCGCCGAGCGCGCCCGCAGGTCGTTCCCGCAGCCGCTCCAGTTGGCCAGCCGCCCGGTGGCGTCCTGCTCGAAATAGTAGCGTCGGTCGATGGACTGGAGATGCGCCGGTTCGCCGACGTGGTTGTAGACGACGTCCAGGATCACGGCCATGCCGCGACGGTGAAAGGCGCGCACGAGTTCCTGCAGCTCGCGGACGCCGGAGGCCTTGGCCGGATCGGTCGCATAGGCGCTGCTCGGCGCGAAATAATTCACCGGCATGTAGCCCCAGTGGTATTCCTCCGGGGTCTGGTTATCGAACTCCTGCACCGGCTGGAGCTCGACGCAGTTCACGCCGAGGTGGTGCAGGTGGAACTCGGGACTCTCGACCCATTGGCGCAGGCCGGCAAACCCGCGCCGCTCGACCGCGCTCGCCTTCACCGGAGCGTTCGCCGCGAGGTCGCGCACATGCGCCTCTGCCACCACCAGGTCGTGCCAGGCCGGGGTCACGAAATTCCGGTCGCCCGGGCCCACCCAGACCGGATCGAGGATGATGCCGGGGCCCGCCCGGCCCACCGTCGCCTGCGCATACGGATCGAGCACGCGGCGCCCTGCGTCGAAGCCATCCGCGCCGTCATTCACGCCATCGACGTGGTAGGCGTAATACCAGCCGTGCAGATTCTGGTCGAGGGTGACCTCCCACACGCCGGCCGCCCCGTCCGCATCCGGGCGGCGCACCAGCTCGAATCTCTGTGCCGACGCCAGGGTCTGGTCCGCGCCGAGTTCCAGCGTGACCGCCCGCGCCCGCGGGGCGAAGAGCCGGAACACCGTGCCGTGGGGCCGCACCATCGCCCCGAGCGGCAGGTCCGTGCGCAGCTCGTAGAAGAACGGTCCCGGCACCAGCGGCACGCGCCCCTCGGGCGTCGCGCGGTCCGACCACGTCACGAGCCGCGGCTCGGCCAGCAGCAGCGGGGCTGCGAGGCGGAAATGCCACAGGTGGCGTCCCGTGCGGGTGGGCTCGACCACGCGGTTGGTGTTGCCGTGCTCGTCCCGCACGAGGTTCGGGGCGTCGTCCGGCGGCATGAGCCACTGGTGTTCCCCGGTCACGAACTTGAAGCGCTGCCCGCCGGGCTGCAGGAACCGCCCGGCCTCGCCGGTCCAGCGGAGCACCGGCGTGCCCGCGAGCTCCGCGGGCTGGAGCCGCCACGCGTCCGCGCCGATGGCCGCCTGCCAGCCGTTGAAGTCGCCCGCGAGGTAAACCTGGTCCCGCGCCGGGTCCGCCGCCCCACCCGGCCGGATCGGCAGGATGAACGAGATCGTCCCGTCCGCGTCGACAAAATAGCCCTGCGTCTCACCCGCCACCCGGCCCGCATCCGCGGCCAGCGCCGCCGGCGTCGGGCATTGCTCGCCCAGGGTGAACCGGGGCGGGCCCGGCGCCACCCAGTCACGGTCCAGCTCGACCACGCCCGTCGAGAGCGATTCGAGCCAGGCCCGGACGATGCGATGCGGCGCGTCAGCCATGGAGAACTTACAGCATCCCCTACGCCACGTTGCCCTCAAGCTGGAAACTCAGGCCGACCGCAGTACTGCTTGGGGAGGTTTGCCGCAAAAAGGCGCAGGAGGCGCAGATCGATCCACGCGGCGGGCGGGGAACCTTGCGGCTTCGTTCGACCAAAATCCCGCCGGCAACAATCAGTGGACGGGAGCCGGCTCGGCCGGAGTCTCGGCCTTGGGCGCGGTCGTGAAAGCCGCCAGCACTGGCTTGCCGTCGAGCTCGACGGTCGGCTTGAGGCCAAGCAGCCAGCAGGTGGTCGCGGCCGTGTCCTCGGTGTTCACCGTGAGCGTGCCCTCGCGGGTCAGGTCATAGCCGGGCCGGACCCCCGGGCCCGCGGCGATCCACGGAATGCTGCGGCTCCGCGGGTCCTCGCCGCCGTGGGTGCGGCCGAGGCCGCCGTGGTCGGCAGTGACAATCACAACGGTGGACGAGCGGATGCCCGCCTGGTCGAGCGCCGCCAGCACGCGGCGCAGCTGAAGGTCGGTCTCGGCATACTGCGCGACCTGCTCCGGCGAACCCCAGCCCTTCGCATGGCCGACCGCGTCACCATCGGGAAAATGCACGCACATCAGGGCCGGTTTCGCGTCGCGGATGATCCGCTCGGCCTCGGCGGCCACGTCGGCGTCGGAGCATTTCGCGGCCTTAGGAATCGACACATGCGTGACCGTCCCCGGCCGCGCCAGAGCGGTAAACTTCGATTTGCCCGCCACCAGCGCCGTGACCCGGCCGGCCTGGGTCGCCAGTTCCAGCACGGTGGGCACCGCCGGGTAACCCTGCTGCCCCGGCGGCTGGTCGCGATTCCACTCCACGTGGTGGCGCGCCGGCGTGACGCCGGTCAGCGCGCTCGTGCACGACGGCAGCGTGATCGCGACCGACGTCGTCTTTGCCCAGAAAGTGAAGGCGCCTGCCTGGACCAGGGAACGCAGCCCGGGCATGTCGGCTCGCAGGGCCACATCGGGACGGAGACCATCCACGATGAAAATCACCACGTGTTCCACCGGGGCAGGACTCGGGACGGGTGCGGCCCATGCCGCGGTCCACGCGAGCCCAACCAGGACGAAGAGGACGCGCTTCATGACAGGTTGAGCGTGTCTCGACGCAGGGCAACTCGGCAAGCTCCCACTCGCGGGCGCGGGATTTCACCCCGGCGTCACGCGCCGCCGGCTTCCGCGTTTGACAACCCCGCCAGCCGTGGCGTCGATGGACAACCCCGCGAGCCGATCAAACCGCGCCTTCCGTCCGACCGTCATCCCCATGCGTTCCCTGTCCCTGTTTTCTCCCGTGTTTTCCCGCCTGGCCGCCCTCGTGCTCGGCCTGTTGTCCACCGCCCTGCCCGCCGCCGTGGCCCCGGATTCGACAAGCGACCTGCGCCTCGCCGTCCTGGTAACCCGCCACGGCGTCCGCTCGCCGATCTACGGCGACGACGTGCTGGGCAAATTCTCGCGGGAGGCCTGGCCGAAGTGGAGCGTGCCCGTCGGCTACCTCACGCCCCATGGCGGCAAGCAGATGGAGCTGATGGGAGCCTACTATCTGGCCCGCTACCGGGCGGAAGGGCTGTTGACGGGCGATCCCAAGGTCGATGACGGCCGCGTCTATTTTCGCTCGGACAGCGACCAGCGCACGATTCGCACCGCGGAGTACATTGCCGAGGGCATGCTGCCGGGCATAAAGATCGAGCCGCACGCCCGCGCGCTCGACACCGCCGACCCGCTGTACCGGGCCGCGATGGTGCCCGTCGGTCATCCCGACCTAGACCTCGCAGTAGCTAATGTGCTCGGCCGACTCGGGGGTGACGCGGCGACGCTGAACGAGGCCTGCGCGCGTGATCTCGCGAAGGTTCGCCAGGTGCTGCTCGGCGACGGCCCGGTACCGGCGGGCAAGGTCGACCTGCGCGACCAGCCGACGCTGGTCGAGCGGGGCACGCGCGACCACACGGTCAACCTCCGCGGCCCGGTTCGCACCGCCATGCAGGTCGTCGACAACATCATGCTCGAATACGCCGAGGGCATGCCCATGGACCAGGTCGGCTGGGGTCGCATCACCCGCGCCGAGCTCACCGAGGTGCTTCGCCTGCATTCCCTCTACTTCGAACTCACCCAGGGCAGCCCCTACTCCGCCCGCGTGCAGGGCTCGAACCTCGCCAGCCACATCCTGAAAACCCTCCGTCAGGCGGCCACGGGACAGCCCGACCCCGGCGCGTTCGGATCGCCATCCCACCGCGTCATCATGCTCGTCGGCCACGATTCCAACATCGTGAACCTCGGCGGCCTGCTGAACATGAATTGGTGGCTGCCGGGCTCGCAGCGGAATCCCGTCACTCTCGGCGGCGCGATGGTGTTCGAACTGCGCCAGCGCCGGGCGGACCACCAGTTTGTCGTGCGGGCCTACTACGTGACGCAGAGCCTCGACCAGACCCGCAACCTCGAGCCGCTCACCCTCGACCATCCGCCCGGCTGCGCCCCGATCTTCATCCCCGGCTGCAGCGAAAAGGGCCCGGGCTACGACGCCCCGCTCGATCGCTTCGAGGCTGTCCTTAACCAAGCCATCGACCCCGCCTTCGTCGTCGCGGACCCGAACTGAGGGCAGTCCGGTCCTCACAGGAGGAAACGGAGAGAACAGAGGGAGAAACCGCTGATTCGCCCAATCGGTTTGGATCCGGATTAGTGCGGACTCGCGAAGATTAGTGGTTTCCCTTCTCCGTTCCCTCCGTTTCTTCCTGTGCAATCCCGTTTGATCCCGTGAAAGAACGCCTGCTCGTCGCGATGTCCGGCGGAGTCGACAGCTCCGTCGCCGCCCTGCTGCTCCAGCGGCAGGGTCATGACCTCGTGGGCGCGTACATGAAGAACTGGATCAACGAGGACCAGGTCATCGGGCACTGTCCGTGGCAGCAGGACATCGAGGACGCCCGGGCGGTGTGCGACCGGCTCGGCATCGAGTTCCAGGTCGTGAACCTGATGCGCGAGTACCGCGAGCGGGTCGTCGCCTACCTGCTCGACGGGTACGCGCGGGGGCTGACCCCGAACCCCGACATCATGTGCAACCGCGAGATCAAGTTTGGCGTGTTTCGGTCCTGGGCGCGGGACCACGGCTTTGCGGGGGTCGCCACCGGTCACTATGCCAAGCGCGTCCGCCGCGATGACGGCACGTACGCGCTGGTGGAGGGCGCCGATTCGAACAAGGACCAATCGTATTTCCTCGCGCTGCTGAACCAGGCGCAGCTGGCCGACGCCCGCTTCCCGATCGGCGACCTGCCCAAGCCCGCGGTTCGCCAGCTCGCCCGCGACGCTGGGTTGCCCAATGCCGAGAAGAAGGACAGCCAGGGCATCTGTTTCATCGGCGAGGTGAAGATGCAGGACTTCCTCCGCGCCTACGTGCCGGACGCTCCGGGGCCGATTGTCCGGGCGGCCGACGGCCGGGTGCTCGGCGAGCATCGCGGGCTGCACTTCTACACGCTCGGCCAGCGCAAGGGCATCGGCATCCCGTCGAACACCGACCACGAAGCCTACGTGGTCGTGGGCAAGCGCGCGGGTGACCGGGCGCTGCTGGTTGCCTTTGATCATCCTGATGCGCCGGGCCTGTTCCAGCGCGAGGTGCGGGTGCACTCGCTCAGCTGGGTTGGTGCGCCCGTCACGACGGCGGGCCCGCTCGAGGGCCGCGTGCGCTACCGCGACCCGCGGGTGGCGCTGGAGTTCATCCCCGAGGACGGCGGCACCGCCCTGGTCCGCTTCCACGAGCCCCAGCGCGGCCTAGCCGCCGGCCAGATCCTGGCCTTGTACGACGGCCCGACGCTGCTGGGCGGAGGGGTGTATTTCTGAATTGCGGATTGCGGATCGCGAATTGCGGATTCCCGAAATCCGGATTCCGGCCCAGAGGCGGGAGCCTTGCAGATTATCCTGGTGGGTCTTGTCGCGGTTAGCCCGATCCGAGGATTCGTGCGGGTGTGGTGATTCTGCAGAAACTGCTAGGCCCGGAGCCCAGAGCTCAATCCCCGCGCTGTCTAGGATTGCTCTGTCAGGAATCCGCAATCCGCGATCCGCAATCCGCAATTGTCTAGTGACGCCACCCGCGTTTCCCGCACCATGACGGCATGAAAGCGGAGAGCGCGTTCGCCAGGCTGGGCCTCTGGGCCGAGCGCGAGTCGCTGCTGCCGGACCTGCGCCGCGCCACCCGGGCGACGGCGGCGTTCATGGCGCCGCTGCTGGCGGCGCACTTTGGGTGGCTGGCAGGTCCGGTCGTCTTCGCCGCGATGGCCGCGCAGAATATCGCCCAGGTCGATGTCAGGGGCGCCTACCGCGTTCGCGTCAGCGTGCTGCTGGCCATGACGCTCGTGCTCGCCGGCGCCACCTGGCTCGGCGCCACCGCCGCATCGCCCTTGGTCGCCGCCATGGCCGCGACGGCCCTGCTCGCAGCGTCGCTCGGGCTCTGGCGTCACCTAAGCCCGGACTACGGGCCGTCGCTTGCCGCCTCCTCCGCCCTGCTCTTCCTGATCGCGCTCGCCCTGCCCGACGGTTCCCCGACCACCATGGCCCTGTTCTCGCTGGGCGGCGGACTGTGGGGCGTGCTCCTCCAGGCGTCGCTGTGGCCATTCCGGCCCCAGCATCCACTCCGCCAGACCGCCGCCGAGACCTGGCAGGCCCTCGGCGACTTGTTCACGGCCATGGCGTACGATGAGCGGGACCCGAGCCTACGGCACCGGGAAATCGCCGACCGCGAGGCGGCGGTGCGCACCACGCTCGACCGGACGACGGCCCTGCTCGGCACCGGCCCGGCCTCGCGCCTGCGCACGCAGCTCGATGCCCTCAACCTCACCGCCGCCCGCGTAGCCACGCGCGTGGTGGTCTTCCAGGCCGCCCTCGACGCCCACCACGAGCGTCCCGAATACCCGCGCCTCACCCCCGCCGTCCAACCCCTGCTGACCTCGCTCGCCAACACGGCCCGCGTCGTGGCGCTCGCGCTGGTCTCGCGCCAGGGTTCGCGGCTGGCCACCGCTGAGGTCCGGCTTCGCCGGCTCGGCAATCTGGTCCAAGTGGTGCAGGCCCGCCTCGCGGGGCACGCTTCGGCTCTCCCCGGCAGCGGCGAACTGGTGGACCTCCTGCGACAGCTCGCCGAGCAACTGCCCGTCGTGCGGCGGCAGCTGGAGGCCACGCGCGAGGGCGGCCCCGAGCACCGGGCGTTCTCGCTCGAGCTGCCGGAACTCGAGGCCCTGACGTTTCGGCCCCTAGCCGCCGTGCTCCACCTGCAGGGTCGGGTCGACCCCACGCTCGTCCGCTTCACCGCGCGACTCGCAGTGCTGCTGGTGCTGGGAGTCGCGCTGTTCCAGCTAGGCCACATTCACCACGGCTACTGGCTGCCCCTGACCGTTGTGGTCGTCCTCCAGCCCGATTACGGCTCGACCCGCCTCCGCGCAGCCCAACGACTCCTCGGCACACTCCTCGGCGGCCTCCTCGCGAGCGCCCTGCTCTTCCTTCACCTGCCGCCCGCGGTCCTGCTCGCGGCCATCGCCGCGACCATCTTCGGCTTCTCGTACCACCTGCGCCGCAACTACGCCGTCGCGGTGCTGTGCATCACCGTGATGATCGTGCTGCTCACCGAGGCGACGACCGCCGTCACGGTCCGCTTCACCGTCGAGCGCCTCGTCGCGACCCTGGGCGGCGGCACGCTCGCGATGCTGGCCGCACTGATCTTCTGGCCGGTCTGGGAGCGCGAACGCTTCCCCGTCTTCCTCGCTGCCGCCCTGCGCGCGAACCGGGATTACCTTGGCCTGCTGCAGGCCCGCCTCGCCAACGGCGGGACCTACGACCAGGCGGTCATCGCCGGCAAGCGCCGGGCCGAGACCGCCAACGGCGTCCTGTTCGCCTCGCTGCAACGAATGAATGCGGACCCCGAGCACCAGCAACGCCGCCTTGAGGAGGCTGCCGCCCTGGCCAACGGCAACCAGCGACTCACCCGCGCGCTCACGACGATCGGGCTGCACCTAAGCGGATCGCCCGTGACCGAGCCGGCCGCCGCGGAGTTTGCCGCCCTCGCCGGCGACGCCCTCGAGACGCTGGCCCGCCAGGCGGGAGGCGACGCGACGGCCACTGTCCGACTATCCGAACTGAGGACCGCGATTGGCGCCTTCGATGCGCCGGTCGCCGCCGGCACCGGTCGCGACCAGTGGGTGTTCGGCCAAATGAACCGCGCCGCGGTCGAACTCGGCGCCATGCTCCTCGCCGCCGAGGACGCCGCCCAACCCTAGCGCTGGATCGGCGGTGGTTGGCCACGAAGGGCACCAAGCACACGAAGTAAATCCTCAGAGGCTGGGCTTAGTGGTCTTCGTGCTCTTGGTGGTCACCGACGCCGAGTCCAAGGCTTTGGAACGAGCGCGGCTTACTCGCCGGCCTTCGCGAGGGTCGGCCAGGCCCGGACCTCGGCGAACGACGGACGGGTACGGGCGAAAACGTCGCGGAGCCGCGAGTATTCGCGGTAGTCGATCACGCGTTCGGGTTGCGCCCGGCTGTGCACGAGGAAGTCAGCCTCCGGCGGATAGCAGGCGACGTTGACGTCCTCGTAGAACTTCGCGTCTGCCGTGCCGTTGGCGTCCAGCGACGCGGGTTCGAGCCCGACGTTGTTGGGCACATCCGCGGCCTTGTAGCGCAGGTCGACGCTCCAGCGGATGTGATCGGAGATATTCGGCGTCGAGCAGTGCGGCGTCCGGTTCGTCATGAACACGGCCCCGCCGCGCGGGCAGGCCGCGGTGATCGCCTTCCGCGGGTCGTCGGGAAGATCCCCGTCGCGGATCACTAGAAAATCGGCGTTGCCGCCCGCGTGGTGCTGGTAAACCGGCCCGCGGTGCGTGCGTGGCAGAATCTCCATGCAGCCATTCTCGGCCGTCGCGTCCACAAACGGCACCCAGCAGGTGATGATCAGGTGCTGGTCGCAATGGCCGGCCAGGTAGCCGCTGTCCTGGTGCCACGGCACCACGCCCCGCCCGAGATTCGGCAGCTTGGGCCGGATGCGGTAGGGCGAGGCCACGACTTCCTCAGAGCCAACCAGCGCGGCGATTGCGCGGAGCAGCGCCGGGTGGACAATCAGGTCAAAGATCTCGCGCGAGTAGAACCCGCCGCCGCGCTCACCGATGAGCGACTTGATGATCGCGTCGCCGCACTCCTTCGACTCGCGAAAGATCGCGGACAGCTGCCGGTCGAAACCCAGCTCCTCATGACGATCCCGGAGCTTGCCCTCGGCCTCGAACTGTCGCGCGAGACGATTGATCTCCCCGTGCAACGACGCGCGAACCGGCTCGAGGTCTGCGGCCGGAAACACGTCCGGCACGATGAGGTAGCCCTCCTCGTGGAAAAACCGGA
>CAYYGV010000126.1:0-10504 GCA_964471615.1 uncultured Opitutaceae bacterium
AGGTCCCGCGAGAGTAGGTCGTTGCCAGGTTTATGGCCCGGATCTTCGAAAGAAGGTCCGGGCCTTTTCTTTTTCCCGCATCGCGAGAGAGCCCTTACTGGTTCCCGCGAATCGACGATGTTTGATTCCCTTGAAATTTTGATCGCGAGTGGAGCAGTTGGTTTGCGTCTCGAGGCCTGCAGGATCGGCAGTCGGCGCAGCTAACCCAGTTGCTAGACCTCAGGATCTGCTCGTGCTGGACCGACGTCCCTAGCCTGCCGAGTCCGTGTTCACGCTTTGGCCGGATGTTGGTCAATGCAGGGAGCTCGAGGAAGCTGCCTGGAGAATCGATCAACTGAACCTCGGTGGCGAACGCGAGTCGCGCGCAGGCTTGCGCGAGAGAGTGGAGTTACTTTTCAGAAACGTCGGCCACTTCGAATCCCTCGGGGCTTGACTGACCAGTGGCACGGGTCTTGCGTTGACCAACTCAAGCTGTCGACGGACCTATCGCCGGCAAGAAACGTAACCGAAACTACCAATCCATGCACAAGACTACCCGCATCGCGCATTTCCTGACGGCGCTGATCGCCTTCAGCCTAACGATGGCAACAGCGGTGTTCGGCCAAGGTATCACTACCGCGGCTATCAACGGTGTTGTTACTGACAAAAACGGGACGCCGATCGCCGGCGTAACCGTTACCGTCGTACACGAACCCACCGGAACGCGCTCGATCGCCGTGTCCCGTTCAAACGGCCAGTACAACCTGTCCGGTATGCGCGTCGGTGGCCCGTACACGGTCACCGCTTCCGCCAAAGACCTCCAGCCGCAGGAGCAGAAAGAAATCTACCTCAACCTCGAAGAAAACGCCGCCGTTAACTTTCAACTCTCCGCCGAGGTTGTGAAGATGGAGGCGTTCAGCGTTTCTGCCAGCAAGGACACGACGTTTGACGCCGGCAAGATGGGTACGGGCACGACGTTCTCGGATCAGGACATCAGCAACACCGCCACGGTCCGCCGCAGCGTGCAGGATGTCGCCAACCTCGACTCGCGCCTTTACCTCGGCTCCCTCGACCAGGGCGGCCAGCTGAGCGCTCAGGGCCAGAACTTCCGTTACAACTCCTTCCTCGTCGACGGTGTGCAGGCGAGCGACACGTTCGGTCTGAACAGCAACGGTTTCTCCTCGCTGCGCAGCCCGATCCCGCTCGATGCGATTGAGAACCTGAACGTCCAGCTCTCTCCCTACGACACCCGCTATGCCGGCTTCACCGGCGCGCTGCTCAATGCCACGATCAAATCCGGCACGAACAACTTCCACGGTTCGGTCTACGGTGAGTGGACCGACCAAGATTGGCGCGCCAAGAATCCCGTCACGAACCTGAAGGAAACCTTCAAGGAGCGCACCTACGGCATCACGCTCGGTGGCCCGATCATCCGCGACAAGCTGTTCTTCTTCGTCGCCTATGAGGACTTCAAGCGCAACGCCGCGCCCCCGCAGGCTAACTTCGTTCCGGACGCCACGCTTCTCGCCACCATCGTCGCCCGCGCCAAGGCGCTGGGTTACGACCCGGGCTCGCTGAACGCCGACAACACGTCCACGCAGCGCACGCTCATCGGCAAGGTCGACTGGAACATCAGCCAGGCCCACCGCCTCTCGCTGTCCTACCGCAAGAATTACGGTCATGACACCGCGTTTGCGAACTACACGGGCTCGACCAACACTTCACTGAGCAACTACTGGTACGACCAGCCCCGCAACACGGACGCCTACACGGCCCAGCTGTTCAGCCAGTGGACCCCTGACCTCCGCACGGAAGTCGATCTCTCCTACAACCGCTTCAATGGTTCGCCCGCCAACAAGGGCGCGCCGTTCCCGCAGGTTCAGGTCCAGGGCATCACGGGCACCCGTTACGACACGGGCGCCACGATCACCAACGGCGCGGTCTACTTCGGCACGGAGTCGTCCCGCCAGCTGAATCAGATCATCACCAAGGAGACGGTCGGCAAGTTCATCGCCGAGTACTCGGTGGGCGACCACACGATCAGCGGTGGCGCGGAGTCCGATTCGACCAAGTACCGCAACGCCTTCGTGCAGTACACGGACGGCTACTACACGTTCTCCAACATCACGAACTGGGTGGCTGGCACCCCGCCGAGCGCCTACCAGCTGGCCAAGGCCTACTCGGGCTTCTCGATCAATGACGCCATCGCGAACTGGAAGTACGAGGCCTACGCGCTGTTCGTCCAAGACACGATCAAGGTCAACTCGGCCCTCACCTTCATGCTTGGTGTTCGGTATGATTACCCGCATATCGGCCAGAAGCCGCCGGTTGCTGCTGGTTTCTCCTCCGCCGGATTCAATCGCCCGAACGGTGGTGCGGTGACGGACAACACCACGACGAACAGCGGCAACGAGACGATCGCTCCGCGCGTTGGCTTCACCTACAAGTTCAACACCGAGCGCAAGACCCAGCTCCGCGGTGGCTTCGGCCTCTTCCAGGGCAAGAACCCGGCGGTCTGGATCTCGAACGCCTACTCGAACGCCGGTTCGGTGGCCAATGCGACCGCAACCTCGGGCCAGCTGCCCGGCATCACCTTCAGCCCGGACGTCAACAACCAGCCGATCCCCGGTGGTGCCCTTGGCAGCCCGAACATCAACGTTACCGACCCGAAGTTCCGCCAGCCCGCGCTGTGGAAGAGCAATCTTGCCTTCGATCACCAGCTGCCGTGGGGCGGCATCAACTTCACGGCGGAAGTTTACCACAACGTGGTCGACTCCGCGCTGAATGTTGAGTTCCTCAACTACAAGATCGCGACGGATGGCCCGAGCGTAATGCCCGACGGCCGCGTTCGCTACGGCACCGTTTCGAGCATCACCTCGAGCACGACCACCAGCACGGCTGGTCGCCGCCGCGTGACGACGGGCGGTCCCGTTGGCAACGGCTTCGCCGACGTGTTCTACCTCACGAACACCCGCAATGGCGGCGCCGACGGCACGACGTTCTCGCTCAGCCGCCCGCTGAAGAACAACTGGGGCTGGTCGCTCTCCTGGACCCGTGGCAAGGCGACCGAGGTCAGCCCGATGACGTCGTCCGTCGCGAGTTCGAACTACTCGAACCGCGCCTCGTTCAACCCGAACGAGGACCGGGCCTCGATCTCGAACACGAACATCAAGGACCGCATCGTCGGCACGTTCACGCGGCAGTTTGAGTTCATCAAGAGCAACAAGACCCGTGTGTCGTTCATCTGGCAGAGCCGCACCGGCCACCCGTACTCGTGGGTGTTCCGCGGTGACGCCAACGGCGACGGATACGCGTTCAACGACCTCCTCTACGTCCCGGCCGGCCCGAGCGACCCGAAGGTCGCGTGGGCGAGCGCTACCGAGCGTGATGCCTTCTTCGCGTTCATCCAGACGAACGACCTCTGGAAGTACCAGGGCACCCACCCGGAGCGTAACAGCGAGGTTTCGCCGTGGCTCAACACGCTCGACATTCGCATCTCGCAGGAGGTGCCGATCTGGAAGAGCGTCAAGACCGAGCTCTTCGTCAATGTCCTCAATATCGGGAACATGATCGACAAGAGCTGGGGCCAGATGGAGGAGATTCCGTTCTCCTATCGCCGCGCGGTTGCGGGTGCCACCTACAATGCCACGGCCAACAATGGTCAGGGCCAGTGGAACTACACCTTCAACAGCGGCACGCTCGACGGTATGCCGATCGTTGCCAACGACACGCCGATCTCGCGTTGGCAGGTCCAGGCCGGCCTGAAGATCAAGTTCTGATCTCAGCCCTCGGCTGATTCATCTCAAGAGGCGGCTGCGGCAACGCAGCCGCCTCTTTGCTTTTGGTTCGACGAGCCTCCCCTCCGCCTGTGGCGGAGGTCCTCTGACTTTAGCGTTCCTGACGCAGGCGCTCGAGCTGTTCGCGGGCAGCAGTGAAGTCCGGCTGCAGGCGAATCGCTTCCTCGTCGTGGGCGATGGCCTCGCTGATCCTGCCTGATTGGGCCAGAGCCAGCGCGAGATTGTGGTGCACCATCGCCAAGCCCGGATGCTGGCGCAGGGTTGCCTGATAGTGTGGCACGGCTTCAGCCGGGCGTCCCATTCGCATCAACACGACACCCGCGTTGTTGTGGGCCGCCGCCGAGTCTGGATCGAGCGAGAGTACCTTTTGGAAAGCCTCAAGTGCCTCGGTCAGCTGTCCCTGCCGAAGCAATGCGTCTCCCAGGTTGTTCCAGGCTTCGACGCGGCGAGGGGACTTTCTGGCCGCTTCGCGAAATTCGCTGGCGCTTTCGGCTGTTCGCCCGGCTTGGGCCAGAGCTACACCGAGGTTGTATTGGATGTCAGCGTCGCTCGGTTTCAGTCGCCTCGCTGCGGTGAGCTCGCGCACCGCCTCTTCGCTGCGTCCTGATTGCATGAGTGCGGTGGCGTAGTCGCTGCGAGCATCGGCATAATCGGGTCGGAGCCGAACCGCCTCAGCCAGTTGGGGAAGCGCTTCCTTCCACATGCCACGCCTCGCGAATATCGCTCCCAAGCTGGCATGCGCGCGAGCATTGCCCGGGGTCTTGGCGGCATTGTCCATCCAGAGCTTCTCGTCGTCGGTGTAGAGCTCCACTCGTGACACCGTGAGCGAGGCGTAGGCTGCAGCCAAACCAACCACGACCAGGTAGCGTAGGACCGAGCCCTGCCGCCAGATCACAGCAATCAGCAGGACCATGACCGCAGCCAACGGAAGGTACATCCGGTGCTCGGCAATCGGCTGGGTGGTGAGCGGGACAAAGCTCGAGCTAGGTGACAGCACCACGAAGAAGGCGGCAGCGAGGAATCCGGCCGCGGGCTTGCGGACGAGCGCCCAAGTGGAGGCTGCCAGCAGGGCCAGCACGATCAGCCCTTGCCACCAAACTTGCGCTAACGGGAAGAGATCCGGTCCGTAGTCCAGGATCAGTGGGTGCGGCCAGAATGCGAGTTTGAGATAGGTTGCGACTGCCCCCGCTTGCGCCACCAGATAGTCCCATGAGCTGACTCCGAGACCGAAACCGACGGTGCCCGCGCGCTGGTGATGTTGCGAAATGAGCAAAACGAGTATCCCCCACGTCGCCACCAAAGCGGCATAGACCCACCGACGCTCTTTCCACGCCCGCTCAAAACTGCCCGCGAGAAACGTCCGATCATAGAGCAGCGCCAGCACCGGAGCGGTGACCATCACTTCCTTGCTCGCCATGCCCAACGCGCACGCGGTCACGGCGACCGTATTCCAAATATATGGATAACGAGAAATTACAGATCGAACTAGGCCGTAAAGCGTCAGCAGATAGAACAGCCCAACGATCACCTCGTTTCTTTGCACCACGCACACGACCGACTCAGTTAGAAGCGGATGGACCGCCCAGATTGTGGTCGCGATGGCGGAAATAGGCAGGGCCGCGCTGGCGAGGTTCGGCGAGCTTGCTGGCAGCAGCAGCGTGCGCCGAACGAGGCCGAACAGGACTAGGGCAACCGCGGCATGAAGTCCGACATTGGTCCAGTGGTAGCCTCTGGGCTCGAGTCCGCCGACTGCGTAGTTGAGCGCGAGCGAGACATTCACCACCGGCCGGCCGGTGGCGCCTGCCGCCGTCTCTGGCGGATTCAGCATCGGTCCGGGAGGCCAAACCTGTCGGATCGTCTCGTTGCGCTCGATCGCCGGAACGTCATCGAAATAGAACGGCACTGCGCCCACGCCGCGATAGGTCCAGACGACTGCGGCCAGGATCAAGGCGGCGACGGCCAACGGAAGCCACGGCAGGGCAGGGGTGCTCCGGGTCGGACGGGACGCGTTCACGCTGGTGGGGAGAAAAACCGATTTTGCGCGGCTGGGAACGATTTAATTCCGAGCATTGGCCCAGTTGCGCCGGAGCCACTCCAGGTGGTCGCGCGCTTCGGGGAAATCGGGCTGCAGAGCCACCGCCCTTTCCTCGTGGGCGATCGCCTCCGCGTACTTCCCGAGCTGCCCCAGCGCCAGTGCGAGATTATGATGCGCCGCGGCGGAGTCCGGCATCAGCCGCAGAGTCTCCTGATAATGGGGCAGCGCCTCGGTTGGGCGCCCGGATCCAACGAGTGCGAGCGCGAGGTTGTGATGTGCGCCGGCCAGCGCGGGATCGAGGGTTAGGGCCCGTTCGAAAAGGCGAATCGCCTCCGGCAGACGACCTCGGGCGAGTTCGAGATTGCCGAGGTTGTAATGCGCGGCTGCTGAACGCGGCGCGAGACGGACGGCGAGCTCGAACTGCTCCACGGCTTCGTTCACGCGTTGCTGCGCATAGAGCGCATTGCCCAGGTTGATGTGGGCTTCGACGTACTCAGGGTGGTTCCTCAGTGCCTCCTGATATCGGCCGACAGCCTCGGTCCATCGTGCCTCTTGGGAGAGGGCGTTGCCCCAATTGCAGAATGCCTCCGGGTAGTTGGGCTGAAGTCGCGTGGCTTCCGCGTAGTGTTGGTACGCCTCACCACGCCGCCCCTGACGGGCCAGGGCGTCAGCAAGTCGGCAGTGCATGAAGGCGCTGTCGGATTCGATCCGCAACGCGGCCTCAAGGTGGATGATCGCCTCGTCGAGATGTCCGAGCTCCTGCTGGGTGATTGCCAGGTTGTAGTGAGCGGCCGAGTAGTTGGGCACGAGGCGGAGGGCAGCCTCGTAGTGGCCCACGGCGTCGGCCCGCCGACCAACGCGAGCGAGACTGTTGGCGAGGTTGTGCTGCGCCTCGGCATAGTTCGGGTTCAGCGCGATTGCCGCCTCATACGCCGGCACCGCTTCGCCGTCTCGGCCCGCCTGGGCCAGGGCGTGACCAAGATTGTAGTGTGCGCGTGCATTGCCCGGGCGCTTCTGCGCGGTGTCCTGCCAAAGTCGAATCTCGTCCTGAAAGTCGCGATTCCGGTTCGCCGTCAAACAGGCGAAGGTCACCGCCAGGACTGCCCCGCCGGCAAAAAACCAACGGCGTCCAATGACTCTAGCCGCAGCACACACGACGAGCGTCACGATCGGCGCCAGCGGAAGGTAGAGCCGATTCTCGGCCATCGGTTGGTGCACGATCGGTACGAAGCTTGAGGTGGGCGCTAGCAGCACGAAGTACATGATCGCCAGAAAGCCAACGCCGGGTCTTCGAACGAGCGCGTAGCAGGCGGCCAGGAAAAGAACCAGAAGCAGGCCGACCGACGTCGCTACGCTCGCGGCCGTGAAGCCCAGGTTTTCACCATAATCGAAGACCAGCGGGTTCGGCCACCACGCCAAGCCCAAGTACCTCACGACTACCTCGCACTCATCGAAGAGATAGGAGATGGGGCTCTTGCCGAGGCCAAGACCAACTCCATGTTGCTTAAGAGTAAGCACTTGAGAAGCCGTAATCAGCCACGTGAAGGTCAGCAGGATCAACAGTCTTGGCCGCTTCTTCCAGGTCTCGGCGAAGCTCCCGGACAAGAAAGCCCGATCATAAAGCAAGGCTGCGAAGGGCAGGGTCATCGCGACCTCCTTGGCCATCGCGGCCAGCAGTCCTGACATTACTGCGACCGTGCTCCAGAACCACGCCGGCTCGGATAGGGCGCTGCGCGCGTACGCATAGAGCACGAGCAGAAAAAAGAAACCCATGATGACCTCTGAGCGCTGGGAGATGTATGCCACCGACGCGGTCTGCACGGGATGGAGCAACCAGACCGCCGCCACCGTCACGCTGATCGGCAGCGCCCATCGTTCGAAACGGTCGCGCTGCAGGGGAGCGAGCAGGGTCTGTCGCACCAAGCCGAAGAGCAGGAGCCCCGCGAGGACGTGAACGGCGAGATTGAAAACGTGATAGCCAAACGGATCGAGACCGCTGAGCGCGTGACTCAGCGCGAAGGAGAGATTGAGCAGCGGGCGGCCGGAGACCGTGCTGTTGGGAGGGGGATGAAGCGCGCCGTCGATCGGCCAGAGCTGGCGGATCGTCGGGTTCTCCAGGATCGCCGAGGCGTCGTCGAAGAGGAACGGCCCGTGCAGAGCCGGCGCGTACGCCGCCAGCGTGAGCAGCGCCAGCATCCCTGCGGCGAGCAGGATCGCCGGGCGGGAAGCAGTTGAAGGTGTCGGCGGGGCGTGATTCACGACCGTTTCAAGACGGGCAAGAAGTGTCCGAAGGGGTGGAGGAAGGCGACCCGGAAAAGCGCCTGGCCAGAGGGTCATCCTGTATCACAGCGCCCGATACCAGAGAAGAAACCAGGCCAGGACTGGAGCGTGCGATGGCGTTGCCGACCGGTGGCGACGAGCGTTTCTCAGAGGAGAAAAACGATTTTGGACGCGTTTGGGGAAGTTTTTCCCTCGGGAGGAAATGGGAGAAATCTCCGCAAGCCCAAAATCGCGGAAAAATTCATGAGTTTTTCCCGATAAACCTATTGACGAGCGAAAACCCGAGACCAATAGGTTGTGGTCGAAGCGTCGCATGACCACATCCTGTAGTGGTTAACAACGCGTCAGTAACTTCCAGCAACTCTCGTTCGACTTCCGCCATTTGGCGGCGAAAACACCCAAAAAACCGCCCGATTTCCCACTCCGTTCCATGCTCAAATCCTTCCAAGTCGGCTCCAAGACCTTCATCCTTGATCAAGACAAGGCGGAGGCTGCTTTTGCCGCCAAGAAGGTGATCAACGGGCGGGAGACGATGACCTTCAATCTGCTCCCGCTGAAGTACCAGTGGGCGTACGACCTGTACCGGAAGATGAAGGCGAACCATTGGGAGCCGGAGGACATCCCGATGGGCAAGGACATCGAGCAGTGGCGCGATGAGAAGGCGCTGTCCGACGTCGAGCGCTGGATCATCCGGATGGGCATCGGCTATTTCTCGGCCGCCGAGGGCATTGTCGGCGACAACATCCAGCACGTGGTGCGCGAGCTGGTCACCGCACCCGAACTCAAGCTGGTCCTAGGTCGGCATGCCCACGAGGAGAACATCCATGCGGACTCGCTCCTCTACATGATTTCGTCCCTCGGCATCAATCCGCACGAGTGCGAGGCGATGTTTGAGGACATTCCGACGATCTTGCGGAAAAACGAGTTCGTCACCCGCGCGTCGCATTCCCTGCGCCGTGATCTCGATCTGACCAAGACCGAGAACAAGAAGTTGTTGGCCAAGAACATCTTTATTTTTGGCCAGTGCATGGAGGGCACGCAGTTCTACGGGCTCTTCGGCATGATTCTCTCGCTCTATCGGCAGAACAAGTTCCCCGGCATCGGCCAGATGTTCCGGTACACGCTGCGCGACGAGTCGAACCACATCGAGGTGTTCCGGAACCTCTTCATGGACCTCGTGGACGAGAACCGCGAGATCTGGACCCCGGAGTTCAAGGAGGAGCTGCGCGGACTGATGCGCGAGGCGATCGACCTTGAGAAGGAGTTCATTCGTGATTGCCTGCCGGTGAACTCGGTGGGTCTCAGCTCCGAGGATTTTCTGACCTACATCGACTACATCGCGGACCGCCGGCTGGAAAGCTGCGGCCTGGCTCCGCTCTCGGTGGGCGTAAAGAACCCGCTTCCGTGGCTCGCCGAGATGATGGACATCAAGAAGGAGCAAAACTTCTTCGAGGGTCGCGTCACCGAGTATCAGAAATCCTCTTCCCTTAACGTCGCTGCCGACGACGAGCTCTGAGCAGTATTCGCCTGTCGCGTCGGCCCACCGTCCACCCGTCCCGTTAGCTTCATCTTTGCTTTTCAGCCGGCGCTGCCGCCGCTTTTGCGGCTACGCTCCGGCTCCGTCATCTTTCCGTTTCTAACTCTTACCCTTTTGTCTCAAACCCGTTACGTCTTTCCATGAGCAACCCTTCCCTGGCGCACGATCTGGCTCTCAAGCGCACTGTCCACACCCCGATCGATCAAAAGCCCCACTACGCTTGGCGTGACGTTGTTGTTTCTGAAAACATTGAGGTGCCGAACATTGTGCTGCTGTGCCCGCACGGTGAGGAGCGCTTTGTGCTCGCCGAGGTTGCCGACACGCTCGGCAAGGCGCTGACCAACGTCTGCCTCGCCCGCGGCGAAAAGGACATCTTCAACGACACGAACCGCGCGTGGCTCGCCCGCATCTGCCGCGAGGTTGCCGGCAACCTCAACGAGCTTGCCCGCACGCAGTCGCCGCTCCGGCTCTCGCTCAACGGCCTTTATGAGCTGATCGAGAAGACGCTGGTCGACAACAACGCCTACTTCGTGGCGAAGAGCCTTCTGCTCAATCGCGCCCGCAAGATCTCGGTTGATCGCGAGGCCGCCGCCCAGTCTTCCCTACGCGTCATCCGCCGCAACAACCAGGTGGTCCCGTGGAGCGACCAGAAGGTCGAGATCGCCGTCCGCAAGACGTTCCTCTCCCTCCAGCGCGACTCCGCCCCTGCGGTCGCCATCACCAAGGCGGTCACCGAGCGCGTCCACTCCTCCAAGCAGTCCTTCGTCCATATCGAGGAGATCCAGGACATGGTGCAGGAGGAGTTGATGAAGTCCGGCCACTTCAAGGTGGCCGAGGCCTACATCCTCTTCCGCGCCCAGCGCAGCGCCGCCCGCG